>JAKSMP010000044.1 GCA_024400505.1 Bacteroidales bacterium | reverse complement strand
TTAATATGCGGAATGAAATACAACACTTCGCTGACAAGGAAAGCATATAAAAGAATTTCTCTGGTCATATTATCTTTAATTTTGTTCTTGCATTGCGTTGGGAGTATGTGCTTTCACCCTTTGCCTATTATAGAAATTAATGTTGGCAATAATGCCGTTCAGTTTTCCCATAGCTCATTGTTTTTTTTCATCTCCGCGCCGGGTCCTCAGTCCGGGGTGTGTGCGGTGAGGGCTTGCTAGGACGCGCTCCTATGCCCCAAAAAAGCGATTGCAAAATTACAACTTTTTTCTCAACTACCAAAATGACGCGGGCGCTAACAAACGCTAAGGGGCAATACATGGTGGAAGTGAGCAAGTTCGCCCTTTCCGTAGGCTCTGACGGGGCGGGAGAAAAATGCCGCTCATAAGCTTCAAGGATTTGAAAGAAGTGATTATTCGGTGCTGAGGGCCTTGCTACGGTACGCTGCGCCAATGGCGTTACTGCGGCATTACCACGTAGTTACCCCTGCGTTGCGTCCCGAGGCGGGCAGAGCAAGAGCTGTGCAAGAACGAGCATATTGGCAGGACGGAAACCACAAAACTGGGGGCTAATCTCAGTTTCTGAAGTGAAAATATTCGAAATTTAGGAGATTTTTAGAAATCAATCGGAAATTGTTGGTTATAAACGTTTTATGATAATTTCTTTCAGCCATTCTAGCTGCGATTGCTCAGATGGCAAAAAATTCTGTTTTTGCCCTAATTGAACAAATGTTTCATTTCAAGCGTTTTGAACACTGAGGGTGTCAAGTGTCATGGGTGTCAGGTGTCAAAGTCAATAACGTATTCTCACCTACCAACAAATAAAGCCACAGAGGGCGGAGGCTGTTTTTTGGCAGAAAAACGGCCTCTAACCACAATTCTGCACCACAGGTGCAAAGTACAAACAGTCCAACACAATGATGTTAATCAACAACATAACTGATTGTGAGTATTTTTATTTTGAGGATTAGCGAAAAAATCGTATCTTTGCAAATTCAAAACTTAATAAATAGTTATTTGACATGATGAATATCTCGAACTTAGACGAACTGATTCGTATGGCGTTGCTCGAGGATGTGGGCGACGGCGATCACAGCACGCTCGCTTGCATTCCCCCCACCGCTACGGCATCGGCCAAGATGGTGGCCAAGCAAGATGGTATCCTCTGCGGCATGGAGGTGGGTGAACGCGTATTCCGGTTTGTCAACGACTCGTTTTATCATTGTCAGATTCCCATCAACATTACACACAAGAAGCACGATGGCGACATGGTGAAGAAGGGCGATGTGCTGATGGTGGTGGATGGTGCCTCGGGCGTGATACTCACAGCCGAACGCACCGCGCTTAATTTCATGCAACGCTTGAGCGGCATCGCCACGCAAACCCACGAGATGGTGAAGATGCTGCATGGCCTCCACACCCAACTGCTGGACACCCGCAAGACGACCCCCAATATGCGACTGCTGGAGAAATATGCTGTGAAGTGCGGCGGGGGCACCAATCATCGCATTGGGCTGTACGACATGGTGATGCTGAAGGACAACCACATTGACTTTGCTGGCGGCATTGAGGCTGCGATTGACCGCACCCACGAATACCTGCATGCAAATGGCAAGAATCTGAAGATTGAGATTGAAGTGCGCAACCTGGATGAACTGGAACGCGTGCTGCAACATGGAGGCGTGGATCGCATCATGCTGGACAACTTTGACGTGGACACGCTCCGCGAAGCCGTGGACCACATTGCAGGCCGCTATGAGACCGAGGCCAGCGGCGGCATCACAGAGAAGACTCTTCGCGCTTATGCCGAGACAAATGTGGATTATATATCCGTGGGTGCTCTGACCCACCATATAAAAAGCATGGATATATCATTGATTAAAAACTGATCGGCTCGATGGGTACGCTGAAAGAAAAGATGGGCGACTTGAAATTGCGTGTGAAGCGTTCGAAATGCATTGTTGCGTTGCGGCAATGGGCGCGCACTTTCTCTTTGCCCGGATTTAAGGGGGTGCCTATCATCAATATTCTCAACCACCTCAAGGTGAGCATAGGGCAAGGCAAGCTTTGGCGTGCTGCCAGAGGACTGGCTTTTGCTTTCTTGATGGCGCTGCCACCATTGCTGATAGTCATCTTTACATGCGTGGCTTTCCTCCCCTTTGATGGCATCCAAGACGAACTGCTGGGACAGCTGCAGGCGATACTGCCAGAGAAAATATACGAGCCTCTCTCGGCCACTGTAAACGATGTGCTAGGTCACAAACACAAGAGCATGCTGTCGATAGGCTTTTTACTTTCTATCTTCTTTGCAGCCAACGCCGTACACGGCATGATGATGTATTTTGCCGACATCAGCGCTTTTACGCCTGAAGTGAAAGAGCTGAAATTTTTGCCCAACCTGATGCCTGAACGCCGAAAATTCATCAAACGCTATCCGCTGTGCATTGCCATTGTATTGATGCTTTACTTGCAGCTGGTGCTGGTGGCCATACTGCTGATTGGCTATCGGTCGTGCTTGGCATGGATTTTCAACCACGGCATTATCATCGATGGCTCGCTCACATATTGGCTGGTGGCTGTGGGCAGATGGGTGATTTTGGTTGGCATGGGATTGCTGACGATATGCGCCATCTACTATATCATACCACTGAAGAAGCAGCGGGTGCATTTTTTCTCCCCTGGGTCGATATTCTCCATGGGTATGTTCATCCTGTTGTCGTTTGGATTCAGAGAGTATTTCGTCTATTTCAATCAGTACAACCTGCTTTATGGCTCCATTGGCTCATTGATGGTGGTGATGATGTGGCTTTTTTTCAACTGCCTGGTGCTGCTGCTGGGCTACGACCTGAACACGGCCATCGTAGAGGGGCAAGGTTTGTTCAGCCCCGTGGCTAAAAATAATACTAACGAAGAAATATAGAATAACGAATATGATTATACAAAAACAAAATGGTCAGAAAATTCAAGTGAAGTATTCCGGCCGCGATTCATTCAAAATGATTGCCAAGACCATGATGGGTCTTGAAGAGGTGCTAGCAGAGGAACTGAAGGGCTGCGGCGCTGAGAACATAGAGATAGGCAACCGCGCCGTCACTTTCGAAGGCGATATGCGTGTGCTCTACCGTGCAAACTACACTTGCCGCACAGCACTGGCCATCTTGAAACCTTTTGCCGAGTTCGTGGCCAACAACGACGAGGAACTCTACAACGAGGTTTATAAAATCAAATGGGAGAAAATCATGGATGTGGACTGCACTTTCATGATTGACAGCACCACCAGTGGCGAGATTTTCACCCACTCCTACTATGCTGCCCTCAAGACCAAGGATGCAATCGTTGACCGTTTCCGCCGCAATTTCGGCAAACGCCCCACTATCGATACCGAGACACCCGATTATAAGTTCAACCTGCACATACGCGACAATCAGGTGACGCTGCTCATCAACTCCAGCGGCGACTCCCTGCACAAGCGCGGTTATCGTCAGGCAGTGGGTATTGCCCCCATTAACGAGGTGCTGGCTGCCGGCATGATCAAACTGACTGGCTGGAAATGCGACACCAATTTCTACGACCCCATGTGCGGCTCTGGCACACTGCTAATTGAGGCTGCCATGATGGCCAACAACATCCCTGCCCAATATTATCGCGGCGGCAAATTCGCCTTCAAACGCTGGAAGGAATTCAACCTGGGCGAATGGAAGAGCGTGAAGGAGCAAGAAGACCGCAAGATTGGGGCTGGCGATTTCGATTGCGAGATTTGGGGCAACGACATCGATATCCAAGTGCTAGAACAGGCCGAGAAGAATCTCGAATACACCAAGCTGCACAAGGACGTGTTCCTCTATCAAGGCTCTTTCGAAGACCAGGATCCTCCAGAAGGCAAGACTTTGATTGTCACCAATCCCCCTTACGGCGAACGTATCAAGATTGAAGACTTGAATGCCATGTATGAGTTGCTGGGCGACACTTTCAAGAAGAAATATGGCGAGAATTGCGAGGTGTGGCTCATCACCAGCGACTTTGAGGCCATGAAACATATCGGACTCAAACCTAGCAAGAAAATACCGATGCTTAATGGTCAGCTCGACTGCCGTTTCCTCAAGTTTGAACTCTACGAGGGAAGCAAAAAGGCCAAGTATCAGGAGGCTGAGTGATAACAGCTGAATATATTAAGCAAGCAGCGATGCGAGTGGGTTTTGACGCCTGCGGCATCGCTGCTGCTGCATTGGTGCCAGACGAAGCCCGACAGCTGAAAGAATGGCTGGCTGACAACAAGCATGCCTCTATGCACTTTATGGAGCAGTACCAAGATATGCGCCACGACCCACGACTACTGGTGCCTGGAGCAAAGTCGGTGATATCTGTGCTGCTTGGCTACAGGCCATCGGATACGATGCAAGAGGGGAAACGGATAGCGCAGTATGCCTATGGCGAGGACTACCATGAACGGGTGAAGCGAATGCTCTACCAACTTATTGAGGAAATCCGTATTGAGATGCCCGATTTCGAAGCCAAGCCCTGTGTGGACACAGCCCCCATCATGGACAAATATTGGGCGGCACAAGCTGGATTGGGCTGGATTGGCAAGAACTCTTTGCTGATTAACCCGCAGTTGGGGTCGTACTGCTTCATCGGCGAGTTGGTTACGACGGCTGAAGTAGATCGCTATGAAGAGCCAATGCAAGAGCGGTGCCGTGAATGCAAGGCTTGCCTCAATGCCTGCCCCAACGGAGCATTGAGCAAAGGGACACGACTGGCTGCTGTGGATGCCAGAAGATGCGCCTCCTATCACACCATAGAAAACAGAGCAGATTGTTTGCCCGAGGATATACGGCTATCGGGCTATGCTTTTGGCTGCGACTGCTGCCAATTGGCTTGTCCGTTCAACCATAATGCCGAGGTGCACTACGAGCTCACCGAAGAACGTCGCAAAGAGTTGGAAAACCTAGCACAAGCAGATGCTTCCACTTTCAAAAAAATGACAAAACACTCTGCCATGAACAGAATCAAATACACCCAGTGGCAGCGAAATATTCATAAACAAGACAAATAAAAAGCCACCCAAACGATGCCAAGGCTTGGGTGGAAGGATGAAGTTTTTTTTGATAGAAAAAAATCAGTATTGCTCTTTTTCGTTGGGGAAGTTGCAACTCTTCACATCACCGATATATTGACGGATAGCGTTGCTGATATCTTCGCCAAAAGTGCCATAGGTGCGGAGATAGCGGGGCTTGAATTGCTGGGTGATGCCAAGCATGTCTTGCAGCACAAGCACTTGGCCATCCGTGCCGTTGCCTGCACCGATACCAATGGTGGGAATTTTAATTTCATTGGTGACCTGAGCAGCCAATTTGGCAGGAATCTTTTCTAGCACAAGGGCAAAACATCCAGCCTCTTCGAGCACATGAGCGTTGTGGATGAGTTGTTTGGCCTCATCATCTTGTGTGGCACGTACTGCATAGGTGCCAAATTTGTTAATACTTTGAGGGGTGAGGCCAAGATGCCCCATAACGGGAATGCCCGCTGTGAGAATACGGCAAATTGACTCCAGCACTTCTTCGCCACCTTCGAGCTTGATTGCATCGGCCCCGGTTTCTTTCATGATGCGGATAGCAGATGCTAAAGCCAGTTTGGAGTTGCCTTGGTAGGTGCCAAAAGGCATATCCACCACAACAAGGGAACGTTTGACTGCACGTTTGACCGAAGCTGCATAAACAATCATTTCATCAAGGGTGATGGGGAGGGTGGTATCATAACCTTCCATTACATTAGCGGCAGAGTCGCCCACAAGTATCACATCTATTTTGGTGTTGTCGAGCAACTTGGCCATGGAATAGTCATAGGCGGTAAGCATGGCAATTTTCTCGCCTTGCAATTTCATGCGCTGAAGCACATGGGTTGTAACTTTTGTTACATCAGTTTGTAAGTAAGCCATTGAGTATCTAGGATTTTCAAAATTGGCGAATAATAAAATTCACCACTAATCTAATTCTTCATCGTCATCATTGCGGAAAGAATTAGATGGATTTTCATTGGATTCTTCTTCTTCGCTCTCTATGATGCGCAGCATAGCACGGAAAGCTTTCTTGTATTCATATTCACCTTTGGAATTGACTCGGAAAGGTTTGAAGTATCGATCTTCGCCTTTGACCGTGATGGTGACAGCACCCTGCTCGGTGGGCGAATCGGCATTGTAGAGGTAATGCGATATTTCATCGTCGGATATGCGTTTGGCCAAATAGATGGTGTCGAACATGGAAGCGTTGATGGCACCCTGAAGTTGGAGAACAGGACCACCTTTGATCTTCTTGGTGGGTACTGTCTTGAACTCAGGTCCTTTGGAGCCTTGTTTTTTGCCGAAAATGCGCAACCCAGATTCCAACTGCTGCTCGGTGATGGGAAATCGAACGAGGATGGAATCAGGCAAGGACTGGCACTCGTCAGGTTTGCGATTAAAGCTGGAACGAAGTACGATATATCCAACAGGGAGGATGATTTGTCGGCGGTGAGGCACCAATGCGTAGCGATCTACTAGCTCTTGATGATTGAGGTGCTCTTCAATGGAAAGTTCTACTGGTGGGGGGCACTCGTCTTTGGTATTGTCAACAGCGTAGATAGAGCCTTTTTTGAGGATAACTTGTGTGTAGTAGGAACGGATGTTGCTGTCCTGAGCAGGCAGATAGCAGCCACTATTACCGCCCAAACACTCGATGGGGTTGTGCTGGAATGTGATGAGCACAGACTCTTCGAGTCGTAGATTGGGTTGCAGAATTTTGCGGCTGTCAGGCAAATCGGCACAATCATATACTTGACGACTGGTGGGCACCTCAAATCGCACTAACTCAACGGTATCGCCTTTGCAGCTGCAATGAATAGGATTGTATGCATAGCGAACAGGCATTACTTCGTGCCCTCGCATGGTAAAATATCGGTAGATAGACTCTACACGGCGTTGCATGATGTCTGCATTGTAGGCTGTGCCATAGGCTTCGATGGACATGGTGTAAAGTCGGGGCGTGTTACGATCAAAAGCAATCATATAGGCTGAGTCAAGCACATCAAGATCTTGCTCTCGATAGGCGCTATCACTCTCGTCGAAGAAAAGCTGCAAGCAGAAAACTTCGGGATGATGCCATGCCTGCGACAATTCTTTGGGCTTGAGTGGCTTTTCGGTGGGGATATGAAGCCTAGACTGCTGAGCCGAAAGAGTGAGGGACAGCAGCAAAAAGAGTAGAAGAAATGATTGTTTCATACCTTATGCTTGAATCAGTTGCGCCACGATGGATTCGGTAGTGATGCCCTCGGCCTCGGCAAAATAATTGCGGACAATACGATGACGAAGTACTTCTAGGGCCACAGCCTGCACATCCTCGATATCGGGCGAGTATTTGCCATGCATGGCAGCATGGGTTTTGGCACCCATCACCAGATACTGCGAAGCACGAGGACCAGCACCCCATGAAAGGTATTTGGTGGCCAGCTGAGCACCTTCGGTGCCAGGGCGTGTGGAGGAAGAGAGACGAACCGCATATTGGCACACATTGTCGGGCACCGGCATACGGCGAATCACGCTTTGGAATTGTAATATTTCCTCGGCTGTGAGCACTTTACGAATAGTCTGCGTGGTATCAACAGTAGTACCTTTGACGATATCTACCTCTTCCTGGAAAGTGGGATATTCCATACGGATGTTGAGCATGAAGCGGTCGAGTTGCGCTTCGGGCAGTGGATAGGTGCCTTCTTGCTCAATGGGGTTCTGGGTTGCTAGCACAAAAAATGGTACTTGAAGAGGATAGCTCTTGCCAGATACAGTTACTGATTTTTCCTGCATGGCCTCAAGCAAAGCAGCTTGGGTCTTGGGAGGTGTGCGGTTGATTTCATCTGCCAATACGATATTGGCAAATACAGGACCTTGAATAAACTGGAAGTGGCGATTCTCATCAAGAATCTCCGAACCCGTGATATCAGAGGGCATGAGGTCGGGGGTGAACTGTATGCGGCTGAAACTGAGACCAAGTGCTTTGGAGAGAGTGTTGACCATAAGCGTCTTGGCAAGCCCTGGAACACCTACTAGCAAGCAATGTCCTCCAGTAAATATTGAGAGCAAAAGGCTGTCAACGGCATGTTCTTGACCCACGATTACCTTGCCGATTTCGGATTTGAGGTCGTGGTAGCGGCTGACAAAGAGGTCGAGTATTTCGGAATCAGACATGATGAATGTAAATTGTGGGGTGTTATTCACTCCATTTTACTTTGAAACTGGGACAATCTTTGTATTCGTCGGCGATACGCACATAGGTGTTTTTGGCCATACGGTTAGCCCACTCTATCACTTTGCGGTTCTGTGCTTCTTGGAGGCAAGCATTCTGAATGCGGTCATAGTCGTCGGCGAGGTTTGCACGATGCTCAACAGCTTTTTTGTTGAGGCGGATGATGCAATACGCACTTTTATTCTCTTCGGTGACAATGGGGGACGCATTGGACACCTGACCTTCGTCCAAAGCCAAGATGCTGATGCCGGGATATAGTTCAGAGAAGGTTTCTTTGTCCAAACGGCTATTGCCAGTATTGGGATTGGTGACGGTGCCACCTTGGGCTTTGCTCTTGCCATCAGAGTATTTTTGGGCAGCCTCTTCAAATGTGATATGTCCTTGGCTGATTTCGAGAGCAAGGCTGTCAAGGGTCACACGAGCACGCAGCAAGTCTTCGGAAGAGGTCTTGGGTTGGAGCAGGATGTGACGGCAGTTGACGGTGTTGCCACGACGCTCAATAAGTTGCAGAATATGGAAACCAAACTTGGTTTCAACGATGGGAGACACCTCGCCAGGTTTGAGCGCAAAAGCAGTAGCTTCAAACTCTGAAACCATCTCACCACGACCAAAGAAACCGAGTTCGCCGCCTTTATTTGCCGAGCCAGGGTCTTGAGAATAGAGTTTAGCCAACATGGAGAATTTCTCGCCTTTGATAATGCGTTCACGCAGTTCGTTGAGTTCGTCGCGTACACGATCACGCTCAGCTTCGCTGATGGTGGACGTAAGCACTATTTCCGACACTTCGTATTGAGTGGGAATGATAGGAAGGCTGTCAGGATTGAAATTATTGAAATATTCATTAACCTCGGCAGGGGTAACTGCCACATTTTCGGTCAACTGGTGCTCGACACGCTGACTGAGCATTCTGTCGTGAAGTAGGTCAAAATATTGGTCGTGAAGTTCGTCATAGCTGACAAAGAACATTTCGCGGAGCTTGTCTTTGCCACCAGCCTGACGAACAGCCATGTTGAGGTAATATTGGACCTGCTCTTCAACCTGTTCATCGTTGACTTCTACGCTGTCGATGATGCCTTTGTGTATCAGCAATTTGTTGATGAGCATACTTTCAAGGAGTTCGCAACGCTCGACATGCTCGTTTTCAAGTCCTTTGCGAAGGCGAACCTGAGTATAGGCCTGTTCCACATCAGAGGTCTTGACGATGGATTTGCCTACAACGGCTACGATGCCATCAACTACTTGTTTGTTGTGCTGAGCCTGAAGCGAAAAAGCAAAAGGCATCAGTGCTAGAATGAGAACGAAGACTTTCTTCATAACTGATACTTGCCTAAAGTTAGCAAAGATAATTAGGGGTGCATCGACGCCTTAGTAGGTGATGGCGTCGATGACCTCTTGGTGAATTTTGATATTGTATTTCCGGCGAAGAGCCTCGTTGTTGGCTTTCTCCAGATAATTCTGATAGTCGTTGAGATAGAATCCACGAGCTTCATCTCTGGTTTTGAGCTCGGGTTGGAGAATCTTTTCTACAGACAAAATGGAATAGCCAGAATCTGCGGGGTGTACATAAACACCGGTGTGCCATTCGTTGTGGCTGAGCAAGGTCTGGTTGCCAAGTTCTACGAGGTCGAGCATATTGCCCACTTTGCAGGTGGCCGTATCCTTGATTTTGGCATTGAGGGCTTCAACCATTTTCTCGCTACTCAACTCTTTTTTAAGCCCTTTGAGGAAGATTTTCATTGCTTTAGCTCTAGGCAAGACTGTGCTATCGCTAACGGTGAAGATATTCACACGAGCACGTTCATTCCAGAAATAAAAAGCGTCATTGGTGTCGTTGAAATTGTGCGTGGGCGCAGAAACCTGATAGAACTGCTCGAAACCAACAGTGTCTTTAACGGCGCGTGACCACACATTCTGATCATTGTATGCAAAAATCATCAAACCGTGACGATACTCATCAATCAGCTCAGCAAATTCGGGATTGTCCATTTCCAAACGGCTGTTGGCATATTCCAGCACCTTGGCCTCAATGAATTCATTGTAGCGTTCCTGCACGAAAATATCGAGAGGGCAAAGCTGACGCACTTTCTTATTCTTGCGGATATAGCGTGCAAACTGACGGGAGTTAAACTCTTTGTCGCCAATCTTGAACAAGGGGCGCATATCGGTGATAGCGTTGGAATCGTAGTTGAAAATGGCAGAAAAAATAGAGTCGGTGACAATGCTGCGCACAGCGTCGAGGCTGGCCATAGTGGGAGCATTCTTCTTTTTGGAAACCTTGGTGGTGGTGTAGTCGATAAAGTGATACTTCTCTTTGCACTGATCCACAAAGACACTCTGAGGTTTGGTGGCGCGTTCGCCGCGGGTCATGCGGGACTTGTAAATGGGCACCATGCTCTCAAAATCGGGCATATCCTCTTTCTTCAACAGTTTGATGATATGCCAACCGAAATTGCTGTGGAATGGTTTGGTGTACTGTCCAATCGGTAATCCTGCAGACACATGAGCGATATATTCAACAGGCAATTGTTCTGGAGCCAGCTCAGGCATAATTCCACCATTTTTGGAAGTAGTGCGGTCATCGCTATAGTTCTTGGCTACCATGCCAAAATCGACACCTTCCTCCAAATTGTTGTAGGCCGAATTGATTTTGCCTTTAGCACTGGGGTCATTATCGGATATCCAAATATGAGCAAGCTGTACTTTTCCATAGTGCTCAAAACGGTCAAACAGTTTGATAATGTGATAGCCAAAACGAGAACGAACTGGCTGATGCACCTGCCCAGGCAACATACTATATGCTGCTGATTCAAAGGGGTAAACCATGCTGAACACAGTGAAGCAACCCAGCTCACCTTCGTAAGGATTGACTTGGTTGGCTTTTTCTCTCACCAATGGATCTCTGTCGTTGGAGCGTTGTTCTTTCATTTCCTCTTGTGCCACAGTATAGAAATTGGGGGCAGTGAGGGCTTGTCTGTAACGTTCCATGGCATGGTTATAAGCTTTGAGGGTGTCTTCTGGCGAAGCATTCTCACCACAAGGAATAAGAATGTGGGCAGCATGAAGCACATAATGGTTGCGCTCATAAGCTTCACGCAGAAGGCTCTGCATGGTGGCAGAGTCGATCAGATAAGGAGCCGCCAACTCTTTACGATAAGCTTGCAATTCCTCGTTGATAGAGGAGATTGTATCATAACCTTGGGCATAAGCATCGGTGAGCTTGGCCTGGAAATTGACATAGAGCTGTAAATAGTCGTCGAGTGCTTGGCGCTTCTCGTATGTGCAAGCAGTGGGAGCAGCGGCAGGGTCTTGTCCTATGGAGCGAAGAAACTCCTTCATAAACTGAGACTTATAGTAGTTCTTGCCGTTAATCTCGAACACAATGGGGTCAGACGACTGAGCCATAGCCCCCATCATCATAAAGGTGAACAATAGGGAGGCGACGATTTTTTTCATCGGAGCTATACTATTATTGAACATTAGATTTATTAGCGTGAGTAATTGGGAGCCTCGCGAGTGATGGTGATATCGTGAGGATGACTTTCAGCCACACCAGCAGCTGTGATGCGGATGAACTTGGCCTGCTGCAGAGTGGGGATATCTTTGGAGCCAGTATAGCCCATACCAGCCTTCAAGCCGCCAACCAACTGATACAGAACTTCGCTGAGGGTGCCTTTGTAGGGCACACGACCCACCACACCTTCGGGTACGAGTTTCTTGGCATCAGTTTCTTTATCTTGGAAATAACGGTCTTTGGAGCCACATTGCATAGCTTCAAGCGATCCCATGCCACGATAGGATTTGAACTTACGGCCTTCAAAGATGATGGTGTCACCGGGAGCTTCTTCCACGCCAGCCACAAGGGAACCAATCATCACGGTGCTAGCACCTGCAGCCAAAGCCTTGACCACGTCGCCAGAATAGCGAATACCACCATCAGCAATGATGGGCACATCATAGCCTTTGGATTTGAGAGCACCAGCACATTCACATACAGCTGTGAGCTGAGGAACGCCAATACCAGCAACGATACGAGTAGAACAGATACTGCCAGGTCCGATACCCACTTTGATGGCATCAGCACCAGCCTCGGCCAGCATGATAGCAGCTTCGCCAGTGGCAATATTGCCCACCACTACATCAATCTGAGGATAAGCGGCTTTCACAGCCTTGAGTGCTTTGACCACATTGTTGCTGTGGCCGTGAGCGGTGTCAATTACGATGGCGTCAGCACCAGCTTTCACCAAAGCATCCACACGATCCATCATATCGGGGGTAATACCCACGCCAGCAGCCACGCAGAGGCGACCGTTGACATCTTTGCAAGCCAAAGGACGCTCCTTGGTCTTCATGATATCGCGATAAGTGATGAGGCCCATGAACTGGCCCTGCTCGTTCACCACAGGCAGTTTCTCAATCTTGTGCTGTTGGAGGATATCAGTTGCCTCAGCAAAAGTGGTACCAACATGAGTGGTGATGAGTTTGGTGATCATAATCTCAGCCAAAGGACGCTCCATGTTGCGTTCAAAACGCAAATCGCGGTTGGTGACCATACCGATGAGGATGCGGTTTTCGTCAACGATAGGAATGCCGCCAATGCCATACTCTTGCATCAGACGCAACGCGTCTTTCACCAATGCATCTTTGGAGAGGGTAACGGGGTCAATAATCATGCCATTCTCAGCGCGTTTCACTTTGCGCACTTCGTTTGCCTGGCGTTCGATGGACATATTCTTATGCAGCACACCAATACCACCTTCTTGAGCCATGCCGATAGCAACAGCTGCCTCGGTGACAGTGTCCATTGCAGCAGAAACGAGCGGCATATTCAGCTTGATGTTGCGAGAAAAACGGGATGCAACGGTAACGTCGCGGGGGATTATCTCGGAATAAGACGGCACCAAAAGCACGTCGTCATAAGTAAGGCCTTCGCCGATGAATTTAGTGGTATCTGTGTACATAATTATAAATTATATATTTTTGTTTACGTTAAAAAATTGTGCAAATATACATCTTTTTTTTGACTTATCGAAGAAAAGTGTTTTACCCTATTATATTTTAACGGATATTACGAAGTCGATACAATCATTATTATCTCTCATGATGGAGCAAAATTGTTCGACCAGAACTATTTTAATCTCGGCCTTACAATATTTCTATAATTTGTTCGTTAATAAACCCTACACCGATTTTCCCCAGTTCTGAGCGGGCATTAATCGGTTGCATAATTTCACCACATCGTAATAGAACGGAAAAACAGAACTTAATGAATTATATTGGTATTATAATAGGAGCAGTCACCTTCTTGTGTATCGGCCTGTTCCACCCACTTGTCATCAAAGTGGAATATTACTTCGGCACCAAATTATGGTGGGCATTTCTCTTTGTAGGATTGGCAGCAGTTATTGTTGCAATAACTGTTGACAACGTAGTTCTTTCATCGCTCTTGGGTGTGTTTGGATTTTCCTCTTTTTGGTCCATCTACGAAGTATTTGAGCAAAAACGCCGGGTTGAAAAAGGGTGGTTTCCCAAGAATCCCAAGCGAGAAAAAGAATACCGAAACGAAGGCGAAACCAAAGCGTAACTATGGCGTAACTACAGCACAATAATGGTGCATTTCCATCCCGTTTGGCTCCCACTGTCCTACCTTCTTGTTATCAAATCAGAGTGCATCTTTTTCTGTTTTTTTGCCAATGGCATTTCCATCTCCAGAGCAGTTTGTTTGCACTATGGGTGCTAATTAATTATTTATATTTAAAAAAAAACGTATCTTTGCATATCTAATAAAATTAATAATTACAACCCATGAAAAAGATTATCAGTCATCTACTGCTTATAATGCTGGTTGCAGCTTATAGTTCGTGTGGCCATAAGAATGCCTCCTTTGTCATCAATGGTGTGCTTGATGTAAGTGCTATGGAGGGCACCCCCATCTACCTCTGTTCGATCGAACAGGGCGACACCATCGACTCTTCAATGGTGCAGAATGGCAAGTTCCATTTTGAGTGCAACTTGGAAAAACCCACCATGGGGCGTATCCTCACCGCTGCCATGCAGGGGCGCCAGCAGTTCTTTGGCACCCTCGTGCTCGAATCTGGCACAATTTATATCGACCTTGTCAGCGATTCGCTCTCGGGCACACCACTCAACGATATCTACTACCAATCCTTTACCGCCGATGCCCTTTCCAATCAGCTCCGGTCACAAATGGAACAAAGCATCGACCTCTATTATGCATCCGATAAAGAAGAAGACCAAGCCAAAGCACTGGAGATTTACAACTATGCTGATAGCACATACAAATCCGTGCAGCAGCACATTTCCAGCCAAGTCTATCAGTCCAATAGCGACAACATCCTTGGTGCTTACGCTCTCACCCGTGTTGTGGAATACGACGGCATAACTTTCGACAGCCTCGACAACCTCATGAAGTCAGCTCCTGCTATCATTTCGGGTTATGCACCTTTGCAGCGCCTCTACACCCAGAAACTCAATCTTTCCAATACCTCCGAAGGCAAACATTATGTTGACATTGACGGCATTGATTTTGCCACAGGAAAACCTGCCAAACTCAGCGACATGATCATCGAAGGACAAGTGACGTTGGTTGATTTTTGGGCATCCTGGTGCAGTCCCTGCCGCCAAGAAATATCCGAAAATCTCATCCGCCTTTACAACACATACAAAGACAAAGGCCTCAACATCATTGGCGTAGATGTGTGGGACAAGCCTGCCGACCATCAAGCTGCTGTAGAGTCTCTCGGCGTCAACTACCCCCAACTACTCGACTCTCAGCAACAAGCTGCTGAAAAATATGGATTGTCCTTCATTCCTGTTATCATGCTCCTCGACCAACAGGGCACCATCATTTCCCGCACCATCCGTGGCGACGAAATCGAAGCTGCCGTTATACTTGCACTTGGCCTCGAAAAAAATAAATAATCTATTCACAACAATATTTATAACATTTTACCATGAAGAAACTCATCCTTTTGGCAGCAGCCACCCTGGTGTTGGCTATGCCCTTGCAGGCACAGAAGAAAAACACCAAGACCGTGGCCACCGACAATGGAGGCATCACACCCGAGATGATGCAGCAGATGAAACAATGCTATGGCAACAATGCCAGCGACAAAGCCCTTCGCAACATCCTTGTTGCCAATAGTCCCGCTAAACTGGCCCTCAATCACGAGAACGCAACCGCTTTCGACGCTCATTTCTCTCATCGCGTTGAGAGTAAGGCCATCACCGACCAGAAATCCTCTGGCCGCTGCTGGATGTTCACTGGCATGAACGTGATGCGCAACAAAGCCATCCGTCAGCACCACCTTCCCGCTGATTTCCAATTTTCTCAGGCATACACCTTCTTCTACGACCAGTTGGAGAAGTCCAACCTTTTCCTCCAGGCTGTAATCGACACTTACAAGAAACCCTTGGACGACAAAGAGGTTGATTGGCTGTTCCAGAATCCGCTGAGTGATGGTGGCCAATTCACAGGCATCGCCAATCTCACCGAGAAATACGGTCTCGTTCCCGCCGAAGCCATGCCCGAGACCTACAACACCAATAACACCTCTTCCATCTCCAGCCTTATCCAGCTCAAGCTGCGCGAAGATGGTTTGCAGTTGCGCGAACTTGCTGCCAAGAAAGGTACCACTCCTTCTCAGCTCCAAGCCAAGAAAACCGAGATGCTCGGCACCATCTATCGTATGCTTGCCCTCACCTTTGGCGAGCCTCCTGCCGAGTTCACCTTCCAGCAGAAAAATGCCAAAGGCGAAATAGTTTCTACCGAGAAATACACTCCCATGTCTTTCTATGAGAAATTTGCCAAGCAAGACTTCTCCACCTTCTATATGGTCATGAACGATCCTTCTCGCGAGTACTATAAAGTCTATGAAATTCAGTACGACCGCCATGTCTATGACGGCCAGAACTGGCGCTACCTCAACCTCCCCATGGAAGAAATTGCACCCATGTGCATCGAGTCTATTAAGGACAGCACCATGATGTACTTCAGCTGCGACGTGGCCAAGTTCCTCAACCGCGACAAGGGATTCTCCGACCCCAACAACTACGACTATGGCTCACTCTTTGGCACCACTTTTGGGATGAACAAACAGCAGCGTGTGGCCACCCATGCCAGTGGCTCCAGCCATGCCATGACCCTTTGCGCAGTTGACCTCGACAAAGACGGCCGCCCCCTCAAATGGATGGTAGAAAACTCTTGGGGCTCTAGCTACGGCTACCAAGGCTTCATCATCATGACCAACGAATGGTTCAACGAATACATGTTCCGCGTGGTGCTCGAAGAGAAATACATCCCCTCCAAGTATCGCGAGATGCTCCGCCAAACACCCATCATGCTTCCCGCTTGGGATCCTATGTTTGCCCCCGAAGAATAATATAAACAATATTAAAAATAAATTAAACAAATGAAGAAAGTATTTTCCATTCTGGCAGCTGCCGCTCTCTGCGCTACCGCCATCGCTCAAGCCCCCAAGGCTGACGAACAGAAAGAAGACGAAGGCTACAAATTCACCGTTGTGAAAGAGTTGCCCATCACCTCCGTCAAGAATCAGGCTCAGGCCGGCACTTGCTGGTGCTATAGCGGTCTCGGTTTCATCGAGGCTGAGCTCCTCCGCATGGGCAAAGGCACCTACGACTTCTCCGAAATGTATCTCGTTCAGAAAACCTACAACGACCGCGCTATGGCTGCTATCCGCACCAGCGGCGATGTCAGCTTCTCTCAAGGCGGTGCCTTCAGCGATGTGCTCTATGGCATGAAACACTATGGCCTCATGCCCGAAGAGTGCATGCGCCCCGGTGTCATGTATGGCGACACCCTCTCCAACCACAATGAACTCAGCGCTCTCACCGATGCTATGGTGGCCGCTATCGCCAAGAACGACAAACTTAAGAAACTCCAGTCCAGCCCCGAAGGCCAACTCCTTTGCATCAAGGCCATCGAAGCTGTCCACAGCGTATATCTTGGACCCATTCCCGAGAAATTCAACTACAACGGCAAGGAATACACCCCCGCCACTTTCTACCAGAGCCTCGGACTCAACCCCGATGACTATGTGAGCATCACTTCCTATACCCACCACCCTTTCTACGAGCGTTTCGTACTCGAAATCCAGGACAACTGGCGTCACTCCCTCACCTACAATGTTCCCATCGACGAAATGATGGAAATCCTCGACAACGCTATCGAAAACGGCTATCCCGTTGCTTGGGGTTCCGACGTTAGCGAGCAGGGATTCCGTATGGGTGTACGCAAAGGTTTCTGCGTCCTCCCTGCCGACGAAAAGACTGCTGCCAGCCTTCAGGGTAGCGACATGGCACACTGGACCGGCATGTCCGCTAAAGGCATTGCCGACGAAGCTGCCAAGCACCCCACTCCCCAGCGTTGGGTAAGCCAGGCCGAGCGTCAGATGGCCTACGACAACCGCGAGACCACCGACGACCACGGCATGGTCATCTACGGCACCGCCAAAGACCAGATGGGCAATGAATACTACATGGTCAAGAACTCCTGGGGCACCGATGTATCCCTCGAAGGCAAATTCTATGCTAGCAAGGCTTTCGTCCGCTACAAGACCATGAACTATGTTGTTCACAAAGATGCTATCCCCGATGCAATCGCAGCTAAACTCGGCATCGAGAAGAGCAACAATAACAAAGGTACCAAAAAAGGTCGCAAATAATTTTTCATCATATCCAATTAGTGGGGCAGTATTCCTGCCCCACTTTTTTATCACATGAAACTTATCAGTTGGAATGTCAATGGACTTCGAGCCGTATGCCAGAAAGGCGGATTCGACGAAATATTCAATTCTTTAGATGCCGACATCTTTTGCCTGCAAGAAACCAAGTTGCAGCAGGGGCAGATTGACATCGCATTCCCCGGCTATCAGTCTTTCTGGAGCTATGCCAATAAAAAAGGTTATTCTGGCACAGCCGTGTTTACGCGTGTGCAACCCCTCCGTAGGGTTGATGTACCCGTTCTCGACTCCGAAGTATTTCCGGGTAACGAAGGCCGCCTTGTGGTGCTCGAATTCGAAGATTTTTTCTTAATAAACTGCTATACACCTAATTCTCAAGACGAACTCAAACGACTTGATTTCCGTATGCGATGGGAGGACTACTTACGATCCTATCTGATCGAACTCGACCAACAGAAACCCATCATATATTGCGGCGACTTGAATGTTGCACACAACGAGATTGACCTAAAAAATCCCAAAACAAACCACCTCAATGCCGGTTTTTCCGACCAAGAGCGCAGCAAAATGACCGAGTTGCTCTCGTCTGGATTCATCGACACCTTCCGTATGTTCAACCCCGATCTTGAAGGAGCCTACACATGGTGGTCCTACCGATTCCAGGCTCGAGCCAAGAATGCTGGATGGCGCATTGATTATTTCATCTGCTCCAATCGCCTGCAATCTCGCATCCGCCAGTCCACCATCCACAACGAAATCTACGGCAGCGACCACTGCCCCATCGAACTGGTGTTAGACTAGCAATTGCCACAAAGTATATTCCATACTGAGTAAAGTTGTATTTCAACAGCAGTCTTGACTGCTCCTATTCCACCAGGTGCCGCTCAATATTGCGGTGCTCCTTCGAGAAGTTGAGGCCTATGCGGATGATCTGCTGCCCATCAAGCTGGAAGGGGAGCGTATAGTTGCGATCCTTGATTTGAGCCAAAGCCTCCTCGGCGGTGCCGTCCAACTTGAACTCCATCACATAGCAGTATTGGGGGGCTTTCAGCACCAAGTCTATCCTTCCTCGGCTGGTGCGGTACTCGGCCTGCACATAAAAGCCCATCAGCTTGGACACTATCCACACCACGTTTTGATAGTGGTTTTCCAAATCCTTTATTAGTTCGTAAGGCGTGTCGGCAAAGAGGCTGCGCAAGCGCTCTAAGAACTGTTCGGTGCGACCTGCCTCAACATCCATCACAAAACGTTGGATGTTAAATGCGGTATCACTCTCCGAAATGGGTGTATAGTAGGACATCAGATAATCCACAAAGCCCTCTTCAACCTCTTGATTTGGAAACCCTAATGTATATGTTTGAAATCTCTCATCATAGCCTTTGATAGTGAGGTATCCACTCTGGTAGATGACAGGGATGGGGTTGGTGCTGTTGGCATCGATGCTGTTGAGCACCTTGGCAGATGTCTGGCAGGTGGCCATCTGCTCAAGGTTGTAGTTGTGGGTGCGCAGAAGGTAGGCCAGATACGTGGGTGTGCCGGTCTCAAACCAATAGCTGCCAAACTTTAATCGATCGAATGTATTGAGCACACTGAAGGGGTTGTAAACCCCAGGGGCGGTCTCCTCAAAGTGGTAACCATCATAGCGTTGGCGCAGCCGCTCCACACATTCGTCGCGGGTCAGTTTGTTGGCCTCGGCCAATCGATCTATCTGTGCGGGGAAGTTTTTTAGAAGCTCTTCTTCAGTGATGCCGCAGATGTCGTAGTAACGACAATCCATCGATATGTCCTTCAAGTTGTTCAGGTCGCTGAACACGCTCACCTTGCCAAACTTGGTCACACCCGTGAGCATGGCAAACTGTATATGCTCGTCCATCGACTTGAGCGCGCCATAAAAGCCCTTCAAAGTGGCTCGGTAGGCCTCCTGCAACCCGGCATTGCCGATAGCCTGCAGCATGGGTTTGTCGTATTCATCCACCAGTATCACAGTACGGAGGCCCGTCTTTTCGTGGGCACGACGGATAACACCCTCAAAGCGTGTCGGCAAAGAACGCTCCGAAGGCTCTGCACCCCATACAGACTCCTGTTGACAAACAATAGTATTGAGCTTATTGACAAGTGCCTCGGGTGTATCGTATTGTTCTGTGTTGAGATCAATATATATCACCGGATGCTTCTTCCATTCCTTTTCCACCGTGCTGATATACAATCCATCGAACAGCTCGCGCTTGCCCTCATAATAGCACTTGATGGTAGATAGCAGCAGGCTCTTGCCAAATCTCCGGGGGCGGGAAAGAAAATAGTAACGATTGGTGTGTGCTAGTTCATACACCTGACGTGTCTTATCAACATAGAGATAACCGTCGTTACGAAGGCCTTCAAAGCCTTGTATCCCAATCGGAAGTCGCTGCAATGTGGTGCTCATAGCTCAAATCTGTAAGTGATTATTCATGTTAACGCAAACCTCCCCGGATTATTGTATGGTTCTTACATTTCTTTTGTGCCACAATAGCTCCTCATTCCCCCAAGCTCAGAGTTCTTCTTACCTTGGGGGGGATGAGTCCTATC
>JAKSMP010000043.1 GCA_024400505.1 Bacteroidales bacterium | reverse complement strand
TTTAATTAAAATATTAATAATCAAATTGTTGAACTAAAAAGTTCCGAAGTATTGGCTGTACACCTACGAACAAAAAGTTGTGTTTTTTGGGACTACCAGCAATAATGATAAATAAAGGATATGAGTAACAATTAGTTATGACAAAGAAACGAAGAAATACACCTACTATGCAATTAAATAATATTCTAATGTAATATTTTATTATGAAATGTATTCATCTCAGCCATGGTAAGGTGTTCCGCATCAAGCCGAACAGACATTTACTACTTTTGCTGTTGGCGCTTCTGTTGTCGCCGCCAGCCGCAAGAGCCCAGTCGCTCACCTTCCCCAATCCCATTATTTTTTACAGCTCCAGCCTGGCCTGCCAGCTCGAAGAGCCCAAGCTGGGCCTCCGAACCGAAAATCAGGGGCCTTGCCTCAAAGTGTGTGAGTACACCACCGAGTGCTATTCCGTCAACGCCAACCCAAACTCCACCTACCAGTGGAGCGTAACTGGGGGCGACATTGTCGGCTCTTCTTCTGGCACCTCGGTCAATGTCGCCTGGGGGCCGCACGGCCGCGGCACACTCAGCGTCACCGAGTATCTGGCTGGCGCCTCCAGCTCCGTTGATCTCTGCATTGAGATTGTTTCCTCTCCTGAGGCCCAGTTTGTCGTGCCACCTGTCGGAGACCATGTGTTCTGCGTCAAGCAGGAAGTGGTTTTCCTCGACCTCAGCACTATCGAATTTGGCACCATCGTCTCTTGGCTGTGGGACTTCGGCGACGGCACCTTCAGCCACGAGCAGAACCCTACCCACCACTGGGATCAAGCGGGTGATTACACCGTTGTGCTTACCGTTTACAACGAGTGTCATTGTTCCAGCCAGTTTCAATTTGACGTCCATATCTACAACGGCGACCCCGTCACCATCACCTGTCCTAGCATCGCCTGCCAGAACCAGCGCACCTCCTACACCGCCGACATCGAATGTGGCAACCAATGGTACGTCCAGGGTGGACACATCACCTATGCCGTTGGCAACATGGCGGAAGTGCTCTGGGACGAGCCATCCAGCCTGATCAATGGTTTCGGTATCGTGGCCTATTCCACTCAGGCCTGCCCCGATGCTTGCTCTCAGTATGCCACGGTCAAAATACCAGTCATCCAGGAGAATGCCACCATATCTGGCGAGACCAATGTCTGTGTCAACAAGCAGTATCACTACAGCCTCCCCCCTTGGCCCGCCACCATCTTTGAGTGGCAGGTGGACGACCCCAGCAAGGCCTCCATTGTTGACCCTAGAGACAAAGACATCTTCATCGATTTCCTCTCTGCCGGTACAGTCACCCTCTCCGCCCGCTACTACAACTCGATGACCCACTGCAGCGGCACCGCGGCACTCACCATCAACGTCCTCCCCCAATCCTCCATCTCCTCCTCCATCCCCGTCGGCGAACCAGCCTGCCAGGGCAGCTCTGCCACCTTCCGCCGCTTGGCCGGCTCCACTACCATCAGCAGCAATTGGCTTGTCACCCTCCCCGATGGCAGCACCCAGTCCGCCAACGGCAGTTCGTTCACTGTCTCATTCCCCCTCTCTGGCACCTATATCATCTCCGCCACGGGCGGCAGCTTTTGCGCCACTGACCCTGTCGTTGTCCATGTCCTCCCCAAACCCAACAGCCCGGTGGCCATCATCGGCGAGACCTACGTCTGCGTGGATCAAAGCTACGAATACTCCGTTCAAAACTATGACCCTTCCCTGCGCTACGTATGGAGCTTCGCCAACCCCGACGATGGCTATGTGCTGACTGATAACAACGGCACCGCCACCGTGGTATGGCGGCGCACCCCGGCCACACTTCAGGTCCAGGCCATGCTTCCAGAGTCTCCTTTCTGCTTCAGCGATTGTGCCACCCTAGTGGG
Source organism: Bacteroidales bacterium (assembly GCA_024400505.1). GTDB lineage: Bacteria > Bacteroidota > Bacteroidia > Bacteroidales > P3 > Colimorpha. The sequence goes on along the minus strand of JAKSMP010000043.1, from coordinate 21,323 downwards.
CCGCCCCCCCCTCAGTGCCTACTACTCCATTGCCATCATTTCCTCCCCCAATTCTTGTGTTAAGACCCTCCAACTCCAACGCGACAACGCCCCATTCCTCGCCGCCAGCAATTATGAGTGGGAACTCGTCTTCAATTCCATTAGCAACACTTTTGCCAGCATCGTAGGCAGCCCCTACAATTATCAGTGCAATGTGGCCGCCCATCTCATCTCCTCGTCCCAGCAGTGTTTCGTGCGTTGCCATTTTTGGATCTGCAATAACGAGTATTCTGTCGATCTCCCCGTCACATTCGACCCCATCGCCCCCCCCAACGTGGCTGTTGACCAACCTGACACTGTCTGCAGCGACTCCCCAGTCACTTTCACCGTCACCAACAGTGCCGACTATTCCACCATCACCTGGATTCATGATGGGGTGCAGCACGCCGGCAGCTCCTACACCACCACCTTCCACAACAATGCGGGTTCCACCATCACCGAGAATATAAAAGTGGTGTGCGTAACCCCCTGTGGCAACCAATTTTTAACCTCCGTCAGCGTCAGCGTATATCCAGCCATTCAAGCATCGCTGACCCTTAACTCCTCGGGCTCTCGCCTCATTGTCATTTACGACCCCAGCCAGCCATATACTTTCAGCTGGAGTTTCGAAGGGAATACGCTGCCCGACAATACCCCTTATTTAGACATCCCCAATGAGCAGTATGGCAACTATGTTTGCACCGTCTATTCTAACGGTTGCATGTTGGACTTTGACTACAAACACATCCAACGATTACCCATAGACGGGGACTGCCCCAGCAGCATTACTGTCGATGTCCAGTGCGGTTCTATCACCGCCTCGGTCTCTCCCAATACGTTCAACTCTGTCGAATGGACTTCCTCTTCGCCACACCTCGTTGTGTCCAATTCCAATTCCTGCACCACAAGCTGCACAGCCACAAGGGCTGGTTCTTATTCCATCACCGCCCGTGCCGCTGCTTCGCCTTGCAATATTTCTATCGTCAAACAGTTTGATGTGCCCTTGGTGGCCAACTTCCTTGTCCGCTACAGCTGCACTGGTGGCACCCCCCATGTCTATCTGGAGAACAACTCCACCAGCTATCCCTATGGCACCGCCATCACAACATCAGTGGCTTGGGATGGTATAGAAACCCCTGTCTCCTGCCCTTGCGACCTTGCTGGCCTCCCCTTCCGTTTCCTGCCAGGCCACACCTACTCGTTCACGGCCACAGCAACAGTCGTCGATGCACTCGGCCGTGAAGTCAATTGTTCCCAGGACTTCACCATCACGCTGCCCGACGAAGCCGATGCTGCCTTCACCGTCATCTCCACCCCCACATGTGTGAACAATCCTTTCAAGTTGGTCCCGAATAATCATAGCTTCCCTGGCTACAGCTGGGATCTTTTTGGTGCCGCCTCCAATCATGTGACCGAAATACGGTCGTTTTCTGATAACTCAATTTATTCTATTTCATTGAGTGTTGTTGACATATATGGGTGTAGCGATATCAAAACACATTCGGTAATCGTGAACAACAACATTCTTGAAGGACTGATAGACTACGACCTCACTCCGGTATGCCTGGGTGCCCCTGTCACTTTAAAATACCTCAATAATCAAAGTCTATCGTCCTCAATGTTAAGCACATTTTCCTATACGTGGGATCCCAACACGCCTTTGTCGTCCATTCCGCCATATAACAAAACAGTAACCACTCCGACGCTTTACACCCTCAATGTCAAAGATAACAACGGCTGTGAGTTCAACATGGGTCCCGACGGCGCCAACATTATTGTGCCAGCCCCCCCCATCATCAGCGGCAAGTTGGACATCTGCTTTGGCGAGACGGTCACCCTCCGCAGCATCTGCGGCAATCCCGCCACCATGCCCAACAACACCTACCAGTGGTACTGCGACGGCAATGCCATTGCCCCCCCCTTGGGCACACAACCCGACCTCATCAATTATTATATCAGTTCTGCCACCCCAGCAAGCCACACCTTCCGACTTGAGGTTGCATACGCCGGCGTCGGCTGCACCGCCAGCAGCTCCGTCACCGTCACCCAGCGTCCCCAACCCGCCACGCCCATCATCGACCCCAATCCTACCAATAACTGCAATCCCTACTCCGTCGATCTGCAAGTGTCCAATGTAGAGCCGCTGGGCACCTACTGCTGGAGCAACGGCGACAGCGGCCCTGCCGTCTCGGTCCCCGAAGGCGGTGCCTTCAATGTCACCTACATATCCCCATTCGGATGCAGAACTACGTCAGACGATATAGTCATTGCTCGTTCGCCCGAAAGCTATTTCTGGACTTTCCCCACTGGCTGCTATGTCATGTGCCCAGGCGACACCTTGGAGGCGCACGGCCCTGCCAAGTTCTGGGACAACAACATCTGGAAGTGGGATTTATTCAACTACGGCTCCCGCATCGCTATGGGTGACCGCAATTACCCCGGCCTCGACAACTACGGCCTTGACCCCCATCTTGTCATCACCAATGCGGGCAGCTACGACATGGCACTCGACAATGTTCATTGTGCCGAAACGGTTGGTTCCGCCAATGTCGCCATCACCCCCTCTTGCTACAGCTGTAGCATCTCCATCGAGTCCTACGAGTTTTGCCTCCAGCCCGATGGCACGGTGGTGCTCAACCTGATGGTGCTCAATAACGAATCCATCCCCCTCAACTACAACCTCGTTGCCCCAAATGGACTGGTCTATACCGCACATGGCACACTGCTGCCTGGCATCAATCCCATAGCGCCTATTTTTGTGCCTTACGGTGTGGTCAATGTTGGCGATATGCTGGTGGGCCAAATCACCGCCTCCAATCCCGCCCCCGATGCCATGCGCTGTTATGCCGCATTTGAATATCCGGTGACCGATTGCGGCAAGACCGCCGCCCCCTTCCACGACACTACCGGCTGGGGCAGCATTCATGCCGATGCGCCATTCAATTTCAGATTGTCGCCCAACCCCACCCGTGGCGGTGTTTATGCCTCGTTCAGCAGTGTCAGCGACAGTCATGTCTGGGTGTGCGTCATCGACATGAAAGGGCAGGAAAAGCTGCGCCGCAATGTGGCGGAAGGGGATCAGAAAGTGTTCCTGGGGGTCAACGACCTGCCTCGCGGGGTGTATATGGTGTGCCTCGTGGGCGATGCCGGAGTCCTCTCCAGCCTGAAACTCGTCAAACAATAAACAATAGGCGGCCTCTAGAAATTCAAGAGATGTTGCCGATGGCGATTTAGCGTCGCCATTGACATAAAAAAAAACTATCGATTATGAACAAATATATCAAAATCATACCCCGGCTGCTGACCCTCCTGCTAGGCCTGGCCGGCCTCGCGCTCCACGCCCAGTCGTTCCAGTGGGTCAACTCGGCCGGGCCGATCGTGGACAAAACTTCTATCGTGCAAACCAAATCTAGCAAGGTATTCGTTGACAGCAAGGAGAACGTCTATTTCTGTTTCGATTTTCAAAGTGATAGAGGGCTGAGAATCGCCGGAGAAAGGGTGTTTGTGCCTAATGGCTTGAGTGGTCAGTGTACTGGCGTAGCATGCTACGACTGCCAGGGGGAATTAAAGTGGTATAGGACTTTTTTCGGCAAAGACAAATATTCTCGCCCCCGCGCGTCTTATATAAATACTGCTGCCATGATTGACGACACCCTGGTTCTGTGTTTTTACGGGAGCTGCGATTCCGTATATGTTAGCGACAGTGTGCGGGTGCTCGATACGGTAGCCTGCACCCCAGCGTATGCCCTCTGGCTGAGCACCGACAGCGGCAGGGTTATCCGCACAGCGCACACTGGCACCCCGTTGCAGTTGCATTATTACAACAACCGACTGCATGTTGTAGGCCCCTGTAGCGCATACGATTCGATACCGGGCATGATGGACGACTCATGCTACGTCCAGATATTCACGCCTCAGGGCGAAAAGATCAGGCACTTGTCTCTGGATTATTCCACAAGCTTTCCGCACGAGCCTACACTTCAGACAGCCGTATATCATGATAAGTACTATTTCTTGTACCCGATGTCTCATATGGACAGCTGTCAGTTCGGCAGCCAGCATTATGTCGGGCGGGACACCCTCTTAGGGAATACCGTCTTCGCCTGTTTCGACAGCACGGGCCGCTGCCTTTGGAGCCGGTTGTTAAATAGCTGGCTCTCTCCAGCCCATAAAACGTTGAGGATAGCGATTGATGAGCCTGCGGGTCTGGTCTACCTTGCAGGGGATGGCTGTTCCTACAACGATTGGATGATTGCTGCGGGAGCAGACTATATGATTTTTGACGGAGACACGCTTTGGAATGACGAGAACGGATTTGGTCTATTTGTATTGGCATGCTACGATACATTGGGCAATAAGCAGTGGGTGAAACACAGCCGCGGTGTGGGCGCTCTTAGGAGTAGGTTGATATCCATTTTGCCGAATCACAAGCTGGCTTTGAGCGGGATGGCATGCTCCGGCGATGCCATATTAGAAGGCTTTCACTCCAATTGCCACGTCGGCTATTCGGGTTTTTTCACAATCTATGACTGCGTAAAGGACAGCTTTGTGCTGCTCCAGACAATCCCTAAGAAGGCAGAAACGCCAGCTCCTGAATATTTCGCTACCGATATCAGGGGCAATCTGTATTTTTCGGGCGACCTGTATCGCAATGACTATGTGGTCTGCGGCAGCGACACCATACGCAGTATCGGCGCTGCCGCCACCGTCTTCTACGGCCGCTACGGCTGGGGATGCGACACGGTGGCGCACTGGCCCGGCCCGCCCCGATACACCCTCACCCTTGATGCCGGCCAGGAGGATATGGGATTTGTGACAGGTGGCGGCACCTACTCCGGCGGCTCGCAGGTCCCCATCTCCGCCACGCCCTACCCCGGCCACACCTTCGACCACTGGAGCGACGGCCGCACAGCCAACCCCCGCACCATATACCTCGTCACCGACTCCGCCCTCACCGCCCACTTCGCCAAGATCCAGACCGAGCCCGAAGGCGTCACCGCGCCAGACGGCCGCAGCATGCCGCAGCTCTACCCCAACCCCGCCACCGGCCAGGTGCAGTTCCTCGGCAATAACGGAGAACTCCTGTATGTTGAAATCTTCGACATCACTGGCAGCCTTGTTGCCTCCTTCCGCCACACTTCCGCTTTTGACATCTCCCACCTCCCCTCTGCTCCCTACATTGTCAAAATCCATACCCCCGACGGCCAAGTGTGTCAACAAAAACTCATCAAGGAATAGACCCCACTGAAAAGGGCGAGCAACGCTCGCCCTTTGATATTCTTTCGGCCATGTTAAAATCATTCGTCTCCCATAAAAATCGCTATCGTCCCCTTTTTGTGCTCTTTCAACTTTATTGACTGGTAGGGGGGATATTAAGCATATTTAAAAATGGTCGGTGGGGCTACCTGAGAGCAGTGAGGGTTGCAGATTGTTGGTAACGAAAAGGATTGGGTATGGGTGGAGGTGTCTATGGCTTTGGGGGAGCGATAAATGGATGGGTCATGCTGTGCATGACTAAGCGGTTCAGCGGAAAGCGGCTACTCAATTGCTTCTGGTGCGGGGGTCTTAGGCTCGGAATCTCTGCCAAATGACCAAGCCTAGGAGCCCTTGGCGGCTTCTTGGTTGATAAATTTAGTTTTATTTTTTGATTATCTTTGGTTTTTTTGTATCTTTGCATTTTAATAAAAATACAAATTAAATGCAACCATTGTTGATTTTCAATACTCTTTCGCATCAGAAGGAGCTTTTTAGTCCGCTCACTCCCGAGCATGTGGGCATGTATGTTTGCGGTCCTACTGTTTATGGCGATGCTCATCTGGGCCACGCCCGCCCCGCCATCACGTTTGATATCCTTTTCCGCTATCTCCAGCATTTGGGATATAAGGTGCGCTATGTGCGCAACATCACCGATGTGGGGCATCTGGAACATGACGCCGATGACGGCGAGGACAAGATTGCTAAGAAGGCCCGCTTGGAACAGCTCGAACCCATGGAGGTGGCCCAGTATTTTACCAACCGCTATCATCAGGCCATGGACGCACTGGGTGTGCTGCGCCCCAGCATCGAACCCCATGCCTCGGGACATATCATGGAGCAGATTGAACTGGTGGAGCGCATTATGGAGGCCGGCTATGCTTATGAGAGCAACGGAAGTGTGTATTTTGATGTGCGCAAGTATCAAGAGGATACCAAGAAGTATGGCTGCTTGAGTGGCCGTGTGATTGACGAGATGCTGTCCACTACCCGTGCCCTCGACGGCCAGGAGGAGAAGCATTTCTCTGGCGATTTTGCTTTGTGGAAGAAGGCTGCTCCCGAGCATATCATGCGCTGGAACTCGCCTTGGAGCGTGGGTTTCCCCGGCTGGCACACCGAGTGCACCGCTATGGGCACTAAGTATTTGGGCGAGACTTTTGACATCCACGGCGGTGGTATGGACCTTATTTTCCCCCACCACGAGAGCGAGATAGCTCAGCAGACCGCTTGCACCGGCCACGGCCCTTGCAAATATTGGATGCATAACAACATGATCACCATCAACGGCCAGAAGATGGGCAAGTCGCTGGGCAACTTTATCACCTTGGGTGAATTCTTTGCCGGCAGCCACAAGGACAAGGACGGCAACGAGATGTTGCAGCAGCCTTATTCGCCCATGACCATCCGTTTCTTTATCCTGCAGGCTCATTATCGCAGCACGGTGGATTTCAGCAACGAGGCTTTGATTGCCGCCGAGAAGGGCTACAGCCGCCTGATGCAGGCCTACAAGACCCTCTGCCATCTGCAGCCTTCCAAGACCAGCTCGATTGACGTGAAAGAGTATCGCCAGAAGTGCTATGATGCCATGAATGACGATTTGAACACCCCCATCGTGATCAGCCACCTTTTTGATATGGCCAAGGCCATCAACACGGTGAACGACAAGAAGGCCACCCTCACCCAGGCCGATATCAACGAACTGAAGGAGGTGATGGAGGCCTTTGTGTTTGACATCATGGGTTTGCGCGACGAGTCGAAATCGGACAATACCGCCCTTATTGATGGTTTGATGCAGATGATACTGGACATGCGTGCCACGGCCAAGGCCAACAAGGACTGGGCCACTAGCGACAAGATTCGCGATGCGCTGGGCGCATTGGGCGTGACCGTGAAGGACGGCAAGGATGGTGCCACGTATGAGCTGTAAAAAAAAAGTGAATAGGGAATGGGGTGTGGCATCATAATTAATTATGTAGGCCATACTCCATTTGCCAAATCACAAATAATAGAAAGATGAACTGGATACTGGTGTTTGTGGGCGGCGGATGCGGCTGTGTGTGCCGCTGGGGTTTGTCGCTGGCGCTGAAGCGATATGCGGCGGTGCTGGGCGGGCTGCCTGTGCACACGTTGGCGGCCAACCTGCTGGGCTGCCTCTGCATAGGGGCGCTGATGGGATGGCTGACGCGGCATGAGTGGCCGGAGCTGGCCCTGCTGGCTGTGACGGGGTTCTGCGGCGGATTCACCACTTTCAGCACTTTCTCGTTGGAAACGCTTGAGCTCTTCCGCTCGGGGCAGATGGGGATGGCGCTGCTGTATGTGGCGTTGTCGCTGCTGGTGTGTGTGCCGGCTGTGGCCGCAGGCTATGGGCTGACCCGATGATCGGAGGTGTGTCTTTCAAAAAAAGAGATCTATTATGTACACTTATAAATACCCCCGCCCGGCAGTGACTGCTGACTGTGTGATCTTTGGCGTGGCCGAAGACGGCAGCCGTCGGCTGCTGCTCGTCCAGCGAGGCAACGACCCTTACAAAGGAATGTGGGCTTTCCCTGGCGGTTTTATGGATATGGACGAGACGTTGGAAGCGTGTGCCCGTCGCGAGTTGAAAGAAGAAACGGGGCTGGATACTCCCACCCGATTTGAGGAGCTGAAAAGTTTCAGCACCGTGGACCGCGACCCCCGCGGCCGCACGATTACGGTGGCTTTTCTGGCCGAAGTGCCCATGGAGCAGGTGGCAGGGGGCGATGACGCAGCCCAAGCCCGATGGTTTGCCCTTGACGAGATACCTCCCTTGGCTTTCGACCACGAGGAAATCCTTCAGCTGGCATTGCAGCGGCTGGGAAATAAATAACCATCAATGTCGTTAATCTTACTATGGCTAAGAAAAAATATTCATTCTCATTGAGCGTGGTGTGTCTGGCACTGCTGATTGGTGTGCTGGTGGGCATGATGTTCACGCGGCAATTCAGCAGCAGGAAGATGGCCTCCTCGCAGTTGGCCGAACGGGTGAGCACCGTGATGCAATTGGTGGATCAATGCTATGTGGACAGGATTGACCCCGACTCGGCTAGCGACAAAATGCTCAATGCTATGCTATCGACCCTTGACCCACACAGTTGCTATCTCTCGCCCAAGGCGTTTGAGCAGGAGGCAGAGATGGTGCAAGGCCATTTTGAGGGCATAGGCGTGGTGCTCTACTATCTGAACGACACGGTGTATGCCTCCAATGTGCAGGCCGGAAGCCCCGCCGAGCGGGCAGGGGTGCATCCGGGCGACCGCATCATTATGGTAGATACCACCCAGGTGTCGGGTCGTGGACTCACCAAGGAACCCCAGGGGGTGGTGAATCTGATACGTGGTCCCCGCCTGAGCATGGTGGACCTGGGCGTGCAGCGCCAAGGCTCCAAACAGTTGAAACATATCAAGGTGCAGCGTAACGTGATTAACCATTCCTCGGTTCCGGCCGCTGTGATGCTGGACAACCAGACGGGATACATTTATGTGTCGCACTTTGCTGGCACCACCGCGCTGGAGTTCCACACGGCTTTGCAGCACCTTACTGATGCTGGCATGAAGCACCTGGTGCTGGACCTGCGCAACAATGGCGGTGGTGTGCTGGAAGGCGCCATCATGATGGCCAACGAACTGCTGCCCAAGGGCAAACTGATAGTATATACCCAGGGGGCGCACGAACGCCGGCACAATGTGTATGCCACTGGAGGCGGACTCTTTGACGAAGGGAGGCTGACGGTGCTGATCAACGAACGCTCGGCCAGTGCCAGCGAGGTGGTGTCTGGTGCCATCCAGGACAACGACCGCGGCACAATCGTGGGTCATCGCAGTTTTGGCAAAGGACTGGTGCAACACCAGTTTGACCTGCCCGGCGGTGCCGCTATGCTGCTGACCATAGCGCGCTACTATTCGCCCTCTGGCCGATGCATCCAACGCCCCTACGACAAGGGAAGCGATGAGTATTATACTGAGTATCTGTCCCGCATATTGAGCGACTATTCGGCAGCCGACTCGCTGCTGAGCCACCCCGACACCTCTGAGGCTTTCCGCACCGTGAACGGCCGCACCGTCTATGGCGGCGGCGGAATCCAGCCCGATGTGGTGCTGCCCTATTTCCGCGACACTCACTTGGTGTATTTCAATGAAATTCTGAGCAAGCAGGTGATGGAGACCATCATCTACCATAAGCTCAACCGCGAATATGAGCAGTTGATGAAGCAGTATCCCACTTTGTCCGATTTTGAGCGGCGCTACCGTCCGGGCAACGAACTCCTGCAGCAGATACTGGCTCAGGCCGACAAGCAGGGGCTCAAACGCGACGAGGCCTGCATTGCCAAATATGGGTCGGAGATGGTGACCCACTATCGGGCTATCTTGGCAAGAACCCTCTATGGCGAACACGCCTACTACAAGATAATCATGCCCACCGATGTGGAACTGCAGCATGCCATCAAGGCCAAAGTGAAGCTGACACAATAGCGGCTACTAGACATTATAATATAAATAATACATTAAAATTATTACTATCCAAGGTTATGAGAAAAATATCCCTCTTCTTGCTGCTGGCAATGCTGATTCAATCCTGCGGCATCTCGGCTCAGAAAGCCTCCCTCTCTGGCACTATTGCTGACCTGCCTGCCGATGCCAAGGTGGTGCTCACCAAGGTGGCGGGCGATCAAATACTGCCTGTAGATACCCTCAAGTTAGACAACAATGGCGCTTTCAAGGTGGCGCTCACGCTTGACCAGCCCACCCTTTATCTGCTCCATGCTACCAGCGAGCGAAACAGTTTCTGCCACCTGATGGTGGAACCCAAGGAGAAGATTCAGCTGGATATGATTTATGTGGCAGATCGCAAAACATTCAAGATCACCCATTGCAAGGGGTCGAAGAATGTGGACCTCTACCGCCAGTTCAACGACATACTGCTGGGGGCTGTCAACTCCACCACCCAGGCACTGGTGCCCAGCCAGGTGGAGAATCTGCTGCTGCAGAACAAACAGGTGCTTATGAGTGCTTTCCTCTCCACATTCTTTGAACAGGAATTTGATGCCCATGTGTCGCTCTATGTGCAGCTGCGCGATGCGTTGCTGCCCGAATACCCCAACGACCAATTTGTGAAGCGTTTGGCCGAACGTTTGAAGGGGGTGGTGGCTCCAGGCATGGTGGCTCCCGACATTGAGATGAAAGACCCCGACGGCAATGTGCGCCGCCTCTCCGACTTGCGCGGCAAGGTGGTGCTGCTCGATTTCTGGGCTTCATGGTGCGGCCCCTGCCGCCATGAGAACCCCAATGTGGTGCGGCTCTACAATAAGTATCACGACAAAGGTTTTGAGATTTACAGTGTGTCGCTGGACAAGTCTCGCGAGGCTTGGGTGAAGGCCATCAAGGACGACCACCTCTCATGGCCCAACCATGTGAGCGACCTGCAGGGGTGGACTTCCACCGGTGGCAAGACCTACGGCATCATGTCGGTGCCCTCCACTGTGCTGATTGACAAAGACGGCACCGTGATTGCCCGCAACCTGCGCGGCGAAGAATTGGAGCGGAAACTTAATGAGATTTTTAATTGATGAAGATTGGTGGGGCGGCCGCTGCGGCCATACTCATCAGATAATGAAAGATATTTCCGAAATATGATTACATCTACAATGATTGAAATGGCTTTGAGCCATGTCAACGACCCCGATTTGGGGCGGAGCCTGATTGAATTGGGCATGATTGAAAATATAGCCATTGACGGCAAGAAGGTTTCCTTCGACTTGGTGCTCACCACCCCCGCTTGTCCGATGAAAAAGAAGATGAGCGAGGATTGCACCAATGCCATTCACGAACTGGTGGACCGCGAGGCTGAGGTGGTAATCAACCTCACCTCACGCCAGGTGGAGCAGCCCGACCCCCACGACTTGGTGCCTGGGGTGAAGAATGTGATTGTGGTGGCCTCTGGCAAAGGCGGCGTGGGCAAGAGCACCGTGGCAGCCAACCTGGCTGTGGCACTGGCCAAGACCGGTGCATCGGTGGGCTTGATTGATGCCGATATCTATGGCCCCTCGGTGCCCATCATGTTCAATGTGAGCCAGGAGGATGTGTATGGCGTGGAGGTGGACGGCAAGACTTATATGGCCCCCATCGAGCGATACGGCATCAAGCTGATGTCTATCGGTTTCTTGGTTGACCCCGACAAGGCTCTCGCATGGCGTGGTCCTATGGCCTCCAATGCCCTCAAGCAACTCTGCACCGAGACCTATTGGGGCGAAATTGACTACTTGGTGGTGGATATGCCTCCGGGAACTGGCGATGTGCAACTCACTTTGGCGCACACGCTGCCCGTTACGGGTGCCATTATTGTGAGCACTCCTCAGCAGGTGGCTTTGGCCGACGTGGTGCGCGGCGTGGAGCTTTTCCAGAACCCCGGCATGGAAATTCCTGTCCTCGGCTTTGTGGAGAATATGTCTTACTTTACCCCCGCTGAGCTGCCCGACCACAAGTACTATATATTTGGCAAAGAAGGCTGCAAGCGTTTGGCCGAGCAGATGAATGTGCCTCTGCTGGGCGAGATACCTTTGGTGCAATGCATTGCCGAGAGTGGCGACAATGGCCACCCCGTGGCGCTTATGTCCGACGAGGAGCGTCCCGAGAGCAAAGCTTTCTTGGCCATGGCTCAGAACACCATTCGCGAAATCTGCAAGATCAATAATAAATAATCATTAAAGCTACTATAATGACCGATCAAGAGAAAGAAGTAGTAGAGGTGCGCGTGAAAAATGCCCTCGAACAAATCCGCCCTTATCTCCAGCAAGATGGAGGCGATGTGGAATATGTGGATATGACCAACGAAGGTGTGGTGATGGTGCGCCTCCAAGGCCACTGCGGCACTTGCCCCCATGCCATGCAAACCTTGAAGCAAGGCATTGAGTCTGCCATCAAGAAGGTAATCCCCGAAGTGAAATCTGTAGAAAGAGTATAATGCCAGTATATACCAAGACCGGCGACAAGGGTACCACCTCGCTAGTGGGTGGTACCCGTGTGGCCAAATGCCATATCCGCGTGGAAGCCTATGGCACTGTGGACGAGCTCAACTCCCATGTGGGGCTGCTTGCCGAGATGATTCGTAGCAGCAATCCCGACCAATTCGCCTACCTCAAGCAGGTGCAGTACAACCTATTTGTGCTGCAGACCCTCTTGGCCACCGAGCAAGAGGTGCCTTTCCAGCTGCCTCAGTTGCCCGAAGGGGCTGTGGCAGAAATGGAGCATGCCATAGATACGCTGCAGGACAACCTCCCCAAACTCAGCTGCTTTGTTATCCCTGGAGGCAACATGGCGTCGGCTCAATGCCATGTGGCACGCACGGTGTGCCGCCGTGCTGAGCGATGCATTGTGGCATTGGCTCAGGAATGCCCCGTGGACGAAGCCATTTCGCAGTATGTCAATCGGCTCTCGGATTTTCTGTTCGTCCTGTCTCGCCATTTGGTGATTTCAGTTGGCGACGAAGAGTCTCTCTACCACTGCTGAGGGGTTGGCGGACAATGTGGCAATGGGCCTTTGAAGGCACAGATTGGTTACCGCACGAAAAAAAATTTGCAAGTACAAGAAAAATATGTACTTTTGCAAAAAAATTGAACTAACAATTATCCTTTCGCACCTTGTGCTATCAGTTGTGCATTAATGCTTTGGATGACTTGACAGCTCGGGTGAGAAAACAAACAATATAAACATATATCATGTATTGGACACTTGAATTGGCCACAAAATTGGAGGATGCTCCTTGGCCCGCTACCAAAGATGAATTGATTGACTACGCTCAGCGCACCGGCGCTCCCATGGAGGTGATTGAAAACCTGCTTGAGATTGAGGACGAAGGCGACCCCTACGACAGTATTGAGGATCTTTGGCCCGATTATCCTACCAAGGATGACTTCTTCTTCCAAGAGGACGAATACTAGTATATGAATATCTCCTTTATCGGGTCGGGCAATGTGGCCACCCATCTGGCGTTGGCTTTTTACCGGCGCGGTCATAGGATCGACCAGATCTGGTCTCGCGATATAGGCCATGCTCAGCTTTTGGCAAGCCGAGTGGAAGCCATTCCTATTGATGACATTTCGCATCTGGCAACATCGGCCAACGTCTATGTCCTTGCCATCTCCGATAACGCTCTCTTTGATTTGGCACTGGATTTGCGGCTGGGCGATGCTTTGGTGCTGCACACTTCGGGTGCCACTTCCATGGAAGTGCTCAAGCACACATCCAAGCACTATGGTGTGGTGTGGTCGCCACAAACATTTGTGCGCGATGTGGCTTTGGAGTATGAAACACTCCCTTTCTGCATAGAAGGATGTACACCCAAAACTGAAGATCAAATAGCTGAATTGGTGTCCTCTGTTTCTACTCAAGTATTTCGCATCAATCACCGGCAGCGTCAGTATCTACACCTCTCGGCAGTGTTTGTCAACAATTTTGTCAATGGGCTCTATGGCATGGCGCAGGAAATTTGCCGCCAGCAGGAGATACCCTTTGAGGTGCTTTACCCCCTTATATCCACTACTGCGCAGCATATCAAATGGGGTGATGTGAGATACCAGATTACAGGCCCTGCTGTGCGCAACGATACCAAGACAATCAATGCCCACAGGCGATTGATTGCCAACATGCCCGAAGAGCTGGCCGTGTATGACCAGCTGACCAAATACATCCAAGATCACCTCAAATTCTGACAGCCATGATGATTGATACCCATTGCCACCTTTATGATGAGGCTTTTGACCTTGACCGCTCGCAGGCTGTGCAGCGTGCGGTGGACGCAGGGGTGAACCTTATGCTGCTCCCTGGCATTGACAGCCAGAGCCATGCTGCCCAAGAGGCATTGGAGGCTCAGTTCCCAGAATATTTCCGTCAGATGATGGGGCTTCACCCCACTTCGGTCAATTCGGATTTTGAGTCGGAACTGGCCATAGTGCAGCAGAAGCTCTTCGACCCTCAGCGCCACTACATCGGGGTAGGGGAGATTGGGTTGGATCTCTATTGGGACAAAACCTACTTGGAGCAGCAGAGCGTCGTTCTGCGGCGTCAGATGCAATGGGCACGCGACCTCTCGCTTCCGGTGTGTCTGCATGTGCGCAAGGCCTATAATGAACTCTTTGGTCTTTTGCGTGACCTTAACTATGGCTCCTATCGGGGGGTCATGCATTGTTTTGGTGGGAGTGTCCAAGAGGCACAACGAGCTGTGGAGATGGGTTTCTATATAGGCATTGGCGGTGTGGTGACTTTCAAGAATGCCACTTTGGCCGAAGTGGCCAAAGCAGTACCACTAGAGCGCATATTGTTGGAAACCGACGCTCCTTATCTGGCCCCTGTGCCTTATCGCGGCAAGCGCAATGAGAGCGCCTACATACCTGTTGTGGCTTCCAAGATTGCCGAACTTCGCGGTATCCCTCTTCGACAGGTGGCCGAAACCACTACAGCCTCTGCCAAAGACCTCTTTGCCCTTTAGGTGTAAGGCTTCTTAATTTAAGTGACCGGGAGTCCTCTTCTTTCCTTGAAAAATGTACGACCAGAATGAGGATGAGAAGACTTTAGCTGAGTAATAATTGTTGACAGCAGGGAACTATATATCTCATCATGAGGAACCATATATCTGCTCGCGAGGAACCATATAGTTCCGCACAAGCAACCATATATCTCCGCAAAAAAATACCCCGAGTTTTTTCGCAAAGACACTCGGGGTATTTTATAATGGGCTTTTTGCGGCTCTATTCTTGTGAGAATTCTTTGATGCGCTGCTCTTCGCTGCGGCGGCACACGAGGATTTGTCCGCCTTTCTCTGAAACGATATATCCGTCGAGACCTTGGAGCACAACTTTCTTGGCGTCCTCGGCATGCACCACACAATTGTTGCATTCATACATGCGCACATTGCCAACGGCACCATTGTTGTTCTGGTCGTGGTCCAGTTTGTCGTGCAGGGATGCCCAGTTGCCAAGGTCGCTCCAACCAAAGTCGGCGGGATGGGTGAATACTTTCCCTTCGGCTGCAGAGGGCTCCATCACAGCATAGTCAATGGATATCTTTTCGCATTGGGGGAAGATGGTCTGCACGTCAGCGGGGGTCTTCATTTGCTCCATGTCGTTGGCAAGGTTGGGTTTGTAGGTGTGGATGGCGGAGGTAATGGTGTCCACATTCCACACAAAGATGCCTGCATTCCACAAGTAGCCACCGTCGGTTAGGTATTGTTGGGCAGTATCCAAGTTGGGTTTCTCTTTGAAGGCTTCTACAGGGTGAATCTCTCCTTCTGCTTGGCCAGCAGCATTCACTTTGATGTATCCGTATCCAGTTTCGGGGCGGCTAGGCTTTATGCCTATGGTGACAATAGAGTTGTGGCTGGCTGTGAAGTTGAGGGCATTGTTAATCACACGGCGGAATTCTTCAGGATTCATCACCACAGCATCGGCGGGTGTTACAACCACATTGGCATTAGGCGATTGCTGCTTGATGCGCCAGCAGGCCCATGCAATGCAAGGCGCAGTGTTGCGAGCTGCAGGCTCGGCCAGAATGTGATCCACTGGAATATCGGGCAGCTGCTGGCGAACAATCTCAACGTAGGCAGCATTGGTCACAATCCAGAAGTTGCTCATGGGGCAGATGCCTTTGAATCGATCTACAGTGAGCTGGATGAGGGTGCGACCGCACCCCAATATGTCAATAAATTGTTTGGGGTATTCGGGTGTGCTGAGCGGCCAAAAACGGCTGCCTATGCCACCGGCCATGATTACTACTTGGTTTTCCATGGTGTTGATATTGAAAGTTTATTAGTTGCGATAGCCGATCACATGACGAACCTCGTCGATGGTGCGACGTGCGCTTTCGTGGGCTTTCTCTTTACCCTGGTCCATGATGCGTTTGAGCAGGGCCTCATCCGCTGAGATTTCCTCGATGCGAGTGCGGAATGGCTCAATGAAGTTGACCATGTCTTCGGCCAGTTGTTTCTTCATATCACCATATCTAATTTGGCAGCGGTTGTAGAGGTCATCGAAGTACTCCACAGTGTCGGAGGTGGAAACTACTTTCATAAGGGTGAAGAGATTCTCGATTTCCACAGGTTTGGTTTGATTCATTTCTGTGGGGCCGCCATCAGTTTTGGCCTTCATAATCTTTTTGCGAATAGATTTGGGGTCTTCATTGAGGAAGATGGCATTGGCTTCGCCCTCGCTCTTTCCCATTTTGCCGCTACCGTCAAGGCCGGGTATTTTCACCAATTCATTGCCGAAGTTGAATGCCTGTGGCAGGGGGAATACTTCGGATTTGTACATATTGTTGAATCGTTGTGCAAAGGTTCGGGTCATCTCCAGGTGCTGCTCTTGGTCTTTGCCCACGGGCACTTTGGTGGCTTTGTGGATGAGGATGTCGGCTGCCATGAGGGTAGGATAGGTGAGGAGGCCGGCATTGACATTGTTGGGGTTTTGACGCACTTTGTCTTTGAAAGAGGTGACACGCTCGAGCTCGCCGAGGTATGCATTCATGTTGAAGAAGAGGTAGAGCTCGATGGTTTCGGGCAGATCGCTCTGGAGGTAAATGGTGGCTTTATCGGGGTCGAGGCCGCAAGCGATGTATTGGGCTAGGATTTGGCGGGCATTGTTGTAGATGTCGCCAGGAGTGGGATGAGTGGTGAGCGAGTGATAGTCGGCAATGAAAAAGTAGCAGTCGTGCTCTTCTTGCATGCGCACAAAGTTGCGCAGAGCGCCGAAATAATTGCCCAAATGGAGGTTGCCGGTGGGGCGAATGCCGCTGCACACGGTCTTGCGCTTGATGGTGTCGGTCATATTATATATAATGTATTACGTAGTTATTATATGTTGTTGTCCAGACTCCGCAGTGTTTTTGAACCTAGACTAATCAAAATGCAAAGGTACGAAAAAAATATAGATAATTAGGAAAAAGGTATAAAAAAATAAGGTCGATGAAAATCGACCTTATTTTTTCTTAAGGTGTCCTGATAATTATTCAGCAACACATTCTTCAGCAACAGCCTCAACAGCCTCAGCAGCGGTGGTGTCAACGGTCTCTTCAACCATCTCTTCGGTAGCCACGGTGTCGATTACTTCCTCCTCAGCGGGAGTGTTGTTGCAAGCTGCGAAAGCGAACATGCCAGCGACAGCCATAAGGAACATTACTTTTTTCATTTTTCTTTGTTGATTTTAAAGTTATCTTTACTAGTTTGTTTATTCTTTGATTTGTCTGCCCTAGTGGGTTTTGAAATCGAGTGCAAAAGTACTACATTTTCACGGACTATTGAAAAAATAAAATGTCAAAAAAACTTAATCGCTCTACAAATTGTTAAAATTCAAAATGTTAAAAACGCATTTTTTTTGTTAATTTCATTCATTTTTTCCTGAAATTCAGTCGTTTTTAAGTTGAAAATGTAGTTTTTTGCCCCTTTTTATCCGGTAATTTAGGGTAATGGAACAAGGCCGCCGAAACCCATGAATGCCATGGCCAGGATGCCTGCAGTGACCAAAGCGATAGGCACACCCTTCATGCCCTTAGGCACACCAGTAAGTTCCATCTGCTCACGGATGCCTGCAAAGATGACCAATGCCAAAGTGAAACCTACAGCGATGCTAGCTGCGTATATCATACTCTGGAAGAGGTTCATGTTCTTCTGCACTACTAAGATGGCTACACCAAGAACTGCGCAGTTTGTGGTGATGAGGGGAAGGAACACACCCAAAGTTTGATACAGTGCGGGGGCAATCTTCTTGAGGATGATTTCTACCATCTGCACTAAACCAGCGATTACTAAGATGTAAGCAATGGTTTGCAGGTAGTTCAGGTTGAAGGGATCAAGCACATAGTGGTTGATAAGCCAAGTGACCAGGGTGGCCAGTATCATCACGAACAAGACTGCGCCGCCCATGCCTAAAGAACTTTTGACATCTTTGGATACGCCCAAGAAAGGGCAGATGCCTAGGAATTGCGACAATACGACGTTGTTGACAAATATTGCGCCGATGATAAGAGCAAAGATGCTGATACTCATAATACTATTTTTATTTTACTATTAATATCATTATATTATTGAGATTGCAAAGGTACGATTTTTTTTTGAATCAACGATTTTTTTGGCATCTTTGGTTGGCTTATCTTGCTTCTATCACGCTGCCGTGGTCGTTGACAATGGCACGGTAGAACCATTCGGGATAGGCCGGTTGGGCGGGATATTTCACCACCCCAGTTTCGGTGGTAAGGATACGTCCATTCTCTTCTTGTTTGATATTGCCGTCGATGTATTTCATGAGCAAAAGGTGGTCAAGCTCGCGCCACTTTGTCATCATTTCGGTGGCTTGGTCGCGAGAGAAGTCGTTCACGAGTTTGGTCAGTTCCTTGTCACTTTTGAGCAATTCAGCTCCTTTATCTACAATGGCGGTTTTCTCGATAAAGTTTGTTTCGAGGGCTAGTTGTACTTTCTGCACATCTTTCACCATCACATCGTAGCGCAGATAGCAGAAGTTGGCCACGCGGTTGAAAAGCCAGAATGCAGCCGTTTCGCTGTATTGGCTCATGCTGCCGTTGCCCTCGCGGAAACATTCTGGGATCTGGGTGAGGCTGCAAAACATGGGACAATAGCAAGTGGTGTAGGTGTCGTCCACACCAAACCAAAGGATGCCTCCGACTTTGTTTGGCAACCAGTTGCGGCATTGTGCCACAAAACTGAATCCAGTTTGTTGGGTAGAGATGGCACGCTCGTGAATGTATTTCTTGCCATCCACTTCAAATCCCATAGGACGCCAGCGATAGGGAAGGTGGAAGGGTCCTGCGCCCACATCTTGTGTCATGTCCATGGGGGTGCCTTCGTAGTGGTCGCGCATGAGGTTCATCACTTCGTGGAGGCTTATCTTGTGGTCGGGTTTGATCCAGAGGGGCAGGCGTTCGGCGTTGATGTCGCCCATGGCGTAGGCTTCATACTGCTTCATGTTGGAGTTCACTCGGTTGAAAAAAGCATAAACGCGTGCGTCACAGGCACGGGCTCCGCTGAAGGTGATGGGGTTGTATGTATCGGCATAGCTGAAGTCGGTGTCTTTGCCGTTGAACCAGCCTTTGTTGCGGGCGAAACTCACTACGTCGGCAGAATAGACGCATTCCACTTCGGGCTCGTTGATGTAGTCCATGTGTGCGCTGCTAATGGTCTGATGCAGTCCTTTCCCGCGGGTTTTCTTGAATTTGCCCACTTCTTGGGGAAACTGGGTGATACGTGCTTGGTTGGCATGGCCGCTTACATAGCCTTCGGGCACTCGGCGTGCCACCCAGAGGGCTCCTTTCTCCTCTCCTCGGTTGATGATTTCGAAAATCCACACCTCGTTGGGGTCGCACAGCGAAAATGACTCGCCCCCGTCGCAATAACCATAGGTGCGGGTTAATTCATCCATCACTTGTATTGCCTCACGGCAGTTTTTGGCGCGCATGAGGGTCACATAAATAAGGTTGCCGTAGTCAATACCTATGTTATTGCCGTGCTCCAGTTCGGCACGTCCGCCCCAGGTGGTTTCTCCGATGGCCAGCTGGTGCTCGTTGATGAAACCAACCACATTATAGGTGTGTGCCGGTTGGGGAATGGCCAAACGGAACTTGAGGCTGCCATAGTCATAAAGGTTCAGCATTTCGCCCGGCTGGTGGTCGGCAGCAGGGCTGTAACGGAGTTGCCCATAGCGGGTGTGTGAGTCGGCTGCATAAGTGATCATTGTGCTGCCGTCGGCTGTGCTGCTTTTGCTCAGCAGAAAATTGGTGCAAGCTTGGGTCCCTTCCCAGTTCAGTACTAAGATGGCCAAGGCAATCATTGAAATGATAAGTCTTTTCATATGTATATCTATATTTATTGTACAAAGAAA
This sequence comes from Bacteroidales bacterium, assembly GCA_024400505.1. Classification (GTDB taxonomy): domain Bacteria; phylum Bacteroidota; class Bacteroidia; order Bacteroidales; family P3; genus Colimorpha. The sequence goes on along the minus strand of JAKSMP010000043.1, from coordinate 1,164 downwards.
TAATATGCAAAGATACAAATTTTTCTTGGTTTGTTAAAGTTTTTTATAGTGTGAAGCCTTTGAGCCATCATTTCTTTAGATGAGATTCTTTGTTTGAGCCATTGTATTAATAAGTGTAATACAAGAGAGCACCTCTGAGCGAGAAATGTGGCGCTATTGTTTCTCCACAGTTTCGCCACAGTTTCGCCTATGCTCCAGTCGAAGAAAGGTGATTCTTTACGCTGATTTGTGCCGCAGGTGGCCAAAGAATGTCTCTGCACAGATTGTGTTTCTGAAATTCATTTTTCTTTCGTTTGCCAAAAAAAGTGTATCTTTGCAATTCCAAAATTCAACAACGATATGCAGATTAATGAGCATTTAATAAACTTAGTGCTTGATAAAAGCAACCTGAAGCAGCAAGTGTTCAACTCCACGAAAGAAGCTTTTGAGCTGTTTCGTTCCATCACTCGCGAAGTGATTGCCCAGTTCAAAGAACGTAATGCTATGGAACATCGCAATGTGGAATTTGAATTTACCGACAGAGGCGATTTTGAATTTGAGGTGAAGTTTGCTGGCGATGTGCTTGTATTTGTTATGCATACTAATGTGTTTGAGTTCTCGCGCGACCATCAAGTGATGAAGTCGCCCTATATTCGCGAGGATTCCAAGCGTTCCTATTGCGGCGTGATACGCATCTATAACTTCCTAGCAGACTCTTTTACCTATAGTCGTGATCAAGATTTAGGTTATATGATTGGAAGAGTGTTTGTTAACTATGAAAAACACTATTTCATCGAAGGCAAGCGTGAGTTGGGTATGTTGTATAATAATTTCGGTAGTTCGCTGATTACCAGTGAGTCTGTGCAAAGTGTGGTGGAATCGGCTATTGAATATACCACCAATTTTGATTTATTGACCCCTCCTTATGACGAAGTTAAGCTGGTGTCGGTGGGCGAAATGCGGTATGATTTAGATAAAAAATCAATGCCCACTGGGAAGCGTTTAGGATTTAGATTTCAGGCAGATACAGATTAATCTGTGTTGCACTCTTGGGAGAAATAGAAAAAAATATTTTGCTAATTCAAAAATTGTTAGTAATTTTGCACCCGCTTTCGAGAGATAAAAGCAATAAAATGGTCCGTTCGTCTAGCTGGCCCAGGACGTAAGATTTTCATTCTTAAAATC
>JAKSMP010000042.1 GCA_024400505.1 Bacteroidales bacterium | reverse complement strand
TGCATGCTTACGTGTGGCGTTGGTTGTTGCTAAGGGCTGACGCCGATCGATGCTTTGGCTTGGGAATAAGGTAAGGAGGGATAGGTGACCTGTGACGGGTGATGGGTGATATGACAATAGTTTTCATTCACTATTCACATTTCTTGCATAACGGCGAGTGAGTACTATGCTGGCCAGATAGGCGGTGATACGGAGTGCGGAGAAGAGGAGCAGTGTGGCCGTAAGGCTGCCAAAGAGAGCTCCACCCACCCACACAGAGAGCAGGGTGCTAAGGGCAAAATAGAATTGCCACCAGAAAAAGGAACGAAGTTTGTTGGCCACTATGAACATGCCGCTCAACGAGTTGGAAACAAACATGACCACCATGGCGGGTGCAATCAGCTGCGCATAATGGCCAACCACGCCCCACTGCTCGCCCAAGAAGAGGCGCATGAGCCAAGGCAACTCCCACTCCAAAGCCAGAAAAGCCACCAAGCCCACGAGGCTGAGGAGCTTGAGGATCTTGTCGAAGCTGGCCAGGCAGTTGCCTTGTGAGCGATACTCCTCGGTGGCACGCTGACGATAGACATCGCTGACGGAGGTGCTGATGATGTTGATGGGGACAGAAAAAAGGGTCATGGCAAGGGAGAAATAGCCCACCTCGGCTTTGCCATAGTAGTATGCGATGAAAAGAACGGGGAGCGACTGGCCAACGGTGTTGAGCAAGCGACCGGGCATGGTGAACAGGGGGAACTCGCGAAAACGAATGGCACAATCTTTGATTTGGCTCCAACGAGTTTGGGCAAAGGTGGAGCCATCGCGCAGCAGCGCTCGCACAAGGCAACCCAAAGCAGAGATGCCACGGCCCACGAGGTCGCCCACAACCAACCCCTGGGAACTGAGCCGAACAAAGCCCAAGAAGGTTTTGGACAGCACCACGGCACTGGAATTGACAATCTTGTTGACCGAAAGGGCGATGAAATATTTCTCACGCACACACCATTCGTTGTAGATATTGAAAACAATGATGAAGAATGCCGCCAACGGGCACACATAGAACCACTGCTTGAGGAGGGGCTCATCCATCTTAGAGGCCAGAAAATCGATACAAAGGAATTGGCCCACCAACCAAACGAATAGCATGGACACGAAGCCCACGACAAGCGAGAGTACTGCAAGGTTGGCCGCCTGGAGCTTGCTTTGAGCCACCACTATGCCCGACTCGTATTTGCCCGACCCCACAACTGCCAGGATGGAGATGATGGATGTGAGGGTGGCCAAAAGGCCAAATTCCTCGGCACTGAAGATGCGGCAGAGAATGGGATAGAAGAGAAATGGAAGCACTTGGGCCAAAGCCACACCAACGGAGAGGGTGAAGCTATTCTTGGCAAACTCGCTTTGGCGGAAACGCCCCAAAAGAGAATTGAGATGGACCATAAATTGACAACTATTACTGGCATGTACCCGTTTGAGGAATGGTGGCAACTGGTGCGCGCGGCACTAGCAAAGCCATGACAAGCACCAGCAGCAGGCCGCCATGGGTGAGCATGGCTGTGAAAAAAGCACCATTGAGGAAAGAGAAAAGCAGCACCACTACCAATCCTATATAACGGCTGGAGCAATGGAGTGAGTCGATGAAACGAAGCACCAATGCACCCAAGACAACAAAGAGAATGGCACCCAGATGACCAAAATTCATGAATCCATCGGCCATAATGCCGGTATTGCACGAGGTGATGGTGCGGTTGTACATCACCTGACCAATCAAGTGAGAGGGGTCGAGCGGATAGGGATAGTGGAAGAAAGAGCCCAAGAAACTATGGGAGAGGAGGACGGGATGATCCTGAAAGAAGACATAATAATTGTCGGCCACCAGCGCGGGGATGAAGAAAAGGCGGCGCACGATGATGGACTCGGCCAGGATATGGCCTGTGGAGATGTTGAGCCCCACGCTGACCAGCACCAAGGCAAGCAACCCATAGAGCACCAACCCCGACTTGACATAGCAGTTGCGACCCAAGCAGCACGCCATGACCAACACGATGGAGAAGAGGATGCTTTTTTGTGGAGTGATGAGGAAAAGGTAAAGCATGAGCCCCACTGCCAACACGGCGAGCCACCAACGGCGACACCACTGGGTGAGCCCCATGACGAGCAGCAGGGGAAGCAGCACCTTGGTGAGCGGCCCTAGCAGATAGGCGGTGAAGATGTTGCCCTGCGACAGCGCCTGGGAACGGACATCATAGGTGTGGGACGAAAGGGCGAACAACGAAAGATCGAAATGGAAGCCATAGGTGAGCACAAACGGGACGGAGGCCAGCAACACCAGCAGCGGAGCAGCCCAAAGGCGCAAACGACCAGGCAATTGAGGCACAGAGCAGGGAGGCAGCTGGAGGAGCGGGGTGCTGAGCAACATGAGGAACAGCACCGAATAAAGGGAGCCGAAAGGGGTGGCTTTGCCCACCTGAAAGAGTATGATTTGCGGAATGCAGAAAAGTGCCGCCACCAACAGACTGAGCAGATAAAGCCCCTGACGCCGCTGGGGGACAGCAAAAAGGGAACCAAAGACCACTCCCAACAGAAGAAGACCCACCAAGAACGAGACGGGATGCAGGCGAAAGTCGAACCCCATGAGGTAAAAGAAATGGCGATAGACGAAACGATAGTATTCAGCCAACAGCAACAGGTAGAGGGCTAGCAGCGCCAACGCATGAGCACAATGGCTGGACAGGAGTTTATTCAGCTGCTGAACCATACTGGCGACGATAAAGGGAGAGAATGACGGAGAAAAGGGCGGCAGACAGAACCGAAAGCAGGATGACCCAAGGGCGGCTGGGGGTGCGATGCAAGGGGCCATGCTCGGGGGTGCAGAACACATCTATATATCGCATACCCCCTTGACTGTCGGCCTGAAGAATGGCCAAACGGTCGTGGAACTGGTTGATGAGCGACGCTGTGCTGTCGGTGGCAGGGAGCGAGCGGAGGAGGTTGATTTGCCGCTGATACTCATAGGCCTTGGCATAGCACATCTGCTGCCCGAATTGGCTAACTGTGTCGAGCAGATGCTGATAGATGGTTTGGGCACGAAACAATGCCTCGTCGGGCTGATGGGAATGGACGCGGATGGTGATTTTCTTGCTAGGGTCGCACCAGATTTTGACTCCGGGATGATCATAGCGGCAGCGAAGGTCTTGGACAAGCTGATCAGCATCCATGAGTTCGATGCCATTGAGGACGGACTCGGGCTGGTCGATGTTTTTGCTATAATCGCGCAGACGCAATTCGTAGCGCGCCTCATACTGCCTGGGCATGGGCAACTGGCTGGTGACAACAAAGGCCACCACCAACGCCAACAAGGAAAGAACTATCCCTGACAACCAGGGATAGTTTTGGGGACGAATATTGGATTGCACGGACTACTCCTCTTCTACGCACTCACGCATGACAAGGGTGGAAGAGTCGGAGGAGAGCCACTCGCCGTTGAGCTCGGCACAGCTGGAGATACCTACTTTGGGCTCAAGGGAGAAACATTTACGATACTCCATGTCGCCACGAGTCCAGGTGCAAGCACAACGTTTCTCTTTACAAGATGCCATCACCACCAAAATGGCGATGAGAGAGAGTAGGGCAAAAACTTTTTTCATAAAACGATGAATATTATATTTTGATGTTTTGTATTTACTAAAACCAGATGAAAATCATGGGTTAAGGGCAGCTGCCAAGCTATTACTTATCGGAGCTATAGCCTTTGATGAGGCCTGTGTTGGCGCTGCCGATGAAGCTGAGCACTTGCTTGCCCTCGTCGGTGTGGCCAAATTTCTCTTTGACCTCCTCCACGGCATGGCTCACGGTGAGCCCGCTCTGGAAGATGATGCGATAGATGGAGCTGATGTTGTTGATGGCCTCCTGCGAGAAACCGCGACGATGCAGGCCCAGGGAGTTGATGCCGGCATAGGTGATGGGGAAACGGGCTGCCTTGACGAAAGGAGGCACGTCTTTGGTGATGAGCGAACCACCCATGGTGATGACATGCGAACCGATGTGGATGAACTGGAGGCAGGCCGTTTTGCCGCCCAGGATGACCCAGTCGCCCACGATGATGTGGCCGGCTAGGGTGGCGTTGTTGGCAAACACGCAATGATCTCCCACCACGCAGTCGTGGGCCACATGGACATAGGCCATGAGCAGATTGTTGTTGCCGATGACAGTGCGGCCAGAGGCGGAGGTGCCACGATTGATGGTGCAGCACTCGCGGATGACATTGTTGTCGCCAATCTCACAGGTGGTGTATTCGCCAGCGAACTTGAGGTCTTGAGGCACAGCGCTGATGACTGAGCCAGGAAAGATATGACAATTCTTGCCAATACGGGCACCGGGGTAGATGACCACGTTGGGTTCGATGATGGTTCCATCACCGATGACCACATCATCATGAATGGTGGTGAAATTGCCAATCACCACATCCTTGCCTATTTTGGCATTGGGGTTAACGTCGTTGAGTATCATTTATTATTATTAATGTATTCAATTAAATATTTACTAAAGTTGGCATTGGCTTTGTGGCCGGGCTTGTAGATGGTGAAATGGCCCACCAAGGGGATGCCCACCAAACGGATGTCGCCCACAAAGTCGAGGAGTTTGTGGCGTGCCGGCTCATTGGGAAAGTAGGGGTCGGTGGTGTTGAGCACACCATCGTGGACACGGAACTGGGACGCATCTTTGTGGAAGGTACGTTCAAGTCGGCGAAGCTGACGGGGAGCCAAATCGTTGTTGACAAAGACGAGGGCATTGTCGAGGCTGCCGCCTTTGATGAGGTTGAGATGCAGGAGCGGCTCAATCTCGTGCAAGAAAACGAAGGTGCGGCAGGGAGAGATCTCGAGATCGTATTGGTCGAAGCTGCTCATGGAGGCTTCTTGGCGACCGATGACGCTATTGGGAAAGTCGATGACACAATCGACCGAGAAATGGTCGGAAGGCTCAACATCGTAAACCGAGCCGGTACCCTTGTTCTCGAAATGGAGGGGCTGGGTGAAGGTGAAGGTGCGGCGGTCAGCATCTTGCTCGCGCCAACCGACACGCTGAAGTTGGTTGAGCCAAGGGCGAGAAGAACCGTCGAGAATGGGAATCTCGCCACCATCAAGGCAGATAAGCACATTATCAATCTGGCAGCCATGAAGAGCCGACATCAGATGTTCGATGGTGGAGATGCTATGGCGACCACTGCCGATGGTGGTGCCACGGGCTGTGGCCCCAACTTGGGTGGCATGAGCAGGAACCGAGACGATATTGAATCGGTCGGTGCGACGAAATACGATACCGCTATCGGGAGGTGCGGGCTGGACTGTGACTGTGACTGTGCGGCCAGTGTGCAAGCCCATACCCGTGACACGGAATTCCTTGCGGATGGTAGTTTGCTTCATTGAACGGAGGGAACGGGGTTGAAATGGTAGTCGATTAAGCGGAAAAGCTGAGCTGACTGGTTTTCGAAACCATAATCGGCTCTAGCATGAGAAAAGGATAGCGGCTGAAGCATACCTGCAGGCATGGCCATGACGGGGGAGCGGAAGAACTCGGTGCCCTTTTTCATCAAGCCATTGACAAAATAAAGAATTATGTCGTTGGCCATGCCGGCATATACGTTGGTGGGTTCGGTGCTATACTGTTCGGCGAAGCGATCGATGAAAGCTTTTTGGTTGTCGCTAGCACGATTCCAGTCGGTATAGAATGTATGGTAGTTCAAGCTTTGGAGCTGAGCAAGGTCGATATCGCTGTAGAGCGAAGTCCAATCCTCATAGGTGAAAAGGGTGATATTGGACTTGAAGGAGGTGAGCTTGTTGAGCAGCTGCGAAGCATAGATGCGATTTTTGGACTTGTCCTGATTGTAAAGGCTCACCACCACCGGATTGCTGGCAGCCTTGACTGCTGCGGACAGCTTGGATGGCTGCGACCAGTCTAAAATGGTGTAGGAGAGATTTTGCTCTTTGAGTTCGTCGGTGAGAGATGAGATGGATTCTTTCTCGGCTTTGGCACCGGACTGCATGATCAGCACCTGGGACTGGGGGTAGGCCGCTTTGATGGCCTGGACGGTGCGCTTGGCATAAGCCTCGATCGAGGGCATGCACTTGAACACATAGGGGTTGTCTTTGACAATCTCGGAACGGTCGGCAGCAGGATTGACGATGAAAAGTTGCGCATTGCGGGCCAGCTGGGCGGCCTTGGCAAAAGGCTGGCGAGTGAGCATGGCAATGAGGAGGTCGCTCTGCGCCACATTGTGACTAGTGAAGGCTTTCTCCACAGACTCATCGTCGCTGTTCTCAACATCCACCACATTGAGGGTGACGTTGTAGCCCAACTTGTCCAATCGATCGAGACCCAACAAAAGACCTTCATAGAACTGGATGAACTCCAAACTCTTGTAGGAGGTCTTGCCACGCTGCTCAACATCAAACTTGGAGGTGGAGATTTTGTCCATCTGGCTGAGGTTGAGGGGCAGCATCACCGACACCACGATATTCTGAGCATTGACACGGGGACGGATATTGGCCACAGGGCCAAGGGTGATGGGTGCTTCTTGAGCAGCAGCTTGGGCTGTCTTCTGTCCGTTAGAGTTGGCCTTTTCGGTGGCGGGATTGGCGTCAACTTTGTCGCCTGTGGCTAGGGGTGCCACAGTGCCATCAGCCAGTTTCTGGCCTTTGCAGGGCAGCCAAACGGTGTCGCCTATCTGCAAGAAATGGATATCCTTCTTGGTGATGGCTTCCACCTCTTTGAGGCCATAGGCACGAGAAATGGCATAGACAGTTTGTCCAGGCTCAACGATATGTATAAAATAGCGTTTGCCGTGGAGGGTCTGCACCTTGTGGGAGACCTCCACGCTACGCCCACCGGGCATCTGTGCCCATGATGTGGAGACCCACGCCACGAGCAGGAAGATGATTGTGGAAAGTTTCTTCATAATACCAAATTTCATAGTTTTATCCATGTGCCCTATACAAGTGGTTATGGGATTATTCCCACTCGATAGTTGCTGGGGGCTTGGAGCTGATGTCGTAGCACACGCGGTTGACTCCCTTCACACGGTTGATGATGTCATTGGACACTTTGGCCAAGAATTCGTATGGGAGGTGGCACCAGTCGGCGGTCATGCCATCAACAGATTCTACAGCACGGAGAGCCACCACACGCTCATAGGTGCGTTCGTCGCCCATCACACCCACAGATTGAATGGGGAGGAGGATGGCACCAGCCTGCCAAACTTTGTCGTAGAGGTCATGGTCGCGGAGACCCTGGATGAAGATATCATCCACATTTTGCAAGATTTCCACTTTCTCGGGAGTGATATCGCCCAAGATACGAATGGCCAAGCCGGGGCCAGGGAAAGGATGACGACCAATGAGTTCTTCCTTGATGCCCAACTGACGGCCCACGCGGCGCACTTCGTCCTTGAAAAGGCTACGGAGCGGCTCAACGAGTTTGAGTTTCATATAATCGGGCAGACCACCCACGTTGTGGTGAGACTTGATGGTCTGGGAAGGTCCTTTGACAGAGCTGGACTCGATCACATCGGGGTAGATGGTACCCTGGCCGAGCCATTTGGCATCGGTGATAAGCTTGGACTCCTCGTCGAACACATCCACAAAGGTTTTGCCGATGATTTTGCGTTTGCGTTCAGGCTCGGTGACACCAGCCAAAAGGCTGTAGAAACGATCTTTGGCATTGACACCCTTGACATTGAGACCCATGCCTTTGTAGGATTCCAGCACGTTTTCGAATTCATTCTTGCGGAGCAAGCCGTTGTCAACAAAGATACAATGGAGGTTTTGACCAATAGCGCGATGCAAGAGCACAGCAGCCACGGTGCTGTCAACACCACCGCTGAGGCCCATGACCACCTTGTCGTTGCCCAGCTTGGCCTTGAGTTCGGCCACAGTGGATTCAACAAAAGAAGCAGGGGTCCAGCTCTGATCGCAATGGCAAACATCTACCACAAAATTGCGAAGCATGGCAAGACCATCAACAGAGTGGTGCACTTCGGGATGGAACTGGATAGCATAAGTTTGCTCGCCCTCAATCTGATAACCAGCATTCTTGACGCTGTCGGTGGAGCAGATGACCTTATAGCCTTCGGGCAAACGTTCGATGGTATCGCCGTGGCTCATCCACACTTGACTGCCTTGAGGAATACCCTTCATGAGGGGGTTGGAATTGTCGATAAACTGGAGATTGGCACGACCATACTCACGGGTTTGAGACTGCTGAACGCTGCCGCCACCCCATTTGGCAAGATACTGGGCGCCATAGCACACAGCCAAGAGAGGAAGTTTGCCCTTGATATTGGACATATCTGGCACAGGAGCATCGGCTGCATTGCAGGAATATGGGCTACCCGAAAAAACTACGCCTTTTACATCGGCTGTGAGGGCGGGCACCTTGTTGAAAGGATGAATTTCGCAATAAATATTAAGTTCTCTGATTTTACGAGCAATAAGCTGAGTGTACTGAGAACCAAAATCTAAGATGATGATTGTGTCCATATTTTTAAAATTCTTTGTTAGCACAAAGATACGAAAAAAAAACGGACTTATGCAAATCTTTATAGATTTTATTAATATTAAGCAGCAAGATTGGGGGTAATAAAGGGGCTTTTCTACCATAAAACCATACAACCACTATACAGCCACTACCTAAGCGTTACATAGGCGTTACCTTCGCTTTACCTTCGCCTCACCTTCGCTCCGACAAGGCATAGCAAAAGCCTATTCAATACCCAGGTTCAGCACTCCTCCCTACGGCATAGCACTAAAACGCCATACTACAACAAAATGCCAAACGCAAGAGCCTCATAAGAAATGATGATGAATGCGTCTATTTTTAGTCAACCGCAAAAATGCAACAGCACATGTAAACAATTTGTTAATACGCCAACCAATGAGGTGCAATCGATCAAGCAAAGATTAAGCAGCAACACTTTTTTTCGCAACAAAACCAATATGACATTTGCAATAGCTCATGAGCCTGTTCTAGCGACAGCAATTCTTGCATTATAAAATAAAAAAACTACAATAAAGGCGCAAATACAAAAAAATAACGTATCTTTGCAGACTATGAAATTTGGGAAAACATTCACCACAATGCTTGTAACCTTGCTATTGCTAGCAAGTTGTGACGGCTATGAAAAAATCATCAAGGGCAATGATTTTGATGCCAAATATAAGGCAGCAGTTGAATACTACGAAGGGGAGAACTACAACCGAGCTCTGCAACTCCTCGAAAACCTCATGCTCCACTATCATGGCAAGGAGAATGCCGAGAACATTGCCTGGTATTATGCCCAATCGCTGCTCAAAACCAACGACTACTACAGTGCTGGATACCAGTTCAAGTCGTTTTTCAAGCGCTACCCTTATAGCGACCGTGCCGAGGAGGCTCTCTACTTGGCAGCTGATTGCAAATACCAAGAATCACCTGATTATTACCTTGACCAAAAACTGACCAAGGAGGCCATTCAGGAATACGAGTCTTTCGTGGACAGATACCCCACCAGTGTGCACATTCCCGAAATCAACAACCATTTGGACGAACTGCGCAACAAACTGATGTTGAAAGACTACGAGAATGCCTATAACTATTACCATACCGAAAATTACCATGCCGCATACGTGTCGCTCCAAGCATTTATCAACAACTACCCCGATTCTCCTTTGCGCGAGAAGGCCATGTACTACATGCTTGCCAGCGGATATACCTATGGCATCAACAGCCAGGAGTCGAAAATGATGGAACGACTCCAGCAGGTAATCAACGACTTCGATCGATTCTCAGCTTCGTTCAGCGAGTCGAAATATTTGGAAAGTGCCCAAGGATTCTACACCAAATCCAAGGCTGCCATCGCCCAACTTGAAGCAAAACAAAAATCAAATAACTAAAACATTCCCTTTTGAAGAGGGATCAGTATTAACTTTACGACAAATAAAAAATCACATACAATATCATGGAAGAGAACAAGAAAAAAGTAGCCGACACCACTATTACCCGCAACACCGCAATGTTCAGCCAGCAGACTGACAACATCTACGAAACTGTGGCCATGCTCACCAAGCGTGCCAACCAGATTGCCATCGAAGAAAAGAAAGAATTGCACAAGAAGATTGATGAATATACCAGCAACAACGATGGCATGGATGAATATTTCGAGAACCGCGAGCAGATTGACGTAGTGCGCCGCTTTGAGCGTATGCCCAAACCTGTGCTCACCGCCACCGACGAGTACCTCGACCACAAACTCTACTATCGCAACCCCGCTAAGGAAAGCTTCAATCAGCGCATGGAAGAGATGGAAAACGAGATCATCGCTGACCAGAAGAACTAACCCAACACGCTACCGCAGCTATAATAATATAGTTTAATGAACATTATTGTCGGCATCACTGGCGGCATTGCTGCCTATAAGACACCCATCCTCATCCGTCTGCTTCGCAAAGCCGGACATGAAGTGAAATGCGTGGCCACCGACCATGCACTGGAATTTGTCACCCCACTCACCCTGGAGACCCTCTCGGGTAACAAATTGTATGCCGACCTCTTCGCCCCAGCCAACGAAAACTCCACCGAGCACATCTCGTTCAAAGACTGGGGCGATGCCCTAGTGGTGGCACCTGCCACAGCCAACATCATTGGCAAGATGGCCTCCGGCATTGGCGACGATGCTTTGAGCACCCTATTGATGGCATTCATGCGCAAACCCATCTATCTGGCACCTGCCATGAACACTCAAATGTGGGAATGTCCAGCCGTGCAACGCAACATCGAATACCTGCAGGGAATTGGTATTCATATTCTACAACCCGAATGTGGAGAACTGGCATGTGGAACCTCGGGGGCTGGACGAATGCCCGAACCCGAACAGATAATGGAGCAGATGACCATCCTCTCTCCTACCCCCGACCTAAGAGGACAACGCATTTTGGTCACCGCTGGCCCCACCTACGAACGCATCGACTCTGTTCGTTTCATAGGCAACTATTCCTCTGGCAAAATGGGATTTGCCCTGGCCGAAGCTTTGGCCGCACATGGGGCTGAGGTTGAGTTGGTCACCGGTCCCACCTCACTTCGCTGCCACCACCCCAACATCCATCGCACCGATATAGAGAGTGCTCGAGAGATGTTTGCCGCTGCCACCCAGCATTACCCCACTTGCCAGGCTGCCATCCTCTCGGCCGCAGTGGCCGACTACCGACCCGACCACACCGCCGACCACAAACTCAAGAAACAAGGCGACTCGGGCATGACGCTCAACCTGGTGCAAAACCCCGACATTTTGGCCACCCTCGGCACCATGAAACAGGATGGGCAGAAACTGATTGGTTTCGCCCTTGAGACCGACAACGAACTGGCCAATGCCCAAAAGAAACTCGAGAAGAAGAACCTCGACTACATTGTGCTCAACTCACTCCGCGACCAAGGTGCAGGATTCGGAGTGGACACCAATCGCGTTACCATCATTGCCCGCAACGGCAACAGCACCACCACCCCATTGCTCTCCAAAGCCCGCGTGGCCGAAGAGATAATCAATCACTGCTTATGAAGAAACTTGCAATTGTCGCCATAGTGATGGCCTCGGTGGCCATACTTGGCGAAATTTTCATATTGGCTTCGCCCAAAGAAGAAAGCGACGAGATTCAGACCAAAGCCATCATGCACGACTACCGCGTGTATGCACCTGTTATCCCCGACACGATGACCTTTGCTGGTGAGGCTGTGCCACTGAACATTTACTATGTGCGTGAATCGTTGGACAACGAGCTCATCATCAACATGTATCGCCAGTCCAGCACGCTACTCTACTTGAAACGTGCCAACCGCTATTTCCCCGTTATCGAGCCCATACTCAAGAAACATGGCATTCCCGAAGACTTCAAATACCTGTGCGTGATCGAGAGCGGGCTCACCAATGCTACCTCTCCTGCCAAAGCACAGGGGTTCTGGCAATTCATTCCCAGCACAGGCAGCAAGTATGGTCTGTTCCAAAACGATGAAATAGATATGCGCAACGACTTGGAATCTGCCACCGTGGCAGCATGCCAATACATCCGTTCACTCTACAATAGATTCCATAGCTGGTCGGCTGCAGCTGCAGCCTACAACTGTGGCGAGAACGGACTCTCACGCCGTATGCAAAGCCAAGGCATCAAAAATTACTACGACATACGACTCAACAGCGAGACTGGTAGATATGTATATCGCATCCTGGCCATGAAACTGATCATGCAGCACCCCAGAGAGTATGGCTACTTTGTGCGCCGCTGCGACCTCTATCAACCTATACCCACTCGTTCTGCCACCCTTTCTGGGCAGAACGTGGATTTATACCAGTTTGCCAAAGACAACAAAACCACATATAAGATGCTGCGCGAGCTCAACCCCTGGCTGCAGACCGACAACCTCAAGAACAAAGCCAACAAGAGCTACACCGTTAAGCTTCCCATCGAGAACGGCACCCTGCAGAGAACCCTCTCGCATGGCAAAAAGGACACCCAGTTTGTATCCGGTTTCTGATAAAACGCATCTTCTATGGCAAAGATAGAAATACTTGGAGCAAGAGAACACAACCTACAGAATATCGACATCGACATTCCCCGCAACCAACTGGTGGTGTTCACTGGTTTGAGCGGAAGTGGCAAATCAAGCTTAGCTTTCGACACCATCCATGCCGAAGGTCAACGCCGATATATGGAAACGTTCTCGGCTTATGCCCGCCACTTTATTGGCAATATCGAACGTCCCGACGTGGATTGCATCAATGGTCTCAGCCCTGTGATTTCTATCGAGCAAAAGACCACCAACAAGAATCCACGTTCTACCGTGGGCACGGTCACCGAAATCTATGACTTCATCCGCTTGCTATATGCCCGTGTGGGCACAGCCTATTCGCATGTCAGCGGCGAGCGAATGATCAAATACACCGAAGAGCAAATCCTAAACCTCATCACCGACAAATATGCCGACAAAGACATCATGGTGCTTGCACCACTGGTGAAGTCGCGAAAAGGTCATTATCGTGAGCTTTTCGCCCAAATAATCAAAAAAGGATTCTTGCGTGTGCGCGTGGATGGCGAAATCAGAGAGCTCACAATGAACATGCAGGTGGATCGCTACAAGACCCACGACATTGAGTTGGTGATTGACAGAGTGCGAGTGGGCAAGAATATCGACCGCTTGCGCGAAGCCGTGAGAACAGCATTCAAGCAGGGCAAGGGTGTGCTGATGATTATCGAGAACCTCCCCCCCTCCCCTATTCCACAGCCGCAACCCAAGCCGGCCTATTACAGCCGCCTGCTCATGGATCCCGCCACAGGCATCTCCTATCCCGAGCCTGAGCCCAACACGTTCTCGTTTAACTCTCCCTATGGAGCTTGTCCCAAGTGCAACGGACTGGGGCAAATAGCACAAATCGACCTCACAAAACTTATCCCCGACCCCACAAAGAGCATCCGCCAAGGTGCTTTTGAGGTACTCGGAAAGTATAGTCCAAACTCTTATTTTTACCGCAAACTGGAGCATCTTGGTGCTTTCTACCATTTCACCATCGATGACCCCGTGGAGTCTTTCTCCGAAGATGCCATGAACACCATACTCTATGGCACGAGCGATTTCACTGGCATGGAAGATGCCTTTGAGATGAACCATGGAAACTCATTCCAAGGCATCGTCAACTACATCATGCAAATGGCCAACGACGACAGTTCCAATGCCATGCAGAAATGGGCACAATCTTTCATGAACACTGTGCCCTGCCCCGATTGCCACGGCTATCGCCTCAAACCTGAGAGTCTGGCATTCAAGATTGACGGCATGCATATCGGCGAAATGGCCCAACTCGACCTCACCGAACTCTACGAACGGCTGAAACACCTAGAAGAACGGCTCGACCCCCAACAGAAAACCGTTGCCCACGAAATATTGCGCGAGATCCTCTCCCGCACCCAGTTCATGATTGATGTGGGCATCGGATACCTATCGCTCAACCGCAATAGCAGCAGCCTCTCTGGCGGCGAATCACAGCGTATCCGCCTAGCCACCCAAATCGGTGCCCGACTGGTGAATGTGCTGTATATCCTTGACGAGCCATCCATCGGACTGCACCAGCGCGACAACGAACGGCTCATCAACTCTCTCAAGAGTCTCCGCGACCTTGGCAATAGTGTCATCGTGGTGGAACACGATCGTGATATGATGATGAGTGCAGATTATGTGGTTGATATCGGACCCGGAGCTGGCGTGCATGGCGGCAAAGTGATTTTCCACGGCGACCACCAAAAACTCATCACCTCACAAAAGCACACCCTCACACTCGACTATCTCAACCGTGTAAAAGACATTGCCATTCCCTCCAGACGATCCATCGAAGGCTGCGACCACCTGATTGTGGCTGGAGCCACTGGCAACAATCTCAAGGATGTCACCCTCGACCTTCCTTTGCGCCGTTTTGTGTGCATCACCGGCGTGAGCGGCAGCGGCAAATCCACCCTCATCAACGAGACTCTCCATCCCATCCTCAACCAGCATTTCTTCCATGCCCAGAAAGAGCCGCTTCCCTACAAGAGCATTTCTGGCATTGAGCATATCGACAAAGTCATCGAAATCAACCAAACACCCATTGGACGAACTCCCCGCAGCAATCCAGCCACCTATGTGGGTGTGTTCGACGAGATTCGCACACTCTTCACCCAGCTGCCCAGCGCCCGCATCCGCGGATACAAACCGGGCCGCTTCTCATTCAATGTGAGTGGTGGCCGCTGCGAGCATTGCAAAGGAGCCGGTGTGCGCACCATCGAGATGAACTTCCTCCCCGATGTCTATGTCAACTGCGAATTGTGCAACGGCAAGCGCTACAATCGCGAAACCCTTGAGATTCGATACAAAGGCAAGTCCATCGCCGATGTGCTGGACATGACCATCAACGAAGCGGTGGATTTCTTCGAATCCTACCCCAAGATTCATCGCAAACTCAAGACTGTGCAAGAAGTGGGACTCGGATACCTCACCCTCGGCCAGCAGTCCACCACCCTCAGCGGTGGCGAGGCTCAGCGAATAAAACTGGCCACCGAACTGGCCCGCCCCGAGACTGGCAACACACTCTACATCCTCGATGAGCCCACCACCGGCCTCCATTTCGAAGATATTCGAGTGTTGCTTGAAGTGCTTCAGCAGTTGGTTGAACGTGGCAACAGCGTGCTTGTTATCGAACACAATATGGATGTAATCAAAGTGGCCGACTGGATCATCGACATGGGTCCCGATGGAGGTCGCCGTGGTGGACAAATCATGTTCCAAGGCACTCCCGAAGACTTGGCTCAGCAAAACGGCAACGACACAGCTCGATATCTACGACAAGAGATAGAAGAAACACTCTCTCATGCCCATTCAAACACCGAAAAATGAGTCAAATCCTATACATAATCTATCTCCTCTCCGTGCCGGCAATAGTCATGCTTCTGGCTCGCAAATGGACATGGATAGACCGTGTGAGCCCCATGGCAGTGCTCTATATCATCGGCTTGTTGGTGGCCAACATCACCCCCTGGCTAGCAGATGAATCACTCCTTTCCCTCAACAACTTTGTGGGTAACCTAGGCATTCCCATGGCCATTCCCCTCATGCTCATCTCCTGCAGACTGTCAGGGTGGTCTTTGGGGCGCACCATCAAAGCATTCCTCATCGGGCTCGGCTCAGTGCTGACCATCACCATTGCAGGTTTCTTCCTATTCCAATCATTGGGCAATCACGAACAATTTGCTCAAATATGTGCCGTGGCAATTGGCATCTACACTGGCGGCATTCCCAACATGGGAGCCATCGCGCAAGGGGTGCACATGGATCAAGCCACCTACCTCTACGTAACCTCCTACGACCTAATCATCACCGGTCTCTACCTCGTCTTTGTCATCTGCTTTGGCCGCCCAGTATTCCGCTTTCTGCTGCCAGCATCAAAACCCCAAGCCAGTGCTACACTTCCACAGAAAACCAATGATACCCCCTTACGCCACTACTCCATCCTGCAGCAAATCATCATCCCCGCCTCGCTCACCCTGGCCATTGCTGGCATCAGTTATTATGTGAGCACGCTCTTCAGCGAGAGCCTCAGCACCCCCGTGCTCATCCTCATGCTCACCACACTCAGCATTGGATGCTCATTCTTGCCGTGGTGTCAACAAATCAACATCCAGGCCGATGCCGAAAAACGGCAAGCCCACTCATTTACACTTGGCCTGTACTTTGTCTATCTTTTCTGCTTCTCCATCGCCAATGCCTGCAATGTGCGCACCATGGACCTCACAGGCAGCCTACCCATCCTTTGGTACATCCTTTTCATCATCTTTGGATCATTGGTTTTGCAGATCATCCTTTCCCGCCTATTCCGCGTCGATGCCGACACCACCCTCGTTTCCAGCGTGGCACTCATCAACTCTCCTCCATTCGTCCCCCTTGTGGCTGCGTTGCTCAACAACAAAGACCTCATCATCGTGGGCATCACCATTGGCCTCCTCGGCTACATGCTTGGCAACTACCTCGGCCTGGCCATATTCTTTATCCTCACTTAGCACATTCCAAATTTCCCGAAATTGGGTTAAAGAATCATAAAAGTACCTTACATAACTATTGTATAAATATATTATTCAAAATAATTTCGTATTTTTGCCAACGTTAAATCAATTGAGTAATAACAAAAATTTAATATCACAGAAATGAAAATCAGACTTTTGTCCATTTCCATCCTTTTCCTCGGCCTTCTTTGTGGCAACGCAAAAGCCGACAACGTGGACCTTCAAACCGCAAAAGAAGTAGCAGCTTACTACTTCACCGTAGCCACTGGTGCCAAAGCACCCGTCAGTGCCGACAACCTCAAACTGGCCAAGCAGTTTGACAACCCCACCCTCTGCATCCCCGCTATGTATGCATTCAATGTGGCTGGCAATGGATTTGTAGTGGTATCAGCATCCGATGCCGTTGAGCCCGTGCTCGCTTATAGCGCCGAAGGCAGCCTCGACCCCGAAAACATCAACCCCGCCTGCCAATATGTCCTTGACGATTATACCAAGCTCATCAGCCAGCAACAAAACATCAACGCCACTCCTTCCATCGACATTCGCAATCGTTGGACCGAACTCAAGGAGCAGACATTCAGCCCCGACCTCACGCAAGCTGGCGTACTGATGCAGGACAAGGCCGTATTGGTTTCCACCAAATGGGACCAAGGCGAGAACTACTATCCTTCCTATAACCTTTTCTGCCCCGTAGTAAATGGCAAATACAGCTATGCTGGTTGTGTGGCTGTGGCCATGGGTCAGATCATCAAGTTCTGGAACTATCCCGAGAAAGGCAAGGGCTCTGCCACCACCGACTGGGACAACCACCAAATCAAATTCCTATTCACTGAAGATTCCAACAGATTTGTCTATGACAGCATGCCCAATTCCATCAGCTATAACAGTCCCTGGAACAATCGCCGTGCTGTAGCCAAGTTGCTTTATGCTTGCGGTGTCACCGTCAACATGGCTTGGTCTCCCGAAGGTTCTGGTACCCAGAGTAGACTCGTTCCTAATGCGCTGATTAATAAATTTAGATACTCGCCTGAGGCAAGCTACACCACTCGTGATCAACCAGGAATGACCGATTCCAAATGGATTAGCACCCTCCGTTCCGAGATTGTTGACCACCAGCGTCCCGTCTATTATAGTGGATACGATATCAGTGGCAGCAATGGTCGCGATGCTGGCCACGCTTGGATTATTGCAGGTGCTTCGGCAGCCGACGACACCAAATTCTACATCAACTGGGGTTGGGGTGGCAGCAGCAATGGCTTCTTTACCCTTGCACCTGCTTCTTCCATCCAGCCCGCTGGCGGCTATGTTTTCGGTGGCGGCCACGGAATGGTATTTCAGATTTATCCCTTGAACATGGGCATCAATGACAACACCACCATCCATGTGGCTCCTGCTTATCCCAATCCTGCTACCGACTACATCATGATTCCCGCCGACTTCGTCAATCCCGCAGCCATGGGTGTCTATAGTGCCGATGGCAAGATGGTTGACCGCATTGTCATCCCCGCCAACACCAAGGAATACCGCCTCGACCTCCAGCGCTACGCTCCTGGCACCTACATCTATCGCCTCAATGGTCAGGTATTCAAATTCACCGTTCTCTAAGAAATAACATTTTGTTTTTCATATTTTTTGATGAAGCCCTCGACTCGTTTCGGGGGCTTTCTTATACAAGGCATCATCCATTCACAACAATAACCCACCTCATCATGCGCAGAATCATACCTTTCCTACTGCTTTTATGCGTCGCATCATTGGCTCACAGCCAATCCACCCTCTCCTCGGCCGACAGTGCTGTGCTTCGACAAATCCTCACAGCCAACAAAGCCTACCGCACCCTCCAGTGCAACATCCGCCACGACCTCATCAAATCAGGCAAATCTCAGCGCCGCTATGGCACACTCTACACCGAGCGTGTCAAGAATGCCAAATCCGGCGATGTCTCAGCTCAAATAGCCATGCACTACACCATGCCTCAAGGTGAGTCCTACATCATCACATCCACTCACCTCTACAATGCCATCGACGGCCACGACATCAAATTCAACTACAAAATCGTTCCGCTCATGAAACAACTCGGAGGCACCGTCAGCTGGGGATTCGTCGGCGATGTGTTCTCCATTCTTCGCTATATGAAGCTTGATATCGCCATCACCTCCGATGCCAAAAACCACATCATCACCCTCACAAGCGGCAAACGCAACAAAGGCATCAGCCGCATGTTGCTCAAATACAACCGCACCAACGGTCTCATCAACTATATGGAAATCGACGAGGCACTGGGCGTCACCCATCGTTTCTCCATGGGTCAGGACGCTGCTGGCAAAACCGCCCAACCCATCATCAATCACCCCATCGACAGCAAAGTATTCGATATCAAATAACATCACCCAAACGCTGCTATTATGAAAAAGACGTTGCCACTGATTCTACTCCTCTGTGCCTTGCAAGTGGGACGGGCTCAAACCCCAGTCCCTCACGAAATATCCATCCTCTGCGACACACCCTCCCTCATGTCACCCTCCCAGAATCATCCTTGGCAGTGGGGTCTCGACCTCACCACATTCTTCCGCGACGCCGAATTTTCATCCCCCTACACCCGCGGCTACACGGCCACAGGATTTTTCCTCACACCCTTTGTGAGCCACCCGATAGCCGAGGGGTCATCCATCACCTTGGGCGTCAACCTCAATGGGGTGGCGGGCTACAGCGGCATCCATTCCTGGCATCCCTTTGTACGTCTCCAAAGTCAAGTCAGTCCTCACCTACTCATGGTCATGGGCAGCCTCTATAGTGCACTTTCCCACGGACTCTACGAACCCATGTTCGACCGCGAACGCTACATCTACGACCACCAAGAACAAGGAGTACAATTCCTCCTCCAGCTCCCCATTTACGCTTGCACCCTCTTCAGCGACACCTGGGTTTACTGGGAAGACCTCCTCGAGCCCTGGCAGCCCAAGCAAGAGCGCTTCACCCTGGGCACCAGCAACCTCCTTACCTTTCCCGAAATAGGCCGAGCCCAACTTACATTCTCCATCCCATTCAGTTTTCTGGGGAGCCATCGTGGCGGCCAATTCACCGCCCTTGACACCTGCATCGAATCGCTTTTCAACGAAAGCCTCTCCCTCCGCGTCAGCTGCATGCCCAACCACCGCAGCCGCCTCACCCTCGACCTCCCCTGCTTCTTGTATCAAGACATCTCGCCCCAGCACAAGCAGCACTTCAGCCAAGGCACCGGATTCTGGCCACACATCACATTCCAGCTCAACTCCGTCAACAAAAACACCACACTCATCCTGCAAGGAGGCTATTGGCATGGACACCAATACATCGCCCCCCGCGGCAGCCACCTTTTCCAGAGCGTCAGTTGGCACAGAGCCGATTTCACCGACCCCATCCGCAGCATGGCTACAGCCAAGCTGGCATTCCAAAAAAACTTCAACCCCAACTTCGCCCTCGGACTCGATGCCGAATGTTATTACCACATTCCCCTCTCACAGCTCGATATGGCATTCGGCCTCTATATGAGATACCACATCTAATATCATGTACGACAATCGCGACAACATAGACTTTGCCCACGCCCATATTGGCCGCCTTTTTGCCAGCATCTTCTTCCCCACCCTCTTGGGCATGGTGTTTAATATGGCCTTCATCTTCACCGATGGCATCTTCATCGGCCACGGAATTGGCAGCCATGGTTTGGCAGCCATCAACTTCATCTGCCCCCTCATGATGATCATCAACGGCATGGGTATGATGTTTGGCGTGGGTGCCAGCGTGGTGGCAGCCATCCACATGGCCCAGAACAACATCAAGGCAGCCCGGCTCAACATCACCCAGGCCTTCCTGGCAGGCGTCACCGCCTCCACCTTCATCGGCCTGGTGTGCTACATCTTCCCCCAGCCCATAATCCATCTCCTCGGAGCCCACGGAGCCATCTATCCCCATGCGCTGGAATACTACCTGTGGTTCCTCCCCACCTGTTTACTCAACATGATCACTTCCATCGGCCTGTTCGTCATCCGTCTTGATGGCTCGCCTCGCTTTGCCATGATTGCCAATATCATCCCTGCCATCATCAATGGGATCCTCGACTACATCTTCATCTATCCACTCCAGTGGGGTCTCATGGGGGCATCCCTAGCCACCGACATCGGCGGTCTCGTAGGCAGCCTTATGGTCATCTACTATATGGCATTCCGTGCCCGCACCCTCCAGCTCCATCGCATCAAACTCACGCTCACCAGCCTGCGGCTTTCGCTGCGCAACATCGGCTACATGGTACGGGTGGGAGTGTCCGGCTTTGTGGGCGAAGCGGCAGTAGCCGTCATGGTTTATACCGGCAACCTCCTATACCTCCACTACCTTGGCTCTCATGGCGTAGCTGCGTTCAGCGTGGCTTGCTATCTCTTTCCACTCGTTTACATGGTCTATAGTGCCGTGGCTCAGTCCGCCCAGCCCATCATCAGTTTCAACCATGGGAACCATCAGTCCGCCCGTGTGCGCAGCACCCTGCGCTTCAGCCTGGGTGTGGCCCTGCTGCTGGGTGTGGCCGTAGCCCTCAGCTTCGTGTTCTTCGCTCCTGGCATAGTCAGTTGTTTTCTCGATAGCGACGTTCCCTCCTTCGACCTAGCAGCCAGAGGCCTGCCCCTCTATGCTGCCGGGTTCCCTTTCTTGGCCATCAACATCTGCCTCGTCGGCTACCTTCAAAGTATCGAGCGAGCCATCGCTGCTGTCATCTTCACACTGCTGCGCGGACTCCTGTTCCTCGTCTCCTGTTTCATCGTCCTCCCTCAACTCATAGGCGTCCCCGGATTGTGGCTGGCCATTCCTCTGGCCGAAGCCCTCACAACCTTCTGCCTCGTCATTTACTTTAGGCGTATTCATCAAAAATAATTACGATCCCTCTTCTTTAATTCCAATAACAAATTCAACAAGCGACAATCGGCCGAAAAGAGATATAATTTAAAAATAGGCAGCAATCGTCAATTCACAGAATCACCCATCTCTGTCCATTGAAAAACAACCACACTTCACAGATTACTGAATCACAAAAAAAATGGGTAGGGGTTGAACGACTTTTTGGGTAGGGGTAAAATATATTTTTGGGTAGGGGTAAAATGCTATTTTGGGTAGGGGTAAAAATTGATATATGATAGGGCTATTAGGCTAGAACGATGGGGTTATGGAGAAGAATGCACTACCAACTACCTCCAGGCAGTCCCAAAACTCCTTAGATTCATATCTTTGAGCAAAAAACAACCCTAATTCAAATGCTTGATTCTAGTTGACAATTGTAATATCGGATCGCCCCCGCTATTTGAACAGCAAAGTAAATTCTGTCCAATCTTTGTCGCTCTTGGTAAGATCAATCGTACCATTGTGGGCGCGCATGATCTGGCGCGATAGGCTGAGTCCGATGCCGGAGCCTTCGGCCTTGGTGGAGAAGAAGGGGATGAAGATTTGTGTCTGGCTTTCGAGTGTGATGGGGTCGCCATCGTTGATCACTCGTACTGTCGTGGCGTCGTCTCGGTCTATTGTTGCGCTGACCATGATGTGGTGGGCTTTTGCCTGAATGGCATTCTTTATTAGGTTAATAAAGATACGGCTAATCTGCGCCTCGTCCACATAGAGCAGTATATCGTGCGACTTAGGTCTATAGGTGAGCTCCACTTTGGCCGAATGGCATTCGGCTTTGGTGAGTTCGATGACTTTGCCAACGAGATGGTCGAGCATCACGGCCTTCTTGATGGGCTTTACCACCCCGGCGAGCTCGCGATAGGATTCCACGAACTTGATCAGGTCTTCGGATGAATTGGAGATGGTTTCCAAGCCGGCCTTGATGTCCATCTGTCGCTCCTCCGTGGGAAGTTCTGCGTCCCTAAGTAAAGCCTGGCTCAACGAGGAGATGGGGCTCACGGTGTTCATAATCTCGTGGGTGAGCACTCGGATGAGTTTCGTCCAGGAGTCCTGTTCGTACTGCTGACGGCGACGTTCCACGATCCACTTGATGCGGTTGAGGGTGCGGTTGTAGCGGCTGTTTTCTTGAAAGCGGAAGTTGTATTCCTCGTCCTCGAAGGCATCGAGCATGTATTCCAGTTTCTTACGGTCCTTCTCTCGAACACAGAGTGCCGTGACCACTACGGTCAATGCCATGACGGCAATTGCAATCAGTATGAATGTCCAAGCCCCCATCAGATGTCGTATTTCTTTAGTTTGCTGTAGAGCGTAGGACGGCTGATGCCCAGTTCTTTGGCCACCATGCTGAGGTTGCCGTTGCAGCGGGCCACAGCATCGCGTATGGTCATCTCCTCAGCCTCGTCCAGCGTCTGTCTGGCTCCCGAGGTTGGCTGAGGGTTTGTGTTGAGCGAAATCTCCTTGGGGGTCAGCATTGGTCCTTCGGAGAGGATAACGGCCTTTTCTATCACATTCTGCAGTTCGCGGATATTTCCCTTCCAAGGGTGGGCGGCAAGCTGCTGTGCCAGTTCGGACGAAATACCACAGACGGGACGATGGTACCTTTCGGCATAACGCCGCATGAACAACTCGGCCAAGGGGACTATGTCGGCGGGGCGTTCACGCAATGCGGAAAGGCGCAACTGCATGGTGTTGATGCGGTAGTAGAGGTCTTGGCGGAATCGGCCTTCGCGAACCATGGCCTCAAGGTCCATATTGGTGGCGCAGATGAGACGGATGTCGATGGGAATCTGCTTTTCGGACCCCACTCGCGAGACCACCCGGTTCTGGAGCACGCGCAGAAGTTTTGCCTGAAGATGGAGGGGTATGTTGCCAATCTCGTCAAGGAAGAGGGTGCCGCCATGAGCTTGCTCGAACTTTCCTACATGGTCGGTATGGGCATCGGTGAAGGCGCCTTTCACATGGCCGAACAGCTCGCTCTCGAAAAGGGTTTCGGTGATGGCTCCGGCAT
>JAKSMP010000041.1 GCA_024400505.1 Bacteroidales bacterium | reverse complement strand
CGGCCGCGGAGCAAGGGGCATACGATGATGCTCAGTGCGCTGTCGGCTGCGGTGTCCTGGTGACCGCCGATGGCACCGCGGATGATACCGTCGGAACCAACGAGTACGTTCACATTGAAATCGGTATCGACTTCAAGTGCAGAGAGGATAACGATGTCGAGTGCATGGGTAGCGGAACCGGGTTCGTCAGCGCTAGCATACTCGTTTGCAGAAGCCTCTTTGTGCTTGGGATCGTTCATGATGCTTTCAGCAGCCACGCGGTCGAAGCTCTGTACGTCGATAAGACGGTCAATCAGACCCTCTTCGTGCAGTTTCACCATGTGAGCGGTGATGCCACCCAGTGCAAATGAAGCGTGGATGTTCTGGTCGATCATGCTCTGACGGATGTACTTGACAGCTGCCAAGGAAGCACCGCCGGAACCGGTCTGGATGGAGAATCCTTCTTTGAAGTAACCGCTGTTGACAATAACCTTAGCTGCAGTCTGAGCAAGGAGGATGTCGCGGGGGTTCTTGGTGTCGCGGATAGCGCCGCTAGCAATCTTGCTGGAGTCGCCTACGCTCTCAACCTCAACAACGAAATCAACGTTGCGCTCGGAGATTGAGTTGGGGGTATTGGGGTAAGCCACCAGGTCGTCGGTGAGGATAACCACCTTGTCGGCATACTGAGCGTCGGGCAAAGCATAGCCGAGAGAACCGCAGATGCTCTTGGCATTCTCGCTACGGCTGAAACCGCAAGCGTTGCCCATGGGGTCGGAAGAAGAAGCACCGATGAAAGCCACGTCGATGTGGAGTTCGCCAGTAGCGATAGCGCTACCACGGCCACCGTGAGAGCGGAACACAACGGGTTTTTCCATCAAACCACGGCTGATTTCGTCGGCCAATTTGCCGCGCAGACCGCTGGTGCTGATGCTGGTGATGACACCATTCTTGATGTGTTCAATCAGGGGAGCGTGTACATCCTGGAGTGAAGAAGCTGCGAGGCTCAGATTTTTGAAGCCCATCTCAGCCAGTTTGTCAACAACCAGGTTCACCACCTTGTCACCGCCACGGAAATGGTGGTGGAAGCTGATGGTCATGCCATCTTTGAGGCCGGATTTCTTGATGGCCTCTTCGAGGGTAACGATCTTGGGGCTCTTTTTCAGGGCTTCCTGTTTCTCGGTACCATCTTTGATAAGGTTTTTTTCGTCAAAAACCTCTTTATTCATTTTTGCAGCTTCGGCTGCAATCAAAGCTTGTCTGTCTTTTGTTGCGTTCATATTACAAGTCCTCCTCTCTTAAAATACCAGATGCGATTGCGAGTTCGATGGTGTGCTCAGCGCGGATAACCACGGGTTTGTCAACCATCTTGCCATTGAGGCTGATAACGCCGCTACCCTTGGCAGCAGCCTCCTTGATAGCAGCCTTGATACGGAGAGCCTTCTCAATATCTTTCTGCTTGGGAGCAAACACCTCGTTAACCACCTCGATCTGACGGGGGTTGATGATGGATTTGCCATCAAAGCCAAGAGCCTTGATAGCCTCTACCTCGCGGCGGAAAGCATCCATGTCGTTGAGGTTGGAGTAAACGGTGTCGAAGCAGTTGATGCCAGCAGCACGGCTAGCCACAACAATGGTCTGGCGAGCCATCAGCAGCTCGGTACCCTCGTCGGTGCGGGGGGTCTTGAGGGATGCGGTGTAGTCTTCAGCGCCGAGGGCGATACCCATCATGCGCTTGGAAGCGGTGGCAATTTCGTAGGCATTGATCACGCCGAGGGCGCTCTCGATAGCAGCCATAATCTGGGTGCGGCCCACGCAGCCAAGGCGCTCTTCCACCTTGATGATTTCGGCCTCAAGATCCTTCACCTCTTCAGCGGTCTCGGTCTTGGGCATACGGATTACGTTCACACCAGCGGAAACAACGGCCTCCACGTCCTTCTTGCCATAAGGGGTGTTGAGGGGGTTGATACGCACCACCATTTCGGTGTTGCCGTAGTCGATGGTCTTCAGAGCGTTGTGCACCAAGAGGCGGGCAGCGTCCTTCTCAGCCATGGTTACGGAGTCCTCGAGGTCGAGCATAATCGAGTCGGGACCATAAAGATAAGCATCAGTCATCATGCTGGGGTTGTTGCCCGGCACAAACATCATTGTTCTTCTAAGACGATCTTTCATTGTTCCTCCAAAATTTTTATGCGTTCCAAACATCCTTGCCAGTTGCACGAACAGCGGCGCAGGTTACACGAGCTTTGATAGTGCAGTCCAGGGCACCTTTGTCGGTGGCCACTACATTTGCACTGGTGATTCCCAACTCCTTCAAGGTGTCGGCAATGACCTTTTTGATCTGCTCACCGAACTGATAAGCCACAGTGCTATCAAGCTCGATGTTCAGGCCCTCTTTTTCGGAGGGTTCAATCTGAATCATAATGTCGCCAGACTCAAGAGTACCAGCGAATGCTTTGTTCATAGTCATTATTCTTTAAATTTTTATTTATTATAAAGAGTTTTTTGTTTGTACTTATGCGTATAACAAATTGTCAGACAGTGCCTACTTGGCACACCCTGACCTTTCATTACCAGTCACAAAGATAAGGTTTTATTTTTGATTAAATGCTTTTTTCTAAAAATAATTTTGCACACACGCTGTGCACATCTTTTGTTAGCATTGTCTCCTTTATTGTATCAATTGATATTATTAGCCCAGACAGTGGTTCACACACCATGCAAACGCTTTTGCTTTGCGCACTTCGATATTGGCAAAATGCCCTCCCTCGTTCCACTCAAGCGTGCATCTGGCTGTGCCCAATTGTTGCTGGTTCAGGGCATGCTGTTTTCTAAGGCATTCTCCCATCAGGGCATAGGGCTTTTTGCGCGTGTGATCTTCGGTGTTGCCCACACTCATATATACCCATTTTGCCCTTGAAGGGTGCTCGGCAGCATACTCCCCCCACCAGTCGGCCCAGAGCGATGGGGAACCTGCTGCCACGGCAGTAAACTCATCGGTACAGGTGCTTGCCCACAAAGCAAATAGTCCACCCAAAGAGTATCCTCCAAGTATCATTGGCGCGTTGTCCCATCGTCCTTTTAGCATGGGCAATAGCTGTGCTGTAATCCAGCCCAATGTGGTAGGGTCGGGGAGTCGAAAGGAGTCAATCGTGTCCATCTCAAATGCGGCCATGCCAATGGGCTGTCCTGCCATCTGTTCGGTCAGGCAGAATTCTTCCTCAAGACATTTCCATTCAAATGGACCCAAGGGTTTTACCACGATGGCCTTGGGCTGGGCGTGGCTCTGCAATAGGTGGCAGCGGTGGGTGGTGATTTGTATGGTCTCGCTTGTCATTCGTCCCAGTATTTATAGTCAAACTCCATGGGTGCTTGTTCGGGAATTTCCCAGCGGGTTTTGTTCCCTCGTTTGTCAAAATAGGTGCGGTAGGTGTATTGCACGTCCATCCACTCTTGTGCCAATTCGTCGTACTGCTGCGAATAGCATATCTGGGTGATTTGCTGCGGTGTGCCGTTGGGAAGGCATCGCATGTTCACTTGGGCACTGTCGCAGCCGCTCCATGTCAGTCCGTTTTTCTCCTCGTTCCACGACAAGCCGTTGTAGCCAATGGGGTAGTGCTGCGAGTTGTATTGATACACCACCGAGTCTTTGTATCCTTGTTGCATGGTCACCTTCTCTTCAAGCCGTCCCCATCGGTCGTAGGTGTAGTCGATTGTGTAATTGATCATATTTTGGATGGCTCGATACCCACTTTTCAGTTCTTCATGAATCACTTTCCCTATGTCGTTGAATATCCGTGTGAATACCAACGTGTCGTGTCGTGTTGTGGGGATCTCGCCCCACACATGGGCTCGAGCTTGGGTGTATGAATCTAGGTATCGGCATTGGAATTTGCGTTCCTCGGGCACATAAATGGTGTCCATCAGGTAATGCACCCACATGGTTGTGTCTGGTATAGTTGCCTTGCCAAAATTGCTGTATTCCAGCAGTCCTGCGTGGACAATGAGCCCCGATGGGTCGTAGCCAATTTTGTAAACGGATGATATCAAGGTGTCGGGTCGTTGGGTGTCGATCCATTCGGTGGTGTATTCCACCCTGTCGGTGAGTCGTCCCAGCGAGTCGTAGGCATTGCGTGTTAGTGGGGTGATGGTGTGACCATGTCGGTTGTAGTAGGTGGTTTTCTCCAAGTATCGTTTGCCCATCACCGTGGTAGATAGGGAGTATTCTTTCATCCATCTGATGCCGGTAGTGTCCTGTGCGGGAACAACGGGCAGTCTGCGGTTGATCCAGTCGTATTGTGCCAGTGCCGTACTCACTAGGCATAGCAGAGGTATCAATATGAGATATTTCTTCATCATTGTTCAATAACGGATATTCAAATTCCTTATTGCATGGTCAATCATTATTCTTCAAGTGCGCTTGGGGTTCGCTCCAGTTGGGCTGTAGTTAGTATGCACTGACTTATCATCAGTATCTTATCGCCAATCCAAAATTCATTGCATTCTCATTCCTACAATGAAGATGATATTCCGCCACATGCTTACTGCCTACTTGTTGCAAGCTTCGATGATTGGACAGTGTGTGGCACAGCCGCTACCGCTTTTTGCCTTGCGTTTTGTCGGTGCAGAGTGAAACTGAGGATCGTTTTTGGCATCAAGAGATACAATAAACCCCTTTCATCTGCGTTATTTTATTAATTATAATTAGTTATGAGCACTACTTTGCAGCGACTTCCGATTGTGATACAGGGATTTGAAAAGATTCACACACTTTCCTGCCCTAGGCGATTTGGCAAGCGTCTGCTGCTATCTACTATCAAGTGATCTAAGCAACATCGTGAACATATCGATGGATGCCGATAAGACCATTAATAATAAAGAATTAACCTAATTATTATACAATTATACGCAAAAAATAAAAATTATGGCAACAAAAACCAGTTCTAACATGTCCATTCCAAGCAAAGGAATTATGTGGACGATAATTATCGGTGCAGCAGTAATCGCAGTGCTCATGTTTGTAATGCCCGTCTATCGGGTGTGGAGTCAAGAGATGAAGGGTAAGGCCGAATTTGCTCAGGCTGAGCAGAACCGTAAAATCAAGATTGAAGAGGCCAAAGCCAACCTCGAAGCCGAAAAACTGAATGCCCAGGCCGAAATTGAGCGTGCAAAAGGTGCGGCTGAGGCTATCAAGATTGAAAATGGCCAACTCACTACCACCTATATCCAGTACCTTTGGGTTCGCCAGCAGGCCAACAACAATATTGAGAAGATTGTGTATGTGCCCACCGAGGCCAGTATGCCCATTCTTGAGGCCAAAAACAACCGATAAAGGCGATGGCAAAGAGTTTGGAAGAAATTGTGATGGAGGAATTGCATAAATTCCTCCTTACTCAGGGCGAGATTGACGAACGTCTGCCCGAGGCGTTTGATATCGAAGAAAAATGGGAATCAATTGGCAGTTCTTATTTGGCCGATGGTATTCGCGAATTTAATAATTATCCTACCGTCAGTTTGGGGTGGATGATGTACATTGGCATGGCCATGGCTCGTTATTGGGACGAGGATTGGACTTTCTACAACGCACAGGACGACCTGTATGCCACCATGCGTGGCAAAAGCGGATACGACTTGTTAGATGAGTATATCCGTGGTGATGTCTTGGGTTTGTCTGGCGAGGATTTCGACGCCGCCGAACGTCTTGTGCAGCAATGCGCTGATATTGCCCATAGTGAATTGATGCATTTCGGTTTGGAGCCTGGCACCGAGTCGGCCTTGGTTGGCTATATTGCCTGCCTCAAACAACTCTATTTGATGGGAGCCTATGTGCAGCTCCACCGCATGGGCTATCACATGGTGAAAGCATCCGATCTGAGCGGAATCCCCACTGCTTAATGGCAGCAAGCCGTTAAGCAATCACGATTGTGTATCCGTCGAACTCAATTTTGTCACCGGGTACACATTTTGCTCGTTTGCGTAGTTCGGTTTCTCCGTTGCGCCTCACGAGTCCTTCCACCACCACCTCTTGTGCTTCTGCTCCCGTCTCTACGCAGCCCGAAGCTTTGAGCAGTTGAATTAGTTGTATATATTCGTCGCCTTCTCGTAAGGCAAATTCTATCATGTTCGGATTCTCCATAATGTGCTTGTTTGATTTATTCAAAAGCGTTATCAATAGTCGCCCTATGTTTTTGTGAATACCTTAATTACGCTGGATTAGGCCTTTTATTGCCCAAAGTCGAAAATAAAAGGACTTTCCTCCGTTTTTTGGGGATTCCACATGAAGCAAGCTGGGACTAAGGTGTAAGTTGAATGTCCACGAAATGAGTGTTTTACAGTAATAATTAAGCCCGCCATCAAATAATGGCAGGCTTAATATCTAAGGTGATAAGTGTTGACTGCAACTAGTTCAAGACTTTGCTAGTTCTTCTGCAAACATCTTCTCAAAGAGGAATTTGTCTCGGTCATACTCAAAAACAATTTGTCGATACTTTTGTTGTTCCTCTTTTGATACATTCATCATTGATTGAAGTACTTGCCTTTTGGCTTCAAAAATGCCACGGAAGAATTCTGTTGAGGGTGCAGCATCAGAGGATTCCATTCCATCAATTATCTGGATTACTTTCTTGGATAATCTAGATTTGGCATCTTCGCTAATGTTGCCGTTTTGGATCAGTCGGTATTGTTCGTCTAGGTATTGAACATTGAAAAAAGACTGATGAAGACTCAAGGATGAAGGTGAATTATAATATTTGTACAAACAATGGTAAATATCACTGTTTGTGTCGAAATATGGTTCAAGCAGCGCTTTCCGCCCATCTTTGAGCACTTCAAGTTCTGCTAACAGTTCTTGATTCATTTTACCTCCTCGTAGTTTACATCCTCAGTGTTGGAATCTGTGTTGCCTATCGCTTTGGGTGTATCACCTTCAAGTTTCAGATTTCCAAGATTTGAGAGTTGCTGATTGATTAGGTCTTGGCCTTTAACTGTGAGAAGGTCGATGTTGTTGTTCATCTTCTGGATGTCAATGCTTAATTCGTCTAGGAATTTAGTAGTGGCATTGAGGATATTGGCCAACTTTTTCTCTGTAGCACCAATCATGATGTTCTGCATACGCTCATTGTTGGCAAATTTCTGCTCAATTCTTTCCAACTCCTCTTCGGCATCTTTCGTGGCTCTGCCTTGAAGTTCGTAGTATTGCTGCGTCTTTTCGCGGATAAGGTCTTGTGCTTTTTCACGCAGTTCGATGTCCATCAATCCAATAGCCTTCACTGTCTTCAAGTTGAGCTCGGAAAGTTTTTCCATATAATGTTCAAAGGCATTGAGTACTTCGGTATGTCTGCGAAACTCTTCATCTTTAACCCATTGCTCGGTCTCGGCATTGATGCGATTAATCTCAGTTTGCATGCGAATTTCGAGGTCGGTCTGATGGGTAGCCTCTCTCATTCTCATATCACTTTCGAATTTTCGTTCAGCCGTATTGCGCTCAATTTCTCTGCGTAACGCATTGTCTTTAGCCTCTTCCATTCGGTTGTGTTCCCATCTTTTCAGAGGCTCTTGTGCATAATCATCCAAAACGCCAAATGGGCGAACAATGGCTCGGCCAATAGCTTTTAAACCGCTTAAAATAATTCCCATAGCTGTTAGATTTTTTTTGTTAGTTCTATTTCCCTTGATTTTTCAATAAATTCGTTTTTCAAAGCCTCGGTTGCATCTGCAAAGATTTCATTAGAAATGTCTAGGCTTTTGGAATAATTGGATACAAGGTCTTCAATCCACTTTGTGGTGATAACTGAATCAAGACCAGTCTCTTTGAGGTTTACAGTCACAAGTTTTATCTTCTCGTTGTAGAATTGCTCCCGTTCTTTTCGAATTTTCTCTTGGACAGACTCAAGAAACATCAGAGTATCCTTGTATTTCTCCACGAGTTCAAGCTGGCTGGCGTATTCACGCTTCTTTTGCTCTTTTTGTACTGCAAGTTCATCAGTTACCTTTGTTAGCTCATTTTCGCGATTTTCCTCTTCCGAAATCTTTTTTAATATTAAACCATAGCACTGAGTTCCATTAGGTATACCGTAAATTGCTTTTGGGGTTCGATTAATGTGAGCTATTCTCCATATCACCGTTTTTTTATCGCATTTGTCTATAGCTTCCACAATACTTTCAAGGTCATATTTGCTAGGCATTAAATACCCTTTCCCCTCTTCATTGAGAACAGAGAGGATGATTTCCTTCTTCTTTTCTTTATCCATAATAATCCTATTCTGCTTCGTTATTTGCTACTGATTTGGCTTTTGCTCTCAACTCACCTAATTGAGCAACAACAGACTCTTCAGCCAGATCGTTCGATACATTAAGGCTGTCGGTATAGCTGTTGACCAGGTTCTGAATCCATTTGCTTGTGATAGAGTCATCCACCTGAGTCTCTTTGAGAGTGTTGGAAACTTCTTTCAACGTTTCTGCAAAGAAGTTGGCTCGCTCTTTTCGAATGTCTTCTAGAATATTGGTGGAGAATTTGATTTCTTCTTTGTAGTCCTTAAGCAATTCAAGGCAATGCTTCTCGTAATCAAAAAGCACTGCTAAATTTTCTTTAGTGTACTCGAGTTGAACTTTCTGAAGAATGTGTTGACAGATGCGTTCGGCTGATTCTTGGCATAATTTATCTAACGAGTTGTTTTGGGCACTTTTTATAGAATCACCTTCGACTTGTATTTGAGACTGAATGGTAGTACAGAGCCATCGTGTTTCTGCAACGACAGAATCATAAATGAATTTTTTCAAATCAACATTGCTATTCGTGTTATTTGCCATGTCACAACGAATCTTTTGCACTGCAACAACTCGAAATGTGCGTGAATATTGGGTATAAAGAAAGTGGAGTTGTTCATCCGGCTCATTATCTATACAGTAGGACTTCGACTTCCTTTTCCTAGACAAGAGTGGAACTACTCCACTTGAGCCATATCGTTGATTTGTACGATACAACCAAGCGAGCGTCATTCTTACAAATTCCTAGGAAATAATGTGAGTTGTCGAAGTTCACTGTATCGGAATTAGCTTTTGATGCGCTTTCTTTGAAAGGTTTTCCTCTCAACCTTTCACAATGCAAAGATACGCATTATTTCCTAAATATGGAGATTTTTTTTGTTCTTCTTGATTTTGGCGAAGATAAAATAGTGCTTTGATGGGGTCGTGGCATGGATTATTTTCATCCCTACCCTTGGCACTCAGCAACCCTATATCTCGGGAGTCAGGAGATATATATCTGGTGACGAGCAACCATATATCTGATGGACTCAAACCATATATCTGCTGAGGAAAAAATAAGCAACCAACAAGCGATTTTGTACGTGCTTCATTTTCAGGCATGTTTGTTGTAAGGATGGATTGGGGCTCAGCGTTGCGATACGATGATTTGTATCGATGCTTAGGACAGAGGCGAGGCGTAAGTTAGCACCAAGGCCAGTCTTAACTTATGACCGCCGTTGGTCTTAACTTAGGCTGGACTAAGTGTGCAGGTGCATTGAGAAGATATGGTTGCCGCTAAAGCTGTCAATACAGATAATCGACTACAAAAAAAGAGGGCGAAGATCAATAATCCTCGCCCTCTTTGATTTGGGAATAGTTTAGATTAAATCTACTTTCATGAAGTTGGTTTGACCGTCTTGGGGATTGGCATGGAAGCCACCGGTGGTGATGAGGATATCGCCAGGTTGGAGTTCCATCCACTCGCTTGCAGCCGATCGAGTGAGTTTGATTGCTTGGTCGTAGGACTCGATGGGCTCTACCTGTTTGGCGTAAACGCCGTAGTTGAGGGTGAGCGAACGCATGATGTGTTCGTCGGCAGTGAGGGCCAAGATGGGACAAATGGGTTCAAGATTGCTGAGCAGTCTTGCACTCACACCTTTGACGGTGGGCACTACGATGAGTTTTGCCCCTAGTTCGTTGGCTGTGGCAGCAACAGAAGTGCTCATGATTTCGGCAATGGTGCTTGGGTGGGGCTTGGCAAAGATGTTCTTGTAGTGATGGGAGTCCTCGGTGTGGCTGCAAATCTTGGCCATGAATGCCACTGCCTCAACGGGGTATTCACCGGTGGTGGTTTCGCCGGAGAGCATTACGGCATCGGTTCCGCCGAAAACAGCATTGGACACATCGGTCACTTCGGCTCGCGTGGGGCGAATGCTGTGTTTCATGCTTTCAAGCATCTCGGTGGCCACAATACAGATTTTGCCATATTTGCGGCAAGTGGAGATGATTCGCTTTTGGCAGATGGGGAGGTCTTCCATGGGCACTTCTACGCCCAGGTCGCCACGAGCCACCATGATACCATCGGATACTTGGGCAATGGCTTCGAGATTGTCCATGCCCTCTTGGCTTTCTATTTTGGCAATCACTTTCATGTCGGCACGGTTCTGGGCGGCCAACACGGATCGAACTACCATGATGTCGGCAGGCGTGCTAACGAATGAGCAGGCAAGGAAGTCGCCTTCGTGCTGGCATGCATAGATGATGTCGTTCAGGTCGGTGTCGCTGAGGAAAGGTATTTGGAGTCTTACGCCAGGTATGCTGATGCTTTTTTTGCTGCCCAGTTTGCCACCAATGCGCACAATGCAGCGGGCGTGTTTGCTGTCGTGGCCCACCACTTCAAGTGCCATTAACCCGTTCTCAAGAAGTATTTGGTTGCCATTGCTGAGGAGGTCGATGACGTGTGGATGGTTGACGGAGAATTGGTCCTGTGTGCCAATCACTTTCTCTTTCACAATATTGATGATGGAACCTTCTACCAGTTCAATTTCGCCATCGGCCATTTCGCCACAGCGAAGTTCGGGTCCTTTGGTGTCGTACATGATGCCGATGTTCATGCCCGTGCGGCGGCGTACTTCGTTGACGGTGGCAACAGCTGTTTGTTTCTCTTCCTCGGTGGCGTGAGAGAAGTTGATTCGAGCAACATTGGCACCAGCGAGTACCATTTTTTCAAATACATCAGGGTCGTAGCTTGAGGGGCCGATGCTGGCCACAATCTTAGTCTTTTTCATGAGTCAAGTAGTGCAATAATTAGGTTTATTGGTTTTTGTATTTCCTTACAATGATAGGTGGTTTATTTGATTTCAATACCAGCAAAGCTGCATTTGCCTTGTAGATGGATGGTCTTGGTGGGGGTGTCGATGATTCTGCGTTTGTCTTCCACTCCTCCAAATGCATATTGCATTTCGTTTCTCACCATTACATCGGGGTCCACAAGTATCTCCATTCCTGCAAAGCTGCAATCGATATTCAGCACAGGTTCAGCAGTAAGGTCGGTGCCTCTCAAGTCCAAAGCTAAAGCACCAAAAGACAATTTGATGTCGGCACCTTCGAATTTTTCGCCGGCAAAGGATGTTTTGCGACCTCCGAATGAACAACTAATCTGATTAATCTTCAATCCGTCGCGGTCGGATTGCTGGATGTCTTTCATGTAGGTCATATTGTCGTCATGCCCCTTGCCGTGGTCTTTGCCCATGATCATGGCTAAGCCCCAAGCCAAAGCAAATAGGACGATGGCGTATTCCAGTAGGTCCTCCCAATCCACTATATTGCGGCAGCAGAGCATCAGTATCACACCGATGCCGATGCCAAAAAGTGGTCCGATTTTGTTCTTGTCGTTGATGAGTCCGAAAAAACAGGGAATGATGATGATGAGTGTCCACCAACCTTTAAACAGCAAGTTGAAGCTGAGTACTCCAGATAAGTTGAGGATGTAAAGTACTGCCACCACCACAAGGGCAATACCGCAGATAATTCGTTTGGATCTGTTCATAAAGATGATTCGTTAGTAGTTGGATTATTCAATTGGTTTTTATGTAATGCTATTTCATGGAAAGGCTGATGCGACGGCGGCGCAGATCGACCTCGATTACTTTCACTTGAACATGCTGGTGAAGGTGCACAATTTCGTTGGGGTCGTTGACGCGGCGGTTGGCCATCTGGCTCACGTGTACGAGTCCATCTTGATGAACCCCTACATCAACAAATGCTCCAAAGGCAGTGATGTTGGTGACAATGCCAGGTAGCACCATCCCTTCTTTTAGGTCTTCGATGCGGGTGACATTTTTGTCAAATTCAAATACCTCGAACTTTGCACGAGGGTCAAGCCCGGGCTTGTCGAGTTCTTTCATAATATCTTGCAGCGTGGGCAAGCCGCAATCGGGAGTAACATATTTCTGTATATCGATTTTGGAACGTATTTCTTTGCTTTGCATGAGTTGCTCCACCGTGGCTCCTGCATCTTTTGCCATACGTTCAACAAGGGCGTAGCGTTCGGGGTGGACGGCACTGCGGTCCAATGGGTTCTGGCTTTCGCGCACACGTAGGAATCCCGCACATTGTTCAAAGGCACGGTCGCCAAGTCGTTCTACTTTCTTTAATTCGGAGCGTGAAGTGAAGGCACCTTGGCGGTTGCGATAGTCAACAATCTTGTCGGCCAAGGCGGGGCCGATACCGCTGACGTAGCTGAGCAGTTCGCGGCTGGCTGTGTTAAGCTCTACGCCTACACTATTCACACAGCTGACCACTACGTCTTGAAGGCTTTCTTGGAGAAGGGTTTGATTGACATCGTGCTGGTATTGTCCCACGCCGATGCTCTTGGGGTCAATTTTCACTAACTCGGAGAGAGGGTCCATCAGGCGACGGCCGATGCTTACAGCTCCGCGGACGGTAACGTCATAGTCAGGAAACTCGCGACGTGCCACATCGGATGCACTATAGACAGAAGCACCATTCTCACTCACCATCACAGCGATAAGTTTTCTGTTGAAATGGCAACGCTTGACTATTTCTTCGGTTTCGCGTCCGGCTGTGCCATTGCCAATGGCAATGGCCTCGATGTGAAAGGCTTCTACCAAGGCTTCGAGTTTGGCTATGGCTGCACGCTCTTCGCGCACAGAGGTGAAGGGGTAGATGGTTTCGTTGTGCAGGAGTTGGCCTTGGGCATCAAGGCACACGGTCTTGCATCCAGTGCGGAAACCGGGGTCAATGGCCAGTATTCGCTTCTGCCCTAGGGGCGAGGCTAATAATAGTTGTCGTAGGTTCTCGGCAAATACGCGGATGGCCTCTTTGTCGGCCTTTTCTTTAAGGAGATTGTAAAATTCGGTTTCGATTGAAGGAGCGAGCAAACGCTTATATCCATCGTGGATGGCCATTCTCACCTGCTCGGAAGATTCGTAGCGGCCACTCACAAACTGGCGTTCCAATGCATCAAATGCGGGTTGGTCATCTTCGGATTGAACATGCACACGCAGCACACCTTCTTCCTCGCCGCGGAACATGGCCAGTATGCGGTGAGAAGGGGCACGCATGGCGTTCTCTCCCCAGTCGAACCACGACTCAAATTTGCCCCCTTCTTCCTCTTTGTTCTTCACCACTTTGGAGGTGAGCATGGCAGTGCGACGGAAGAGGTTGCGCACCTTGGTGCGGGCTTGAGCATTCTCACTCACGCGTTCTGCAATAATATCGCGCGCTCCAGCAAGTGCTTGCTCGATATTTTCTACACCTTTCTCTTCGTTGACATACTGCTGCGCAATTTCCTCGATATTGCATGAATACTGCCGCTGAATCTCGTTGGCCAAAGGCTCCAGTCCGCGCTCTACGGCCATGGTGGCACGTGTGCGACGCTTGGGCTTGTAGGGGAGGTAGAGGTCCTCAAGTTCGGTCATGCTGGAGGCGGAAAGGATCTGCTGCTCTAGTTCGGGCGTGAGTTTGCCCTGCTCACGGATAGAGGTGAGTATGGCTTCGCGGCGTTTGTCCAATTCTTTGAGTCGAATAAGTAGGTCGCGGATGGCAGTAATTTGCACCTCGTTGAGTGAGCCTGTGGCCTCTTTGCGATAGCGGGCGATGAAAGGCACAGTAGCACCTTGCTCAAGAAGTTCGATGGTCTTTTCCACCTGACGATTGCCAAGGTTGAGTTGCTGAGCGATGACGGCGGCGTAGTTCATGTTGTAGTTGTGTTTTTTGTGTGAAGAGAAACGAAATTTGATGTTGAAAAAACAACGAGCCCGCCTTTGGACGGGCTCGTTGGAGTGTGAGGATTAAGAAAAGTTATTTCTTAACGATTTTCTGAGTGGAAACACCATTAGCGGTGAGCACGCGGACGAAATAAACGCCGTTAGCAAACTCGGTCATGTCAACAACGTTGTTGTTGGAAACGGAGATGGTGCGGCCATTGATGTCCATAACGGTCACTTCCTGGATGCCTTCAGCCTTGATGTTGAGGATACCAGTGGTGGGGTTGGGGTAGAGAGCCACCTGAGCATCGATGTTGTTGATGCCAGCAGTCTGACCAGCTACAACTTCGATATCATCGATAAGCATCCAATAGATGTCATAGCTGTTGTTGTGACGGAAAGCAAGACGGATGGTCTGACCAGCGAAGCCAGAGAGGTCGTAGCTCTTCTTGGTGAAGTCAACATTGTTAATGGTGTTGCCGCAGATGGTGTAGGTGAAGTCTGCGATGTTGCTACCAGTGGTGGAAGCAAGAACAGTGTATTTCTCGTTGAAGTAGTTAGCGTCAACGCCACCAACCCAGAATTTGAGGGTAGCACCCTCAGCAGGAATGATGAGTTCGGGGGTGATCATCCAGTTGTCGGGACGGAGAGCACCAACATTGTTGATGAAGGAAGCAGAACCAGCAACACCGGAACCAGAGTGTACATACTGAGAAGCATTCCAGGTGGTAAGATCCCAGCCGTAGCCATCGCCATCAGCATCGATGAATTTCCAGCAGCTGAGGTTATCGTCAGCTTCGAAACCACAGTTGAAGGGGAGGTTCAGAGCCTCGCAGCTGGTAACGTTAACGGGGAGAGTAGCGGTAGCAGTCTCGCCGTTGAGGGTAGCGGTGAGGGTGATGGTGTAGTTGCCAGCAGTTGCCCAAGAAGCGTTAGCGGTCATGCCGGTAGCAGTAGCGGGGGTAGCACCCTGGAGATCCCAGCTGTAGGATGCAGCTGCAGGACCATTAGCGGAGAAGGTGTAAGCCTGGTTGGTGAAAAGGTTGGCGGAGCCATCGATAGCGATGTTCATAGCAGGCATGGTCTCGCTGGTAACAGCCTTGATCATCCAAGTGTAGTTGAGTTCAGGGTTGAGGTTGAAGATGTAGTCCCAGCTGCCCTGGAAGCAAACCCAGCTACCATTGGGGTCGCCAGAGTATTCGGAGCAGTTAGCAGGATAATTGTTGTCGGAGTTGGTGAAAACAACCCAGAGGCTCTTGGTCTGATCGAGACGGATGATGTCGTAGATGGGGAGGGACTGATATGCCTCACTAGCGGTGAGAGCATAGGTGTGCTCGTAGATAAGGTCGCTGGTGGTGGGGGTAGAACCGTTGGTCTGATAAATATCGAGGGTATAGTTACCAGAGTTGGATGCATAGATTTCAACAGCGGAGAGATATTCGCGGCCAGCCATGACTGCTGCGGGGAATTGAGCACCCCAGGTGATGCTGGTACCAGCGCCGATGGAGGTGGCGTTCTGGCCAGACTGATCGTAGGACATGGTGTTGCCCCAGTTCCACTCAAATACATTAACATCGAGGGTGTCGGAAGTAGCACCGGTGGTGTTGGTGACGGTGAGGATAACCTGCTCGTTGCCAACGTTAGCCCAAGTGGTGGTAGCAGTTACGCCAGTGGCGGTTGCGGGGTTACCATTGGTGAAAACCCAATCAATAGAAAGAATGTCATCAACGCTTACATATTCAGCAGTGAAGGTTACAGGGTTGCCAGCGAGAGCGCTGCCCATGCCAACGATGGATACAGTGGGAACGGTGTTGGCGGCAGGAGCCATAGCTGCAAGAGCGTGGATGTTGGCAACAGCCTGAGTGGTGGTGGTGGAAGAACTGAAACCGTAGCTTTCGCCATAGACGTTGCAGAAATAACCGCTGGGAGCGATGTAGTAAACGCTAGGAACATAACCTTCATAGAGGCTTATGCAGGTGTTGAGGCAGGTGCGGTTAGCATCATCGTCGATGATGGGGTATGTCACGGGGTTGCCGTGGCTGTCAACAGTCCAGTTGCCATAGGTCTGTCCGCCAGTAGCGTCTCCATAGATGGCAGCGGTGGTGTTGGTGCCTTCGATCTCAACCCAGATAACCTGGATGTCGCTTTCTGCATCGAGAGCTTCGAGGATGCCAGTGCTGTGCAAGTTCCAGCAGGGGCCGCACCAGGTGCAGCTGTAGTCGATAACTACAGACTTGCCAGAAGCGAGGATGGCTGCTAGGTCAACGGTGTTGCCGTTGATGTCGGTGGCCACAAAAGGAGTAGCAATGTGACCCCAGGTGGGCATTTCGTTAGTGGCCTTGGGGGCGAGAACCTCGCGGGCCTTGGCCTGAGCTGCAAACTGTGCAAAAGAAGCGGTGCACATGAGTACTGCGAGCGCTGCTAATACGAGTTTTTTCATTTAATTTTTTTGTCTTGTTATTAACCATCAGACACATCGGCTTTTGATTATTAATTAATTATATAGCTCTGCTTATTTGTCGCTTGAGGCTAAAAATAAGTGCAAAGATACATCTTTTTTTCAAATAGATATTTTTTTCGTCTTTTTTGTTTTGGTTTAGGTCGTGCTTTTGTTTCGAATGCTGTGGAGCAAAGTAAAGTTAAATGTTACTATAATTATAGAAAAAAGTTTTTGTCAATTACGTGGGGTGGAGTTGTATTTGTG
The DNA here is from genome assembly GCA_024400505.1 of Bacteroidales bacterium. Classification (GTDB taxonomy): domain Bacteria; phylum Bacteroidota; class Bacteroidia; order Bacteroidales; family P3; genus Colimorpha. The sequence goes on along the minus strand of JAKSMP010000041.1, from coordinate 7,176 downwards.
ATGATTATGTTGAAAACAGAAAAGCCTGCCACGAGAGGTGGCAGGCTTTTGCTTTAGATAAAATATCTTGCTGAAAAATGGCTAGTGTTATCTCTTGACGATTTTCTGGGTGTCAGCACCATTGTTGGTGATAACGCGTACGAAATAAACGCCATTGTTGAGGTTGCTCATGTCAACAACATTGCTGTGCTCGGTCATTACAACGCGGCCATCAACGTCCATAACCACAACTTCCTTCACGCCGTCAGCAGCGATGTTGAGGATGCCGGTGGTGGGGTTGGGGTACATGTTGAGGTTGACATTGCTGAGGGTGCTGATGCCAGCATTGCCCTGATCAGCGGTGGTGGCCTTGATCATCATGCTGTATTCATAGCCCATTTCTGCAAAGTGCATCCACTGACCCTGATAGAGAACCCAGTCGCTGTTGAGGTCGCCAGTGTAATTGGTAACAGCCATGCAGTAGCTAACATTGGAGGACAAAGTGATCCAGAGGCTCTTGGTCTGGTCGAGAGCCAAAGCACCAGAGATGTTGATCTTGTTCCAAGCGTTGGAAGAATTGAGGGTCACGTCGCGGGAGTAGATAAGGCTCTGAGGAGAAGTGGTACCGCCCTGATAAACGTTGAGGGTGTAAGCACCAGGATAGCCTACAAAGAGGTCAACATCCTTGAGGTACTGACGGCCAGCCATGAGTTCTGCGTCGAAGGAAACACCCCAAGTGGTGCCGCCCTGGAGGCTGTAGCCGTTTTCGTAGGTAGCGCTATTCTCAAGATAAGAGAGGGTTGCACCCATCTCATAAACAACAACGGTGAAGTTCTGGGTAGTGGTGCCGGTGGTGTTGGTTACGGCCACGGAGCAGTTGTAGGTGCCGGGGGTGTCCCAAGAGCAGGAAGCGGTGTTGCCGTTAGCGGTAGCGGGGTTGCCGCCCTGGAAGGTCCAAGAAGCAGTGCCAACGAGGTCGTCAACAGAAACGATAGAGGCGGAGAAGGTTGCAGAAGCGCCCTTGATCACGCGGCTGGGACCGGAAATACCAACAGTGGGATTCTGGCCAGCACGGGGATAAGAGTTGACGAGCTGCTGGATGTTGGAAACAACAGCATTGGGGTCGAAAGAATAGATACCGTAATCTACGCCATAGATGTCGCAGAAATAGCCAGTGGGGGAGATGAAATAAACACTGGGTACGGAACCTTCATAGAGGCTCATGCAAGTGCTGAGGCAGGTGCGGTTAGCATCGTCGTCGATGATGGGGTAGGTGATGGGGTTGCCGTTTGCATCGAGGGTCCAGTTGCCTTGGGTTGCATCAGCATAGGTGGAACCACCAGCAGGGCCGTAGATCTGAGCGGTGGTGTTGGATGACTCAACCTCAACCCAGATAACCTGAACATTTTCCATTTCGTTGATAGCTTCCAATACACCAGAGGTGTGGAGGGTCCAGCAAGGACCGCACCAGGTGCAGCTGTAGTCGATAACTACGCACTTGCCAGAAGCAAGGATAGCACCGAGGTCAACCTCGTTGCCATTGATGTCGTTTGCTACAAAAGGAGTAGCGATGGGTACCCAAGTGGGGGTGGTGTTGAGGCCCTTAGCAGCAGCGAGGTCTCTGCAACGGGTCTGCATGTCGAACTGAGCGAAAGCCAAAGAGCTCATCAGAACGGCGAGAAGAACGAATACGATTCTTTTCATTTTTTTTCGGTCTTGTTATTAGCCATCAGACACATCGGCTTTTGATTATTAATTATTTAATGAAAAACGTTTTCACTAAAAATAGGAGAATATCGGCTGCAAAGATACATATATTATTTCAAATTTTATTACTTCTTTTTGGTAAAAAGAAATAAAAATGTATTTTTGCATTCAGTAACAATAATAATCTGTATAAAGAAACATTCTGAAAATTATGAAGAAACAAGTTATTAGTGCTCTCTTTTTGATGTTGGCATTGGCTGTAATGGCTCAAAGTCCCAAGCAAACTTTTAATCGCAAAGTTGTTGTAGAACAATTCACCACTGCCATGTGCGGCTATTGCCCTGCTGGTGCCGATAGGATCTCTTCTGTCATCGGTGGCTCTTCCAACTATATTTGGATTAAGCACCATGCCGGATTCTATACCGATGACCTGACCAATGGTATCCACGAGGCTCTGCTTGTTTTCTATGGTGGCAACACTTCGGCTCCTGCTGTGATGCTGGATCGCACCCGCTTCGATCAGAGCCGTCCTGGCCCTGTGGTGAGCATCCCCAATGTGAGCGATTTGCGCACCCTCGTGGGCGAGGCAAAATCTGTTGAGACTTATTGCAAACTCTATACCCCCACCATCAAGTTCAACCCCGCCACTCGTGAACTCAAGGGCAATGTGAGCGGTAGATTTGGCGATGTGGTTTATGACGAGAATACCCGTTTGGTTGTGTTCCTCGTTGAGGACAGCATCTTTATGGAACAGCACGACTACTACAACGGCGTATCCTCCAATAGCTATGCCGTGCCTTACTGGCACATGGGCACCGTGCGCGACACCATCACTCCTCTTTGGGGCGAATCACTCGATGTGAATGCCGCCGACAATCACTCATTCTCCTACGACTTCTCCTACACCATCCCTGATGACTATGTGGTGAAGAATTGCAAAGTGGTGGCTTTTGTATGTCATCACAATCCCAATAATATCAATGACAGAAAAATCATGAATGGCTCTATCAGCGATTTCTGCGACCAGACCTTGGGCATTGGCGAAACCGCCTTCGACATGTCGCTCCGTCTTTTCCCCAACCCCGCTACCGACCGTGTGGTGCTGGAGTGCGATGGCGAAATCTTCCAAGTGTCTGTGTTCAATGCTTTGGGTCAGATGGTGCTGCAGAATGGTGCCATCCATGGAAATCATGCCGAGCTCAACGTCGAAGGATTCGTCCCCGGCCTTTACTTGGTGCGCATTGCCACAGCCCAGGGCGTTGCCACTCGCCAACTTGTGGTAAAATAAAACAGCAATCTGTCAATAGACTTTCCCAGAGCCTCGACCCTATTCTTTGGCGAGGCTCTGTTGATACGATTAGGCTTCGCTTCACCTTCGCCTTGGCTTCGCCGTAATGCCGCCGTAATGCCTAGGTTGTTCCTATCAAGGTTTGGGACAATCGAGGCCTCTTGAGTGAAGCCCTTACGGCAAATAATAAATTGCAATTCTTATATAGTTTAACAATAAAAAATGCAATTCAGCGTTAAATAACCCACATGAAGAACACCTTGTTCATAGTGCTGCTCCTCATTCTGGCATTGGCCCCTGCCCGAGCCAACTATTTGCTGATACCCATGGATGATGTCCAAAAGAATCATCTAAAGGCGTATGGCATAGCCTATTGGTCGCTGGAACGCGATGTGGAAGTGACTTGGCTGCTCAACTACCGTGGCGGCAGTTTTATGCTCAAATATGCCGATGCCATCGAACGTGAGTGCCGTTTGCGCGGGGTCACAGCCGAGGTGATAGCCGACGGCCAATCGTCGGCCATCCTGTCGCAGATAGCAGAGCCTTCAGTCAATATGGACGCTGTGAAATTGCAAAAAGCTCCCAAGATAGCTGTTTATTCGCCCAAAAACAAACTCCCTTGGGACGATGCGGTGACGCTGGTGCTCACCTATGCCGAGATACCCTACGACATTGTTTACGACGAAGAGGTGGTATCGGGTGTTTTGCCCACCTACGACTGGCTGCATCTTCATCACGAGGACTTCACTGGCCAGTATGGCAAGTTTTGGGCCAACTATCGCAACCAGCAGTGGTATATCGAAGATGTGCGAGCCCAGGAGGCCACCGCCCACAAACTGGGGTATCAAAAAGTGAGTCAGCTCAAGCTGGCCGTTACGCTCAAGATTCGCGATTTTGTGATGGGTGGCGGATTCCTTTTTGCCATGTGCTCGGCCCCCGATAGCTACGATGTGGCCTTGGCAGCCCAAAATGTGGATATCTGCGATGTGATGTTCGATGGCGACCCCATGCAGCCCGATGCCCAAAACCATCTGGATTTCAGCCAGACCTTCGCTTTCCATAATTTCCGCATCAGCACCAATCCCAACGAATACGAGATATCCTCTATCGATATTGACGACCGAAACCGTCAACGCTCGGTCAACGAGAAGACCGACTTCTTCACCCTCTTTGATTTTTCGGCCAAATGGGATTGGGTTCCCACCATGCTCACCCAGAATCACACCCGCATCATCCACGGCTTTATGGGCCAAACCACCGCTTTCCGCCGCGAGTGCGTCAAGTCTTCAGCCGTTATTCTGGCCGAAAACAAGGCCTTGGGCGAGGTGCGCTACCTGCATGGCGAGTATGGCCGTGGCACATGGACCTTCCTCGGCGGGCACGACCCCGAAGACTACCGTCATTATATCGGCGATCCGCCCACCGACCTCTCACTCTATCCCAATTCCCCCGGCTATCGTCTTATTTTGAACAATATACTTTTCCCCGCTGCTAAGAAAGAGAAGCACAAGACCTGAGAATAATTTTCAACACCCAAAAACTCTATCAACACCCAGTATAATGGCAAAATGTATCTCCATACTCGCTGTACTGTCCCTCTTGGCTTGTTCGTCGTGGGCACAGAAGTGGACCAACTACAACACCAAGAACTCCGGACTCTTGGGCAACTATATATTGGCTGTCACTTCTGACCGCCGGGGCTGTATATGGGTGGGTTCAACCCAAGGACTGAATAAGTTCGAAGACGGAAAGTGGACCGACTATGCAGAGTATAACGACAAACTGAAAGACCAGGTGATCAACTGCCTTGTGGTGGAAGGCAACACCCTTTGGATTGGCACCGACGATTATGGCGTGATTGAATTCAACGGCAATCGCTGGTTTGAGCATGCCGAGGAAACTCGACGCCTGAATATGAAGTTCATCCGCGATATCGTGGTGGACCATGCCGGTGTCAAGTGGATAGGTGTCACACTGAACGGCCTTGTGCAGTACGATGGTATCAACTGGTATCGCTACACTCCCAAAGATTCCGACTTGGCCAGCGACTTTGTCATGAAGCTTGCCATCGACAATCGCGACCGCAAGTGGATCACCACCAACGATGGCGTGTTTGTATATGATGGTCGCAAGTTCACCGCCTACAATACCAAAAACTCCAAGCTGCCGCACAATATCTGTCCTTCATTAGCCATTGATAAAAACAATGTCAAGTGGATTGGCACCATGCAAGGGCTTTGCCGCTTCGATGGCGAGAATTGGAAGACCTATGATATCGACAATTCTGTGATACCCGGCAATCAAATCAACGACCTTGCCCTTGACGCCGAAGGCCATCTTTGGATAGCCACTGATGGCGGCGTGGCTGTGTTTGATGGCGATAATCGTTGGGACACCTTCCGTGGCGGCGATGCATTGCCCAAGACCAATTTCATGAAAGTGGCCGTCGATCGCAGCGGCAATATATGGGTGGGTACAGAGGATCGAGGTCTCTTCTGCCTCAGCGGCTACCACATGCCCGAACCTGCCACAATCAATGACTTGGCTCAAGCCGAATCCGATCTTGACAACAGCCAAACGAACGATCCCTCCAAGGTCAAAGGACAGAAATCAACCACGGCCTCGGAATCTCTCGACACCGAGGAGCGTATCAAGCTCACCCCCAATCTCGAAGAGGGCACCCTCGTCATCAGCATGAATGCAGCCGAGGCCGAGGTGACATTCCTCAACGCCAAAGGTGAAAAAGTGCGCACCGTGCCCCGTTATGTGCGCGGTTCCAAAATCAACATCTCCAAGATGCGCAAAGGCAGTTACACCGTCAAGGTCAAGACACCCAACGGCACCCGTTCTGCCAAATTCACGCTTAAATAATCAATTAAGGAATATAATAATAAACATTAAATTATAAACATGAAAAAAATCAGTACACTTCTTCTCCTTCTGAGCCTTGCCATTGTAGGTTTCGCTCAGCAGCAGGATCCTGTCAAGTGGTCGTACCAAGTCAACCACCTCAACGAAACCGAGGCGGAGCTGGTATTCACCGGCAAACTGGATCAGAACTGGCACATCTACTCCCAGTACACCGACGACAATGGTCCTATCGGCATCTCATTCCAGTTCAACCCTTCCAAGGACTACATGCTCATCGGTAAGGTGTCAGAGTCTCCCAAACCCCACGAGGAGTTCGACAACGACTTCCACTGCACCATCCGTTCTTTCAGCGGCAAAGTAGTCTTCAAACAGAAAATCAAACGTTTGTCTGACAAAGACTTCAAAGTATCTGGAATTTTCAGCTATCAGGCTTGCAACAATGGTAGTTGCATTGCTCCCGATGACCGTGATTTCAACTTCAGCGTAAAGGGTGCTACTGCTCCCGTTGACGCTGCCGAAGTGGCCGCTATCGAGGAAACCGAAGATGCTGTTGATACCGCTGTGGCCGAGGTGGCTGTGGCAGATGAGCCCAAGGCCGAAGAACAGCCCGCCGAAGAAGAGGATGAAGAGCACCAGAGCCTCCTCTGGATCTTCCTTCTTGCCCTTGGTGGTGGTATCCTCACCATGTTCACCCCCTGCGTGTTCCCCATGATTCCCATGACCGTGAACTTCTTCATGAATGGTGGCGAAGACAAGCGCAAGAATCGTCGCCAAGCCTTCTTCTTTGGCTTCTCTATCGTATTCCTCTTTGCCGTATTGGGTGCCATCTTGGCCCTCCTCCTGGGTCCTGAATCGCTCTACAACCTGGGCGTACACTGGATCCCCAATATGATCTTCTTTGTCATCTTCCTCATCTTCTCCATGTCGTTCTTCGGCATGTTTGAACTTAAGATGCCCGAGAAGTGGATCAACAAGTCCGATGAACAGGCCGACAAGGGCGGTTTCCTGGCTCCTTTCTTCATTGCCCTTACCACCGTGTTGGTCTCCTTCAGTTGCACCGGCCCCATCCTGGGTGCTGCCCTCGTAGGCCTTACCACTTCCAGTACCGACCGTCTGGTGTCCCTCATCACGATGCTCGGCTTTGGTATCGGCTTTGCCCTGCCTTTCACCCTGCTGGCCATCTTCCCCGGCGTGTTGAAAAACATGAAATCCGGCTCTTGGTTGAACACCGTTAAGGTCGTCTTCGCATTCCTCGAACTTGCTTTTGGTCTCAAATTCCTCCAGCAGGCCGACCTCTACTGCGGCTGGGGCATCCTCGACCGTGAGGTCTA
>JAKSMP010000040.1 GCA_024400505.1 Bacteroidales bacterium | reverse complement strand
AAAATCAAGATATTTATTTTATTGTCAATAAGTTAATTTTTAGAGGTTACCTTTATTTATTCCGCCAACGAGTTTACATATTATAATTGAATATCTCCACGGATTGAAAATCCTTATAGTAAACAGTGTAAGATGAAAATTCTTTGCCGAGGCTCTAATGCAGGGGAAGAAAGGGGGGCGAAGGGGGCTATTTTCAAAAAGCAGATTCGCAGGAATCTGCCACGCTTATTTTGGGGATATTAGAACTCCGTGCTGAGGTTGTCAGCCTCTATAGGATGCCGCTTAAGAATAAAGCAAACGCCTCCGCCACTACAGAGTTGGCGGAAGCGCTTTGTATTATGCTACTGACATGTATGTCAATAAAATGTAATGGTGTCTAGAGCAAGCAACACGCATTATTCGAAATTCAACTCGCCTGTCACGCGCAAAGTGGTGAACTGGCTGCGGCGAAGGCTCATGCCATTGTTGCTGGAGATGGACTTGGTGGCCACATGACCCTCGGCGTCGTGGAAGTTGAGGGTGATATTGTGGTAGGTGCCTACGGGCAGGGTGATATAGTAGTAATGCTCTGCGGAATATGACTGCGGATTGTCGATTGCCAGAGTGCAAGTATTGCGATGCAACAAATTCTCGTCTGAACGGCAGTATTGTTTACCCTCGGCATCGGTGGCTACGACGAAGCCACCACTGATGGGCTGGTCAGCTTCCACGTCAATACTGCTGATGGCGGGAGCACCGGCAGGCATACACACGCGGATGGCCGAGCATAAATTGGTGAACTGTAGGTTGGTGGTGGCGGATAAGGCAACCATGGGGGCGCATGACAGGCGGCCATCGGGGGTGTGCTGGGTATTAGTCAAACCAACAACATACATTTCATTATACAGATTAAGTACACGTATAACACTTTCATCCATTTCCCATTCAATATAAGAGATGATGTCGGCAGGATAAAAAGCGATATAGGGGCCATCGCCCATATTGGGACCAGTGAGTTCGGCCCAGGTGGGGTCGCTGCTGCGGGGGGTAACGCTATAATCATAAATTCCTGGGCTGACAAATCTCACCACGTCGGTGTTCTGCCATTCAAAATAACCCTCGCCGTTGATAAGGGTTTTCGACCCATCGGTCTCGGTGTGGGCAGTAAAAGTCATGGTGGCAGACTCCTCTTTCTGACAGGATACAAAGCCCATTGCCATGGTAGCGAGGGCTGCAAAAAGAATGCTGATTTTCTTCATAATGTGCATGTGATTTGAGGGTTAGATGAGGGAGAATTCTTCGCCAGAGTTGGTAAAGGCCTCTGTGCCATGGACAGGTGTCTGGCTGGGGTGACTAAGAGCATAGCCGTTCTCAACGACCGCTTCAATGAGTTTGATCTCGGGTGATTGGTACTGATTTTTCATAATGATACGTTTTAGTATTTTTGGATATTTTCTTTTTATATACCATTCTTTGCTTTAGAGCCCGACCGCCTTGCCCCTGCAAAATGGCAGAATTGCTGGCATTTGATGCTCGCAAGTAGATTGCAAAGATACATTTTTTTTCTAATATAAATGGGTTCAGACCAAGCATCAGTCTCTCAGAAAGCTACAAGGCGTTACAATTCAAACTATTATAAACCAAAATTCCTGTCCCAATCGTTCTACTACCAACATTTTTAAAGGCTTTAGACGCATTATTATTGCTTTTTTTTGAAGACTCCTCGGCTTCGGAACCCTCTCTTAGCCAAGGCAAAGAATCGAGACTGAAAGTAAATTTATTCTTCCAACGGGTAATAATTTTTTCAAATGCCGGTTCGGAAAAGCAGTCTCGTTCGTTACGATGAACGAATAGCCACCATTCGTTTCCAATTCGTTCGTCGCAATGTTTTTTGTTGATTTGAAGATGGGGACTCTTCAAATCAACAGTTCAACAAAAATCAGTTCAACAGTTGTTTAGCGGGTGTTGATTATTTTTAGTAATGATTAAATAATAAGTTGATAGGATTTGGCTTAGATTGTCGAGTTATTTTTTTATCATTACTTATCCTTTTATTCCAGAAAAAAATCGTATTTTTGCACTTTGTTTTTATTATATATGAATACTAATTTAGATAAGATTATAGTGGTGGGCGACAGGGTGCTTATTCAGCCCAGCGACTCCACCGACCGAACCCGCAGCGGCCTTTATCTGCCTGCTGGATACCAGGATAAAGAGAATGTGCAGAGCGGCTACATCCTCAAATGCGGCCCCGGCTATCCGCTGCCCGATATGGACGATGGCGAGGATTGGAACCGCCGCGAGCGTGCACCCCGATACCTGCCCCTGCAGGTGCAGCCCGGCGACTTGGCTCTGTTTCTGCTGAAGAACGCTATTGAAATTAAGTATAACAACGAAAAATATTTTATCGTTCCACAGAACGCTATATTGATGGTGGAGAGGGACGATTTCTGACCCCTTGGCGGGGTGGGGGTGTGACGCTCACGAGGCGTGCCTCCCACTGCATAGATTGAAATAAAAAAATTATTATTATGACTTCAAACGAAATACGCAGCGAGTTTTTAAAGTTCTTTGAGAGCAAGAACCACCACGTGGTGCCCAGCGCCCCTATGGTGGTGAAGAACGACCCTACCTTGATGTTTACTAATGCAGGCATGAACCAGTTTAAGGATATTTTCCTGGGCAATGCCAACGCACCCTACAGCCGCGCCTGCGACGCACAGAAGTGTCTGCGCGTGAGCGGCAAGCACAACGACTTGGAGGAGGTGGGACACGACACCTACCACCACACCATGTTTGAGATGCTGGGCAACTGGTCTTTTGGCGACTATTTCAAGAAAGAGGCCATTGCTTATGCCTGGGAGTTCTTGACCGAGGTGCTGAAGATTGACAAGAATAACTTGTATGTGACCGTGTTTGGCGGCGACGAGAAGGATAATATGCCCATGGACATGGAGGCCTACGGCTACTGGAAAGAGCATATTGACGAAAGCCGCATATTGAAGGGTAGCAAGAAGGACAACTTCTGGGAAATGGGCGACCAAGGTCCCTGCGGCCCTTGCAGCGAAATACACGTGGATTTGCGCGACCCCGAGGAGAAGGCCAAAGTGGCTGGCGCTGAGCTGGTGAACAAGGACAACCCCTTGGTGATTGAGATTTGGAACTTGGTGTTTATGCAGTTTAACCGCCTGGCCAATGGCACCCTTGAACCCCTCAAGGCCAAGCACATTGACACGGGTATGGGCTTTGAACGCCTGTGCATGGTGATGCAGGGCAAGAAGAGCAACTACGACACCGACGTGTTCCAGCCCCTCATCCAAGAGATTGCTCGCAAGGCTGGCAAGACTTATGGCGAGAACCGCGATGCCGATGTGGCTATGCGAGTGATTGCCGACCACCTGAGAGCTGTGTCGTTCAGCATTGCCGATGGTCAGCTGCCCAGCAATGCCAAGGCTGGCTATGTGATTCGCCGCATCCTGCGCCGTGCTGTGCGTTATGGCTATACTTTCTTGGGCTTCAAGCAACCCTTTATCAACGAATTGGTAAGCACATTGGTGAGTCAGATGGGTCACCAGTATGCCGAGTTGGTGAAGCAGCAGGAACTGATCCGCCGCATTATTCTGGAGGAGGAGCAGTCGTTCTTGAAGACCCTTGCCAACGGTATCAACCGATTTGAGGATTATATTGCCAAGAATGACAACGCCAAGAAGGTGATTGATGGCGCTTTTGCTTTTGAACTGTTCGACACCTACGGTTTCCCTGTGGATCTGACTCAGCTGATGGCTGGCGAGAAGGGCTGGAGCGTGGATATGGATGGTTTCCAGAAAGGATTGGAAGAGCAGAAGAACCGCTCACGCGCTGCCGCCGCAGTGGAGAATGACGACTGGGTGGAATTGATGGAAGGTGTGAACCAGGAGTTTGTGGGCTATGATGAGCTGACTGCCGAGGTGAAGATTGCCCGTTATCGCCATGTGAAGGTGAAGGACAAGGAGTTTTATCAATTGGTGTTTGACCGCACTCCTTTCTATGGCGAGAGTGGCGGCCAGGTGGGCGACCAAGGTTCGCTCACTCACCCCGCTGGCGAGATGGTGCCCATCATCAACACCAAGAAAGAGAATAACCTGATTATCCATATCGTGAATAAGTTGCCCGAACACTTGGACGGGACTTATAAGGCTGAGGTGGACAAATGCCGCCGTTTTGCCATCGAGTGCAACCACTCTTCGACCCACTTGCTGCACAAAGCTTTGCGCAATGTGTTGGGCACCCATGTGGAGCAGAAGGGTTCCAGCGTTGATGACCAACGCTTGCGTTTTGACTTCTCTCATTTTGCCAAGCTCACCCATGAGGAAATCCGCGAGGTGGAGAAGCAAGTGAATATTGATATCCGCCATGCCATTGCATTGGAAGAGCACAGAGCTATGCCCATTGCCGAGGCACAGAAGTTGGGTGCTATGGCCCTCTTTGGCGAGAAGTATGGCGAGTTTGTTCGCGTGGTGAAATTCGGCGAGAGTGTTGAGTTTTGCGGCGGTACGCACATTGCCAACACTGGCCACATCGGTTCGTTCCGCATTGTGAGCGAGGGTGCTGTGGCTGCTGGTATGCGCCGTATAGAGGCTGTGACAGGCGCTGCTGCTGAGATGTATGCCAACAACATGCAGGATCAGCTGGATGCGCTGAAGGAATTGATGAAGAACCCCAAAGACTTGACCGCTGCTGTGCAGAAGCTGCAAGACGACAATGCTGCGCTGCGTGCACAGCTGGACGCTATACAGAAAGAACAGGTGAAAGCCATTGCCCGCGGTTTTGCCGACAGACTGAAGGAAAATGCGGTAATAGTGGAGCGATATGATGGCGACTTGGGCCTCTTGCGCGATGCTATGTTGCAGCTGCGCAGCCAGTACCCCGATATGGCCGTGGTGTTGGGCAGCGCTTTTGGCGAGAAACCCGCTTTGATGGTGGCATTGGGCCAGAACCGTGTGGATGCTGGCAAGAATGCTGGTAATATTGTGCGCACCGCTGGCAAGGAAATCCAAGGCGGCGGCGGCGGACAGCCCGGCTATGCTACTGCAGGTGGCAAGAATCTGGAAGGTTTGGACAAAGCTATCCAGGCTGCTGCTGAGATGATCTAGTAGTTGACTAGGATTGATATAAAAAGAGTCGGCCACCGCAAGGTGGCCGACTCTTTTTTATTTGTGATTTATAAGGGGTAACGTTGGAAGTAAAGTTCTATCTCTCGTTGGCGGGCTCGGGCAGCAGGTGGATCGCATTGCTGGAGATACTGCCGCCATGCCGGGGATTGGAAATAGCTGCGCTGATGGGCAATGTACTGCTTGAGTTGGGTGAGGGTGGAGTCGAAGTCGGCCACCACCCAATGACGATGAAGTCGCTGGAGGTGCAGGGTGTGGGTGTCGGCCATGCCGCAATGATAGGTGGTGAACGTGACCAAGATGGGATTGCCGCTGGTGAGTGATATGTTCTCGATGCGGAAATCGTCGCAGTCGCCGTTGCCAGAGATGAAGTAGTAGAGCCATTCGTCGCTGCCTATTTCGCCAATGGCATCGGAAGGCAGCGCCCACGCCTCACTCAAGGCACTGTAGTATTCGGGGGTAAAATATTCCTGTGTGTGAGGGAATATCTTGTGGTCGGGGATGACAGAAATGAGGTGAAGCACTTCCTCCTGGTTGGGCACTTGATGTTGATTGCAGCCATGGAGGAAGAATAGGGCTGCAAGCAAGGCTAGGAAATGGAGATTGTGCTGCATAAGTGTGGAGGGAGAATAGGGGAGGGGCTAGACGCGCAGTTTGAGGCCGGCGAAGATCACCTCGGGGTGGAATTGGAAGAGGCTGGCCATCTCGCCAGCCATGGAAAAACCGCAATGTTGGCAACCATCAGCCTCGCCACACACGGGGATGGAATGTTTGGAACCATCGGTGAGCACATAGTTGGTCATCCAGCAACGTTTCTTGAAATTGAGTTGCTTCATCTTGCGCAGACCGGCGCAAGTGTTCATCACGGGATAGCCTTTGCGTTTGTAGCTGATGATGGTGTCGATAACTCGCTCGCGGTCGGCCTGGGGGAGGGTGAGATACTCAGACCCTGGAAACTGGGTGTGGAAGTTGAAGGCTATTTGCGAGATGTAGGGACTATTCTTTACATAGTCTAGCACCTGGGTAAGGCACTCTTGGTTGAGCGTGTTGACCGACATGGATACGCTGAGGGCGCGGTGATTGGCCGAGGCTATGTTCTGCTCCAAACGGGCAAAGGTGCCCTCGCCACGCACACGCTCATGATACTGTCCAACGCCGTCGAGGCTGACCCAGATGGAGTCGGCATGGCTGTTGGGAAATGGTTTCTGGGCGTTGGTGGTGATGGTGCAGCTGAAAAAACCCAGCTGATGGGCAAGGTCGCAGAGGTCGTCCACGGTCTTGTCGCCATCGCGCCAGAGGAAAGGCTCGCCCCCTTCGAAATCTACAAAACGAGACCCAAGACTGTAGCAGTAGAGGAGTTCTTGGCGGATTTGTTCGTAGGTTTTGGTGATGGGGTTGGTGTGGTTATAGACTGAACAATGCTTGCAGGAGAGGTTGCATCGGTCGGAGATGAACAGGACGCTTTGCATGGGGGCGCGACGGCCAAAGAATTTGGCCCTGACGAACCATTGTGCCAGATAGCATAGTTGAGAAATGTGGGAAGCCATGGTGTGATGCTAGAAGATAAGTATAATGAGTTTGACCACGATGATGACAAGGCAAAAGCCGCTGACGATATTGCGACAGGTGAGCCAACGGATGAGGAACCAATCGAGACCCGATTTGCGCACATTCTCCCAGTTGGGCAGCATGGGACCGAGCCATTTGCGGGGATGCTCCATTTCGGCTGAGAAGTCGGCACCCTGCTGGAATTTGATGAGCGACCAAAAGAGCCAGATCGAACGAGGCAAAACGATGAGCACGAAGAGGCATTTCCAATCCAAGAAGCCCAGCAGTACGCCTATAACGATGATGGCGTAGGGGACGAAGTTGAGAATGAAACTCATGAGCAACTTTGCCCAGGAATAGTGCATGAGGCGGGCAAGGGTGGTTTTGTCGGATGCGGCATCGCCCTCAAGGTCGATCATGCTGTGGGTGTAAAGGATGTTCATCACCAGCATACCGATGGGAATGGAAATGTAGAGCATGTCCCAATGGAGAGAGCCGGTGGCAGCCCAGTTGACGCCCATCATGAGCAGCGGGCCAAAGATAAGACCTGTGACAAATTCGCCCATGCCCCAATAGCAGAATTTGATTGGAGGAGCTGAGTAGAAGAAGCCGATGAAACCTGCCATGGCGGCGATGATGAGAATCTGCCAGCCACAATGGATGGCCACGGCCAAACCGCAAACCACGGCAATGAGTGCAAAGATGCCAATGGCAAGGCGCAACTGATTGACTGAAGCTGAGCCGTCGGTGAGATAGGGATATTTGGCGGTATAGGCCTTGATGCCGCGACGCACCACTTGCTCGCGGTCTTTCAGCATGTCGGCTTTGTAGTCGAAATAATCATCAAGGAGGTTGGAGGTGAGGTGTGCTGCTAACACCCCGATGATGGCAAGGACGGCGGTCCACCAGCAGAAACCGTTGGCGCCAATGCTGAGCACCACTGCCAGCATGGCAGGCATGAGGCTCTGCATGAGGCTGGCATAACGGGCATTAGATAGCCAATGTTTGATCATAATATTATTATTGTATCATTAATAAATAATTTTAGAAACTATCGCACCAACATCACAGTGCCACGGAGTCGCTGTTCGGATTTGCTGCCAGAGCGGCTGTAGGTGATCACATAGGTGTAGGCGCCTGTGGGCATGGGTTCGCCATTGCGGCTACCATCCCATGTGAAATGCTGGTCGTCGCTCTCGAAGACAAGCAAGCCACGGCGGTTGTAGATGGCAATGTGGAAGGACTCCATCTGGTTGGGAGTGACGATGGAGAAGAGGTTGTTGTTGGTTTTGGTGGGGGTGAACACATTGGGGCGATAGAAGCCGAAGGTGTCGATACGAATCCAGAAGGTGGTGTCAACAGAGCAACCAAGCTCGTTGTAGCTGACCAGCTGGATGGAGTTGGCTTGGTCGGCATAGATGTCGAAATGGTGAGTGACGGATTGGCCAGAGGTTTGACCGCCATCGCCAAAGTACCATTGAGTGGAAGCGCGGTTGAGGGAATTGTCGGTGAAATTGACCACAGGCACCTCGGTGTCGATATAGTTGGGGCTGTAGGAGAAGTCCAGCACGGGACGTTCTACGCGCTGAACCAGAATGTCAATGGCAGCAATGTCGCAGCTGTCGGCAGCATAGCCAATCAAATAGTAGCGGGTGTCCTGAGCAGGAGCAACGGCAATGGTTCTGTTCTCGGTTTGACCTGCAAGACCAGGATCGTCGGGCACAGAATACCACAAATATCTGGTTGCGCCATTGCCTGTGAGGAGAACTGTGTCGCCGGGGCAGAACTTGGCATTGGCAGGATTGGAGGTGATGGAAGTGGAGAGGAGATGGACATTGACGCTATCCCATGCCTCGCAGCCTGCTTGAGCTGTGATTTTGAGATAGTACTTGGTGTGGGCCTGGGTGGGGTGTACCATGAGGGTGTTGCCTGTGCAGATGGGCGATTCGCCTGCCTGATTGCGATGGCGATACCAAGCAAAGGTGCAGCCCTCAACAGGAGTGGAGGCCACCACATGTGCCTCATGGCCATTGCAAACGATGGTATCGTTGGAATATGTGATTTCGGGGTCGTGGAAGAAATAGATGGTGTCGAAAACGGTGTCGGAACAACCGCTCTCGGCAAAGGTGATAAGAGTGATGGGATTCTCAAAGTCGGTGAAAGTGCGGGTGACAACGCGGGTGCTGTTGAGGGTGTTGCCAGCGTTGCGAGAGTCGATGGTGTCGTTGCCCAAAATCCAGATGCGAGAGACGATGTCCTCAGTATTGTCGGTGATGGTGGCAGGTTCGCTCTGGCTGGCAGTTTCGCCCACGCAAAGGGTGTGCTTGTCGATGTCAAGCATGTTGTGGGGAGGCAGCATGGGGGTGACAGTCATGGGGCGAGTGGTGTAGCAGCTGCTATCCTCGGTGACCATGGTGACAGATACGCAGTGGACGTCGGTGTCGTAGAATTTGAACTTGGTGTTTTTGCCATAAACAGTACCGATGATGGGTGTGTCGTCGGTGCTGCCTTGGTGCACATCCCAACGGGTGAGGCTGTCAACAAGATGGGGAGCGTTGGCACCCTGATAGCGAATCTGGCCATAGCCGTCGAAGGACACGGTGCTGTCGCAATTGGGGGTGAAAACGGCTTTGATGATAGGCTTGGTGTTGCTGACGGTGGCATACAAAACCGACTGGAAAGGTTTCTCGGGGTCCATGGCAGAGGTCATGACGCATTTATAGGTGGTGGTACCCACGGTGTCGCCGGTGTTGGTGATGAAGTCGGCAAGCTGAGACACATACATGTTGTTGGTGCTGGAGGCTTGCACTTGGCGGAAATTGAGGGTGTTCATGAATTCAACATTGCTGGTGTTGCCTTCATAGCCATCGGAGGATACATACCAGGTGTAGGAGAGCAAGCCCTCGGGTGCGCGGAGTGTGTCAACGGCAGTGGAAGAGCCGCCGGGGCAACCCGAGGTGGTGATGGTCATAGGCTGGCAGCTTCCTGCAATGTAGGCATAGATGGGGTCAACATTGTAGAGGCAGTCGGAGGTGTACATCTCCACACGCACAGAGTCGTAAAGATAGTTGAGCAAACTGATGGCCACGCGGGTCCAAGGTTTGTAGCAATAGCCGCAGAAAGTGGCGCCGGCCGAAACACCGGGGCGACCATCAACCCAAGGAGCAGGCAGAGCACCGCTGAATGAGGGGGCAGGCACATTGAACCAAAGGCTGTCGGTGAGGGGGAAGTTATTCCATTGGCCTGTGGTGGGGTTTTTGCCACACACACGGATGGTGAACTCTCCTGCATCATAGGGGGTGTGGGCATATTTGCAAGCCACGATGGCGTAGTCGATAAAGAGCAAAGAGTTCTGCGAAGTGACCAGCATGGTGTAGAACAAAGCTTCGGAGCCCTTGTCGTTGCCGTTTTGGCTAATATCAGTCACAGATGTGCCTGTGGTGCGCATGTCTCCCAGTCGTATGCTGGAATTGTGCCCCAGATGGGTGGGGATGCGCATCATGCCTTGACCTGCAGCGTTGACGGTGAAGAGGTCGAGGCCTTGGTCGTCAGATGTATAGATTCTGAATCGTTGGTCGTGAGCATCAAAAAGGTCGCATTGGTTGCAAGAGCCGCAGCGGTGGGTGCAATAGCCCGAATAATAGGTGGAAGAAAGGATGCTGTTGCCGCGGATGGGAGTTTTGTTGGGACGAGCGCATGTGCTCAACACATTGCTGCCCGTGCTGCCGCCTGTGCCAGTCACACGGTCGCCCACGCGGGCCGACCATGACCCTCTACCGCCAGGGGTGGAGTTGAAGTTGCTGGGGTTGTGAAGGCCTGGACATGCGCTGTTGTTTTGTGCCATGACAGAACTGATGCCCATGCATAAAAGAAGTGCGATGAAGAGTAAACTTCGTTTCATATTGATGATATTTTGTTTTTAGTGATATGGATGACACACAAATTTGCGTTTTGCTGCAAGATTTTAGTGTTTTTAACTATAATCTGCGGCCAAGCTCAGGTAGGATGGCCGATTTCCATTCGTAATAATCTCCCGCCACAATGTGTTCACGTGCCTGGGTGACAAGCCATAGGTAGAAGGTGAGGTTGTGGATGGAGCAGATTTGGAGTCCGAGTATCTCCTCGGCTTTGATCAAGTGGTGGAGATAGGCAAGGGTATAAACCCGGTCGCACTCGGCATGGCTTTCGGGGTCGATAGGCTCAAAGCAAGTCTCCCACTTCTTGTTTTTGATGTTGATGGTGCCGTGGGCGGTGAACAGCAGTCCGTTGCGGCCATTGCGGGTGGGCATCACGCAGTCGAACATGTCCACGCCGCGCTCAATACCTTCAAGCAGGTTGGCAGGAGTGCCCACGCCCATCAGGTAGCGGGGCTTGTCCTTGGGCAGAATTTCGTTCACAACTTCTATCATCTGATACATCACCTCGGTAGGTTCGCCCACAGCCAGGCCGCCAATGGCATTGCCCTCGGCCTCCTTGGAGGCTATGTATTCGGCCGACTGGCGTCGGAGGTCGGTGTATTGGCAACCTTGCACGATGGGGAAGAGGCTCTGGTGATAGCCGTAGAGCGGTTCGGTCTCGTTGAATCGTTTCCAGCAGCGGTCGAGCCAGCGGTGGGTGAGTTCCATCGATTTCTTGGCATATCTGAAATCGGCATCGCCGGGGCAGCACTCGTCAAAAGCCATCATGATGTCGGCGCCTATGATTCGCTCAATGTCCATCACACGCTCGGGGGTGAAAAGGTGTTTCGAACCGTCGATATGGGAGCGGAAAGTGCAACCTTCTTCCTTGATTTTGCGGCTGTCGGAGAGAGAGAATACCTGGAAACCGCCGCTGTCGGTGAGCAGCGGGCGTTCCCATCCGTTGAAACCGTGCAAGCCGCCAGCCGCTTTGAGGATGTCCAACCCCGGGCGGAGGTAGAGATGATAAGTGTTGCCCAGGATAATCTTGGCATCCACATCCTCACGCAGCTCGCGCTGATGCACAGCTTTTACGCTTCCGGCTGTGCCCACGGGCATGAAGATAGGGGTGGGAATGTCGCCATGGTCAGTATGAATCACGCCCGCCCGCGCGTTAGTTTTATTATCTTTTTTTATAATATCAAATGTCATAAATGTCAACTCCTCAATGACTCATGAAAATGAGTTATCAACAATTGGTTAATATTTCGTGATGCAAAGATACAAAAAAAATCGAAATTATTCTTATTTTTGCAATCCGTAATATTATTCATGCAAATGGACTTTTCGCATATTCTTACAGACCCTTACACCCTCGTGCTTACATGTCTGATGGGTGCAAGTTTCATTGTTTTGTGCCTCTATTATGGCATTTTCTATTTCCGCGTGGGTCATTACAAGGGGGCTAAACCTCCCAAAAAGGATGCAATTCCGGCCGGTTCCACCCCTCCCGTGTCGGTGGTGTTGACATCCCAAAACGATGGCGAATGGCTTCGCTCCAATCTGGTATATTTGCTCGAGCAGGACTACCCCAACTTCGAAGTGGTGGTGGTGGACTATATGTCGCGCGACGACACCCAGTTTGTGCTCCAACTGCTGGCTGATAATTACCCCAATCTGAAGGTGGTCACCATTCGCGAAAATGCCAACGGATACCTGGGCAAGAAATATCCTATGTCCATGGGTATCACCTCTGCCAAGAACGACATCCTGCTGCTGGCCGACCCCGATTGCATGCCCTTGGATTTGACCAATTTCAGTTGGATAAAAGAGATGGTGGCTGGCTATTGCTCCAAGCACACCCAGATGGTGTTGGGCTATTGCGGCATCGAGAGCAAGAAAGGCCTTTTCAACCTGTTGCAGCAATACGACAACCTCGACTACAGTGTGGAATATCTGGCTGCAGCCATCATGCACCGCCCCTTCACCGCCAATGGTCGCAACCTCAGCTACCGCAGAAGCATGTTCATGAAAAACCGCGGTTTCATCTATCACTATAATATCCCCGACGGCACCGACGATATGTTTGTGAACCAAAATGCCACGGGCAAGAATACCAACGTGGTGATAACCCCCAATGCATTCACCATGGTGCAACCCCAAAAGAACTTGTCGGACTGGCATTCCTATCGCAAACATCGCTCCTACACCCATCGCTTCTATGGCTTTGGACTCAAAGCCAGCCGGCTGATGCGCAACCTCAATGTAGCGCTTTTCTATCTCCTAGGTATTGCCTTGCTGCTGATGGGCACCATGCCCTGGGAGGTGCTGGCAGCCGCCTTGCTAGTGAAACTTGTGTGGGGTATTGTAGCCACCGCCCAAAGCACAGCGCGCTTGGGCATCAAGCCCGCAGTTTATTGGCTCCAGCCCCTATTGGAAATTTATTTTTTAGTAGCAAATACTATTTTGGCAATATCTCCGTTACCTAAGAAATAATCGAGCTAAAAGATTGTTTGTCGGAGTCTAATCATGGAATTATTCCAACAGAACGAAAAAGCCCAGCGGGACTACAAACTAGTCCTGGCCGCCCGAGAGAAAGGCGACCAGCGAGCGTATGCCGACCTTATGGGCTACTATCGCGACTCCATCTATCTGATGCTCCTGCGCATGACTCACAGCCCGATGGATGCCGACGACCTCACCCTAGAGACCTTCGGCAAAGCCTTCAGCCAACTGCATACCTATTCTCCCAAGAATACATTTTCCACTTGGCTCTTCGCCATTGCCAGCAACCAAGGCATCGACTACATTCGACGAAGGCACATGGACACCGTGACGCTCAGTTCCATCTCGGTCAGTTCCGATGGCGAAACTTACGAATTTCCCCTGCCATCGCACGAAGCCAACCCCGAAGAAGCCATGATAGGCACCCAGCGAGGGGCCTTGATCCGAGAAGTGGTGGAACAACTGCCGCTGCGCTACCGCAAGATTGTGAAGCTGCGCTATTACGAAGAATTGAGCTACGAACAACTAGCCAAACAAATGCGCATGCCGCTGGGCACAGTCAAGGTTCAACTCCTCAGAGCCCGTCAACTCATGGCTCAAATCATCCAAAATCACCAGCACAGCCTATGACCAAATCAGTATCCATTCTTCTCCTTGCTTTCCTTATTTTTGCTGTGCCCGCTTTCGCACAGAAAAAAGGCTCCAAGCCCGATCGCATGAGCGGTCTTTACCTAACTGTGGATGCTGGATTGCTGGTGCCCAACGATCGCCAGGCCGATTTCTATGCTGGCAATCCTGCCCATAATCGCAATACCATCGACCGTGTGCTCAAGAGCGAACTCTATGGCACGCAGATTTGGAACAGCCTGGTGGAACAGGGCCTGATTTCGCCCTCAGCCATTGGCAGCTATCGCGAGTTCAGCGTGGTCGAATACCCTCACATGTATTACCGCCTCACCTATCAGCTGGGTGTGGGTTTCCGTTATGTCTATCCCAGCAATTGGGGGTGGCTCTTCCGTTTCGACTATTCGCAGCTCACCGCCGCTGGCCAGTTCAATATCTCGTCCAGCAATGGGTCAGGCATCTTGGGCAGCCGCCAGTATGTCACCTCCGACATCTTCGGTCTCGAAAAACGCACCCTTATCGATTTTGGCATCACCAAGCGAGTGCCCCTTACCGATTTGATGGAATTGGAGCTTGACTTGGGCGTGAACATCAATAGCACCAAGGTGATGAAAAACGGCATCCGCGTGGGCGGACAAACCTATAGCATCTTGGATGTGTGGAACGGCTCCAGCCCCTACAGCGGCATTGGCTCCTACGATTATATGAATGAAGGCAAGATAGGCTTTGGCGATTTCCTCACCGTGGCCTTGAGCTATCTCAGCCAGGTGGGCACCATCGATTTGGGCTATAGCTGCTATTATATGCAAACCAAGTTTGCCAACTACAATGAGGACGACTGCTATGCTTTCCAGCATACGGTGTTCCTTCGATTCAACGTCAACAATTTCAAATTTTTCGATTAATTAGTAATTTACCCTAAATATAAAATGATCCAACTAACAGACCTTTCGCAATCCGATCACCCGCATTTCGCCAAAGATCTTTTCGAATCAGCTTTCCCCGACGAAGAACGACCTCCTTTCGGGGAGTTGAAGCATCGTAACAAAGAAAAATTTCATTTCATGGTCGCCACCAATGAAAGCGATGAAGGCGACGAACCAGTAGGTATCCTCTCTTACTGGACCTTTGATGAATTTGTCTATATCGAGCATTTTGCCATCCACGAAGACCTCCGCAACATGGGGCTGGGCAAGGCTGTGTTTCTCAACTTCCTTTCGCAGCAAACCCAGCAGGTGGTGCTAGAGGTGGAGCATCCTCACGATGAAACATCAGAGTATCGTATTGATTTCTACACCAGTATGGGCCTCCAGACCAATCCTCAGGATTATCTCCAGCCCTCCTATCATGGCGACCAAGTGACTGTACCCATGATAGTTATGACAAAATACGAAATTGACGATGAAGAATTTAATGAAATTCGTGAGATTCTTTACCGCGAAGTATATAAATGCAAACCCTCCAACATGAGGTAAAGCAAAAAATATCATTTTGTAAATGTCGCAAAATTAGATTGATATAAGCAATCTTTAACTAAAATTGAAAAAATATTTGTTTATGTCAATAATTCTGTGTACTTTTGCAACCGCTTTTGAGAGATAAAGAAAGCGGATTTGGCTCCTTAGCTCAACTGAATAGAGCATTTGACTACGGATCAAAAGGTTGCAGGTTTGAATCCTGCAGGAGTCACTTGTTAATAACTTATATTTATCGCGGCTCCTTAGCTCAACTGAATAGAGCATTTGACTACGGATCAAAAGGTTGCAGGTTTGAATCCTGCAGGAGTCACAAACAAAAAACGATAATCACACCAAGTTCGCTTGAGTGTGATTATTTTTTTGTTTGTAAGACTGGCCCTCGCCAGGGTGAAGGCAGGCCTTCGGTGGAGGGCTGCCGATAGCGAAGCGGAGAAGTGCACCCTGCGAGGTCCATGCCGCAAGGCATTCAAGCGAAGTCCCCACTTTGAGTTATTGCAATATATCGACGCGCAAATCAAAATCCCATTCTGTCAAAAATAAGATGCGAACAACAGTCTCAAAAAGGTGTAAAATATGCCCGGATTGAAGCTGTTTGGTGAAAAATGTGTATCTTTGCATCCGATTTTAAATAATAAATATTATAAACGAAGTTGCATTTGTAACTCAAATTCAATTAGAAAATGAAAAGAATAGTTTTGCTTGTGTTGAGCCTGTTTATGGCTTTGGTAGCGTATGCCCAAGTTTCTTTCTATGCTGTGTCGCCCAGTGGCCATCAGCTGATGTATGAGGTGACTGGTAGCGGACAGGTCAAGCTGATTGCAGTAGGCCCCAGTTCTACTCCCATTTCGGGCAATCTGGTTATCCCCAGTACAGTCAACTCAACCTTGGCCAACTCCTATACCGTTACAGCTATCGACGATTACGTCTTTTCTCAGTCGAGCGAATTGACCGGGGTCTCTATCCCCAGTACTATCACCTCAATTGGCGATGATCAGTTTGTTGAATGTGGAGCTTTAACCTCGATCTCTGTCGATACCGGCAACCCCGTTTACGACTCGCGCAACAACTGCAACGCCATCATCCACACCGCCACCAACACCCTCGTCACAGGTTGTCGCGCCACTACGATTCCTTCCACCGTGACCGCCATTGGCGAGGATGCATTCAATGGCATGTTTACTGGTGCAACTTCCGACACTCTTGCCATACCTGCTTCGGTATCCTCGATATTCGATGGCGCCTTTGGATTCTGCGAGTCTCTGGATTGTATCACGGTTGATGCCAGCAACCCCTATTTTGACTCGCGCAACAACTGCAACGCCATCATCCACACCGCCACCAATACCCTCGAGGCTGGATGCCGGGCCACCACCATCCCCGCCGATGTAACGGCCATCGGCACTTATGCCTTCATTGGCATATTTGCCACCCTTGCCGATACCATCACCATTCCCGCTTCAGTCACCTCCATCAGCACAGGTGCCTTTGCCTGGTGCGAAGCACTATCGGGTATCACCTCTCTTGCCACCGTGGCTCCCACGTTAGGCAACAGAGTCTTCTATAATGTCAACTCTCAAATTCCCGTCCACATCCCTGCAGGCAGCCTTGCCTCCTATCAGTCCGAGTGGAGCTATTTCTCCAATTTTATCCAACCTACTCCCGACACCATTTATTATATGATTACGGCGACTAGTGCAGCTGATACGATGGGCTCTGTCTATGGCTCGGGCCGCTATGCCGAGGGCGAGAGTGCCACCCTCACGGCCACAGCCAACGCTGGGTTCCATTTCCTCCATTGGCAGGATGGCAACAGCGACAATCCCCGCACCATAAGCGTCACCTCCGACAGCACCTTTGTGGCTTATTTTGAAGCTGACGAACCCGAAGAGGTGTTCTATACCATCAGCGTGTCAAGCGCAGACGAGGCCATGGGCTCCGTCTGTGGCTCGGGCAGCTATGCCGAGGGCGAGAGTGCCACCCTCACGGCCACAGCCAACGCTGGGTTCCATTTCCTCCATTGGCAGGATGGCAACAGCGACAATCCCCGCACCATAAGCGTCACCTCCGACAGCACCTTTGTGGCTTATTTTGAAGCTGACGAACCCCAAGGTATTGATGCGGTCGATGGCAGCACCATCCAGGTTTACCCCAATCCCACTATCGACCTGCTCCACATCGATGGCACCTTCAGCTGTGCAGAACTCTACAACCTTTCGGGCCAGCGGCTGCTCACTACCCACGAGTCTGATATCAACCTAGAGGCAATACCATCAGGCCAGTATCTACTGGTAATAAACGGAACCACCACGATAAAGATTCTCAAGACTAAATAGCTGCTGAATGGTGGTTGGATGGTGGAAGTATGCCGTAAAGGAGGGTGGGGATCGAGCATGGAAGTGCCGTGGTAACGCCTAGGTTGCTCCTTCGATGGAGCTAGGGTTCATCTTCGCTCCAGAACCCCGTTCAGCGAAGCCACATCGAAGGCCGAGCGAAGGAAGAACGAAGCCACATCGAAGACCCAAGCCAAAAAAATGCTCCATTCAAACCCCACGCAACGGACAACGATGGAGGTTGCTTACCCCCAACCGCCATCCAAAGCATCGATAGCGCCCATACGTAAGTAGGGGTTGAAAGCCATACAAGGGATGCCGGCTGGCATCCCTTGTATGACGAACAATCAGTAAAGCTGATTATTCCTTTCTGCTTTTGGCGGGAGTGGGTTGGAAACCAGTGTGAGCATATTCCCAGCTGCCTTGAGCATTCAAGCGCATTGCATTTCGTGCAAGACGGACGGAATAATAAGAAAAACGTTCGGGATTTGTTTTATCAAATTTTTCTACAGCATAGAAAGGACAGAAACATTTCTCTACAAAGCCCTTCCGCACCTAGCAGAATTCTATCATCACCCCAATGGCATAGCCATTGATATCGAAAACCCGATGGAGGTGGACTAGTCTTCTTCGGATTGTGAACCGAGACAGCAGAATGGTCACTTGGAGAAATAAATCCTACCGTTGTGGTGAAATAATCTTCATATATCCGAAAAAAGATGTATCTTTGCATCCAGAAACAAATTGTTTAACTAGAACGAAAAAGAACAAACAAAGAAAAGTAAATTAATACATAACATATTATTAACATAGCGTTTGCTATTTATTCGGCACCGTCTTGAAACGTCGGAAATTTCGTAAGGTAATGCCATGAATAAGTCGCGAACGTCTGCGCTTTGCGTGGACGGCACTTATCTGGCATTACGGGCTTCCGACGGCCTCAAGACGTGGATTAGTGAAGTCCACGTCTTTTTTGTCCGCTCTAGCCCGTAAGCCTCATAGATAAGCATACGCACTAAAGCGCATAGTAAATGAGTTCTAATATAAAAATTAAAGAATTCCATTTGTTCGCTGGCATAGGTGGTGGTATTTATGGAGGCAAGCTATTAGGTCATGAGTGTTGTGGTGGGGTTGAGATAAACGAGTATTGCCAAAACGTCCTTAAGCAGCGTCAGAAAGATGGCTGGATGGACAAATTTGAAGTATATGGTGACCTAACTAAATTGAGTGGAAAACCTTTCGAATACTCTTTTGATGTACTTTGTGGTGGCTTTCCATGTCAAGCCTTTAGCCATGCCGCACACGGGAAAAATATTCCATCAAAAAATCTTTGGGGTGAGATGTACAGATTCGCCCAAGAATCTAATGCACCTATCGTATTTGGGGAGAATGTCACTTTGAAAGCCCTCACAAAGGCAAAAGAGGACTTGATAGAAGTCGGATATGACGTTGAACTGTGCAAATTGTCATGTCAAGAGCTTGGTGCAGACCATAGACGAGGCCGCTATTGGCTTCTTGCTGTAAAAGATAAGCAGATTTTCAAGAAACTAGCTGACCATATATCGTCACTTCCTAAACTTAAGGCTAATTGTTGGAAAAGTTCACCAACCCAAATAGGCAAAAAAGTTGACGACTCTAACCGAAGAGCCCAATTGACAGCGGTGGGTAATGCTCAATCACCTCTAGTAGCAGCCACCGTATTTAGAATCTTAGTCAATCGACACCTAACTCATGAGTATTCTGAACCGATTGCGAATCCTAAAGAGATATCTGCAGTATTTGAGAAGCAGGAAACTTGGATTAAATCCATGTATGGAGAAGATTTCGGTCTAGTACACACACCCACTACTATGGCCAATTATTCCGCACCTTCCATGATGAAACACCAAGGATGTAGAAACTTTAAAGAAGTTTTTGGAAAACCGACACCTGCAAATGCAGAATACCTGATGGGCTTTCCCCTTGGAGCCTCCGCTCTGAAAGAATTGGACAACAATAATATTGCAATATGGAATACAGAGATATAGTGGTGTTATTGCGATCAAGAAAGGTCAACGAAATCAAAAGTCAAACAGTATTAGGAACATTTTCTAACATTTCGAGATCTAGTTTGCTAACCTGTGAAGTAGGCAATCGGAATAATGCACGATGGAAAAGAGCCGAATACGTAATTGCAAGTTTTTCTGATGACGGTGTAGACTTCTCCAGCTATCTTGAAGGATGGAATTTGGTTGCATTTGATGACCAAACACTATTTATAGAGAAAGAGCCAAATGAATGGGAACAGTTCTAGCAACCACCCAAAATAAAAATCAAGGATACATGAAAAAAGACGATATAATTAAATTGTTGCAAGATAATGGGTATAATAATGATGCCAGCTCAACCCAAGAAGACCTCTATACCGAAATAAACAGAAGCCAATTATTCTCAAAAACCAATAGGCTAAATGCAGGCTGGGCAAGAGGTAAATATATTGTTGCACGATTTGACGAATCAAATTTCACCCAAGAACAATACGTTCATGAATGGCTAGAAAAGGTTAAAAAGTATCATAACCAATATTTGTTCTTAGAATTAAACTCTGATGATTGGCATTTCTTTGACTCCACAGGTTCTGAAATTGACATCGCCATTCATCCACCAAAACTCAGGACAACTTTATTAGAAAGCACAAATAGCGACTCCAAATCGGACAAGATAAACACCAAAGAGATATCATTCCTACCCGCACTCCGCACCAAACCATTCCTCCTTCTAGCTGGCATCTCAGGTACAGGCAAGAGTAGGCTGGTGCGTAAATTGGCGCAAGCCACTACCACGGTGGAACTTCAGCAGAAGTATAACAAGGGTTGGGATTGCTCAAATTTCGACACCGAGCGGTGGATGCTGCATAAACCGGAAAACTTCGAGCTGATACAGGTGAAACCCAACTGGCACAATTCTATGGACGTGGTGGGATATTTGAGCAACATTCCCACACCGCACTATGTGTTCACACCATTTATCCGCTTTGTTGCGAAGGCTTGGCAGAACCCCGAAGTGCCATTCTTCCTGTGTCTGGACGAGATGAACCTAGCCCCTGTTGAGGAATACTTTGCCGAATTTCTGAGTGCAATTGAAAGCCGTAGCAAGGACGAAAGCGGGTATATTACCGACCCCATTGTGCAGCCCTTTGACAGCTTTGGTTCGATTGGTGGTACTATGATTGACGAGTTGTTTCCTGAGTTCAGCGCAGCCGACGTAGGAACGGAACTGAGTAATGTGGTGGCACACTTCAAGACCAAAGGTGTGACCTTGCCAGAGAACTTGATGGTGATAGGCACTGTGAATATGGACGAGACCACATTCTCGTTCTCCCGCAAGGTGTTAGATCGAGCTATGAGCATAGAGATGAACGAAGTGGACTATGATGCCTTTCTTGAGGGCAGCACCGACCAAGCCTTGCAAACCATGCTTAAGGAGATAGGAGCCGACAAGCTAAACGACCTGCTAGTAAACCGCCATGTGAGTGCGCTCGAAACTGATGTTGCCCCCGAAGGAAAGGCTGAAGTGATAGCATACTTAAAGCGTATCAATCTTTTGCTGGATGGCACTCCATATAAACTTGGTTATCGCGCCGCCAACGAGGCGTTGATATACGTCCAGGCCGCCAACGATTTCGGCATGAACAATTGGCAGGCAGCCATGGACGAGTTTACGCTGATGAAGATTCTCAGCCGCTTGGAAGGCGACGAAGCCAAACTGACGGTACTGGAAGGCGAGAAACGCTTGGCGGATGCTGAACTGAATGATAACGAAAACATAAAGCAAGGCGGCCGAGCCACGCTGCTATCATGCTTGCGCGAAATCATCAGCCAGACATTGGGCAAGGATGACTCATGCCGATCAATAGCCAAGTTGGACAGCATGTTAGAACAACTGCGAAGAGAGCATTTTGTGTCGTACTGGAACTAGGGGAAGCAACGTTAACGGGTAACTGTCAATTTATGGCCGAACTATTCAATTTTAAGGTTGAGAACGACGATATTTTGGTGAAATTCTCTTGCGCCAACCATGCTCAGAGAATAGGCCAGATGGTGACCAATTTGCAGATAGACAGGACCAACGAGCAGGGCTGCTCTCGAATGATGAGCCGTTTTGCTACAGACCAGCCCGACGTGCGTTTTGTATTTGCTGATGGCTCTGAGGTAACAGGAGAAACGCGGCGAGAGGCTGTGTTCTTTGAGCAGACAGACTACCCCATCATAGTCAAAGGCAAGACGCATACGCTGGCTGATATTGATATGATACTGGCTGGTCACAACTCCGAATCGCAGGGAAGGAAGGGCAAAGTGATAAGTGACGAGGGCGAGCTATACGGCACTCTCAACTTTAAGAACCAAGTGGGCGAGACAGACTTTCGTTTCCGCTACAGAATGCAAGGAAGCGAGGATTGGCACGAACTTGGTTTCGAGACAGAGGTGCTTAGCTATAAGCTAGACTATCGCAGCGACTTGCGCACTATCATCGCCGACGTGGAATATGAGTACGCCATGCTCAGTTACTCGTTTCTGAAAGACACCTACCTCAATTATAGGCGAGGCAATAGCGACAGCACCGACCTTATATGGTGGCAAGTGTTCCGTTCGTGCTACGAAGATATACTCTGCAACGCAAGACTGATTATCGAACGTCCTAAGCGGCGTCTGCGCCCGGTGGCAAAATACGAACGTGCCGAACGTATGGCATCTATGCCCTTAGAGTTGGAAAACGAGTATGTAATGCACCGAGATTGCCCCACATATCTTTATCGCACCGAGGAGTTGGTCTTGAGCCACGACACGGTGGAGAACCGATTTTTGAAATATGCCTTGAACCAAATGCTGCATAAGTTTGTGTCCATTCGCAACCATATCATGACAGCACTACGGCTTACGAATCCCGATAGGGTGACTCCCAATCTGCAGGATATGGAGGACGAACTGTTGAGAATGACAAATCACTCGTTCTTTCGAGGTGTGGGTCAGTTCAAAGGATTTTCACAGGACTCGCTGGTGATGAAGCAAGGCATGGGCTATAAGACCATCTTGGAAAAATGGATAGAGCTGCAGCAAGGCTACGAATTGGCTGATGGAGTGCTGAGACTGGAAGTTAAGGACATCAGTGACTTGTACGAGATATGGTGTTTTATCAAGGTAAAGAACCTTGTAAGTGAAGTGATGGAAGAAATGGGTATGAACGTGCAGAGCCGATCAAATGGAAAGGTGCTTTCAAGCGAATTCATTCCACAGCTGGTGCATGGCGGGTCTGTGGCCTTTATCAACGAAGGTGGCGTGGAACTGGCATCTGTGTCGTATAATGCCGAGGCGGAGGTTGATGACGATGAGGAGTCGTCAAAGATTGAGGGTACAGCATCGCTCACTACAGTCCAACGGCCGGACATTGTGCTTCGCCTCTCGAAAGACAAGAACGACGAAGTGAAATACACATACCTTTTTGATGCCAAGTACAGGGTGCATGATAAGCTCATTAAAGGCCAGCAAGTGCCACCATCAGATGCCGTTAACCAGTTGCATAGGTATCGCGATGCCATATACTACAATCAGTCGGAAGGTTTGAGGAAGGAGATTGTGGCAGGATATGTGCTGTTTCCAGGCAATGTGGACAACAACGCCATGGAGGACGGCAGCTATCACTATCAAACCGCTAACGAGAAAATCGGCATTGGTGCATTCCCGCTAAAACCCGACAAGGAAAAGAGAGACCTAGACGGGAACTTGGTGCTGAACCCCAACAATAGCGAACAAGCATTGAGAAAACAAATCCACAAATGGCTTTCGGAAGAGAACCTGAGAAAAACAATTGAGGAACGCTCTATTCCTCAGCATGGATTGGAATATGTGGACGAAGACAGGGCTCATGGCTCATACTACCTATCCACGTGCGATACCAAAGTAAATGCCAACAAACAAGCCCTACTGGACGGTACTGCCACAGAATTTTTCTCGGGCTACAGTTGGATGAAGACTGGCGTGGATTTTTCAAAAATCAAGTGCTTTGCCTTGGTGGAGAACCATAAGGTGCAAGGCTATTACGAGGTTAAGCAAGCGGAACCAGCATACATAAAGGATAAATTGGACGAAGCGTATCGCATGGCCACAGACAAAGATAAAGCAGATCACAAAGGTTTTGACAGTCCGATACGAATCAGATTAGAACTAGGAGAATACCATGCATTGGAACGTCCGTTTACCTTTGGAGTGAACAATGTATCGGCTGGAATATCTATACCGCACAATAGATTCCGCAATTTCTGCAACGGCAAATATGAGAAAAAGGATTAACGATTTATTTGTGGTGTCAAAAAGCAGCTTAAGGAATAGGTATAAATGAGTCTATAGACGCTCGCCCTTTGATGTGCGGGCAAGTAGAGGCCAAAGGGACGGGAAAGTGTGCTCAAAAAGGGCATTTCCGTCACCCCATGCCATTCGACTTTGCTTGAATGCCTTGCGGCATGAGCACCGCGGAGGGCGCTCTTCACATCGGTTAAGCTTCACCGAAGCTTCCCCTTCCCCTCCAATGGCCAAAAACTGGTGGTGCAATAGGTCTGGTTAAAAACGATTCGTGGCTTAGTTGTTGAGCTGCTATAGCAAGCTATCAACCGTGTCGGCAACAGCCCAATCGGGCACATGGTCGTCGGGCAGGAACATGCCGGCCATGGCACCGCCAAGGATAAGGGCGCAGTAGGCAACAAGGGCACGCAACACAACCAAAAAACCAACAAACGACAAGCCCAACAACTTCCATTTCTTGTGGGCTATGGCAATGACTATCGTGGCCAATTCGGATAATATCGACCCCGCAATGACCACTATGCAAGCGATAAGGAATGCATACCGAGCCTTCCAAAAGCTGGCCACCAAGAAAAAACAAAGGATGAATGATCCCACACTAAGCCCAGGCCACAACCACCAATGTTTGAGCATCCAAGTGGCATAGTTGGATGAGTTGTTCATGTTGTCCATATCGTCGTTTTTCGTCATAACGCCTCCGCTGCGTTTTTATTGTACTGGTGTATTGATTGCTGCCCGTTGGTGGACTCATAATCTACAAGATAAGATATTGGCTTATACACTATACAATAAATAATATTGGAATTCGTTATTTTCAAAGTTAATTATTATTTTGCCAACAATGAAGAAGACTTGGTTCCTATTATTTCTGCTCGGGTGCATGATGTTGCCGGTTTGTGCCCAGCCAGGTAGTTTTGAATATAAGCTGATGTTTGCGCGTGTGAGCGATCTGTACCGCAAGCAGCATTATCGTGATGCCTACCAGT
>JAKSMP010000004.1 GCA_024400505.1 Bacteroidales bacterium | reverse complement strand
ACTTGGTCACTAACTTGGTCACTAACTTGGTCACTGACTTGGTCACTAACTTGGTCACTGACTTGGTCACTAACTTGGTCACTAACTTGGTCACTGACTTGGTCACTGACTTGGTCACTAATTTGATACTCTGTAATACTTTTAGATGTTATCTGTACGCTATCTGATTGAGAAATAATGCGAATAGAACTGCCCTTGCCGCTCTTGCACACAATCACTCCCATTTCTTTCAATGCAGAAATGTCACGTTCGATGGTGCGTGTGCTCACCGACAAAGACTCCGACATCTGTTTGTCGGTGATTGTCGGTGTGGTCTTAATCAAGTTGAGTATCTTGTGCTGTCGCTCGGTGATTCTGCTGTCCGACATGGCTCCGACATTGGGCTCTGTCGGTGATGCGTAAATCGTAGTTTGGAATTGGGTTGGAGTGGATGAGAATCTAGGCATCAATTCGTCTTTATAACCCTCCAAAGCTTTTGTCTCATTACAAATACGAGTAAGGCCACTGCCGCGTTTCTCCATATAGTCAAGCTGTGCCATGACATTGGCGAGTATCGGATTGCGTCTTTCTGAAGACACATTGTCAATATCAAGATTCTGTATAAGCATGCCGTTATACATTCCTCCTGGCGATGTGACTGTCAGTCGATCATCATAGATGTCAAGATGCACTTCTCCGCCCATCACAGTATAGTCTCTGTGTATGAAATGATTCACCATCGCTTCCAATACTGCGCGTTCGGCATACTCGGGCTTGTTCTTGCGTCCTTCGGGCAATTTCTCCCACCCATTTTTCGTGTTTGACTTGATGAAGTTGATCGCCTCTCGCAGCAACAGAAGGATGTTCCCCGTAAATTCCGCATCATTAATAGCATCACTCTTTCCTTTTCCATCCCACCGGGTGCAGTAAAGGCGCGATTGCCATAAAGGGCAGTCATCAGCAAAAAGAGCACCGGCATTAGTCAAGGTATCTGCGTTGGTCACAAGTCCAAACGAAATAAGGAACTTTTTATTCCAATCCCGAGTAGTGCGTTTCTTAAACTCGTTAGCCAGAATGATAAAGGTGTTGTCGGCAGCTTTATAATCAGTCACCAGCGAGTCGTAGGTTTTGTTCGACCCCTTAAGTACGAGTCTAACCATTTGTTCTGCCGTTGCAGGGATGCTCTCATCACCAATACGGACAAACGCAATGCGCTGCCCATCCCCTATAAAATAATATGGAGTGTAGCTGCCTGGTTTAACCTTGAGTTGTAGGATATTGACACCTTCGATGTGGTGAGGTATCATCTCCACTTCGGGCAGAGGATCCATATAGTCTCGAATCTTACTGCTGATAGTCTCGCATACATGCTGTACATCAGGCAATCCTTTCGCATGGCCATCGTTGGTTACGCCAAAAAGCAAAGAGCCGCCTGAGCCGTTGGCAAAGGCACTAACGCTTTTCAACCAACTCTTAGGCCTCTTTTCTTCAAGCATCTCCTTGAAATCGTATGCGGTACATTCGCTGATAAGATTTTCTATTTCCATTTAATCTGTGTACTTATTGATTTACTACTAATTGGGATAACTCAATTTGCAAGATTTTATTATATGACAGCTTCCGGATCAATCCAACATATCGACAAGGATTCCTTTAGTCAGTTATTATTTTCACTTTTTCGAGGTCGACACATGTGCTCTTAAGCAGTTCCGGATTCTTGATTTTGATGGACTGCAAACTACTGCAACCAGAGAATGCTAGCCACCCAATCTGAGTGACCGAGTCTGGGATGGCGATGGACTGCAAACTGCTGCAACCACAGAAAGCAAATTCCTCAATCTCCGTGACCGAATCGGGGATGACGATGGACTGCAAACTGCTGCAACTAGCGAAAGCCCATTTCCCAATCTCCGTGACAGAATCAGGAATGACTGTGTTTTTGCAGCCTGCAACTAGGATGTTGCTTGCAGTCTCAATAATGGCGTTGCAGTTGTTTCGGCTGTCGTATTTCGGATTGTTCTTACCAACAACGATGGACTGCAAACTGCTGCAGCCATCGAAAGCACTGTTCCCAATCTTCGTGACCGAATCAGGGATGACGATGGATTGCAGACTGCTGCAATAACTGAAAGCACTGTTCCCAATCTTCGTGACCGAATCAGGGATGGCGATGGACTGCAAACTGCTGCAACCATCGAAAGCAGATTCCCCCATCTCCGTGACCGAATCGGGGATGACGATAGTCTGCAAACTGCTGCAACCATAGAAAGCCCATTTTCCAATCACCGTGACCGAATCGGGGATGACGATGGACTGCAAACTGCTGCAACCCTGGAAAGCCTCATCCCCAATCACCGTGACCGAATCGGGGATGACGATGGACTGCAAACTGCTGCAACCATCGAAAGCAGATTCCCCCATCTCCGTGACCGAATCGGGAATGACGATGGACTGCAAACTGCTGCAACCATAGAAAGCCAATTTCCCAATCTCCGTGACCGGATCAGGGATGACGATGGACTGCAAACTGCTGCATCTAATGAAAGCATATTCTCTAATTCCAACCACTTGGAGCTTTTTAATCTTGCGAGGAATTGTTATCTTCCCTGTCGGTTTGGGATTATCTTGCCAATCGGGGACATCATACTTATTCTTATTCGGTGCCACCACCCATACCTTTGTCTTATCATCCTTGTCATATTTAATATACAAGCAGTTGCCGTCTTTGAACTGGATGTGGAAGTCGGAGTTGGGGGTGGGCTCGTTGGTTATCACATATTCTAGATCCTCATCATTAGGCATTATTTCGACATGATCCATGTCAATCCTTGTATCCTCCAATAGTTGAGGATTGTTTATCTTGATAGACTGCAAACTACTGCAGCCAGCGAAAGCACATTCCCCAATCTCTGTAACCGAATCGGGGATGACGATGGATTGTAAACTGCTGCAACGAGAGAAAGCATGATTCCCAATCTCTGTGACCGAATCGGGGATGACAATGGACTGCAAACTGCTACAACCCCAGAAAGCATAATCCCCAATCTTCGTGACCGAATCAGGGATGACGATGGACTGCAAACTGCTGCAACCCCAGAAAGCACTAAGCCCAATCACCGTTACCGAATCAGGAATGACGACGGACTGCAAACTGGTGCAATTTTGGAAAGCAGATTCCCCAATTCCCGTGACCGAATCGGGAATGATGATGGACTGCAAACTTCTGCAGCTAGCTAAAGCACCTTCCCCAATCTCCGTGACCGAATCGGGAATGATGATGGACTGCAAACTACTGCAATCAGCTAAAGCAAACTGCCTAATCTCCGTAACTGAATCGGGAATGACGATGGATTGCAAACTACTGCAACCAGAGAAAGCCCACTCCCCAATCTTCGTGATCGAATCGGGAATGACTGTGTTTTTGCAACCTGCAATTAAGATGTTGCTTGCAGTCTCAATAATGGCGTTGCAGTTGTTTCGACTGTCGAATTTCGGATTGTTCTTATCAACAATGATGGACTGCAAACTGCTGCAACCCCTGAAAGTCCCATATCTAAGCTCCGTGACCGAATCAGGGATGACGATGGACTGCAAACTGCTGCAACGACGGAAAGCAGACCACTCAATTCCTATCACTTGGCACTTTGCAATCTTGAGAGGAATGGTAATCTTGCCAGTGGGTCGAGCGTAATCTTGCCAATCAGGGATGTCCAACATGTTTAAAACTGGTGCCACCACCCACACCTTTGATTCGTCATCCTTGTCATATTTAAAATACAAGCAGTTGCCGTTTGTGAACTGGATGTGGAAGTCAGAGTTTTCAGTCTTCTCATTTATCACCACATAGTCTAGTTCTTCGGCTTTGGGCTTGCTGAGGTTGAAGAGGCGGAAGGAGAGGTGCTGGAGGGTCTTCTGGCTGAGGGCGGCAAGGAATTGGCTGGCAAGGGTGGCGAACTCTTTGTCATACATCAGCTGCTGGAGTTTGACCCATATCTGGCTTTGCGATAGGTCGCGGTAGTCGTCGGCAGAGAACAATAGTCGGTCGGTGCCACCACAATGGGTATAGAACGCGGCATCCAGGGCTATGGCCTTGAGCGAGAGCGCCGTGGTGGCCAGGGCAAAGTCGTCGATGGTCTCGTCGAAGTCCTCCACGGTGCGCTCGGGGTGCGAGAAGTCGCGGGTGCCCAGGGTGGGCGACTGCTGCCCCTTCATGGCTGGCACAAACATGCCGTCGTAATCCACTAGGGTCAGCGAGCCATCGGGCCGTACAATCACATTGTCAGGCTTGATGTCGCCATGAGCCAGGGCTTGGGATCGCAGCCATGCCGCCATGCGGCAGAACCGATAGCAGAGCCACTGCATCTTGACGGAATCCTGATGATTCTCACGGATGTACTGCTCCATGGTGATGCCCTCCACCCAGTCCATGAGCAGCACGGGGAACTCGGACTCGTCGGCGCAAGAACTATCCACAAATAACTCCTTGTCGTAGTACTGCACGGCGGTGATATAGGGCGAATCTACAGCCGACAGTTCCTCGGCAATCAGGCGGTAGGCCTCGGCGCGGCCCGACTGCTCCTCGGTGAAGCATTTGAGGGCATAGCATTTGCCCGAAGCGGGGTCCTGCATCTTGAACACCACGGCAAAAGCACCGCTGCTGCGGTAGGGTTCGCCATGGTCGTCCAACACAGGGCGTAGGTGCGCAAGCTTGTCGAGATTATCCTCGGCCGAAGCCACAGATTGCAGATATTCAGTAATTAACGGATAGTTCATGGTGTCAAAAGTGTATGGACTAGTAGAACGTATAGGACTATTGCTGTAAATTGAACATTGCCGAAAACTCGTGAGATGAATCTCTGAATTCATTCATCATGGACAGAATCTTTTCGTAAGCGGGGTGGTTGGGGTTGACAGATTGAAGTAGGATGTTTAGTTGGTTGTAATCTACCCAAGCTTTTCGCCGACGTTCCTTCAAATCAGGCCGATTGAGAATGGTGTCAATTGTGTTTTGGGCTTTGCTCAACCTTGTGCCAGAGAGACCTTTCTTGGGACGAATCTCTTCTTCGTGAAACTCAAAGAACTCACTGGGGTCATCGATATATGGGTTGATTAGTAGCGGCTGTTCGTCATCAATGTTGCCTCGAACAGTCTCATCTGCGAGAGGAAAACAATTTGACTTCTTCAGATTGCAAGCCCAACAGGCTCCTAGCAGGTTGTCCCAAGTAAAAGCCAAAGATGGGTATAATGCTTTCGGACGATAATGTTCTACATGCCTTTGTTCATCCAATAACGATTTTTCGCAATAGGCGCACTTGTCGCCTTGGTCGTCACGTAGCTGTTTCCTTGTGTCTGTTGCTCCATACAACGATCCATAATCCTTGGCTGTTACCTTTTCTCTATTCCGCATCTTTTGTTCGACAGCTTCAAGGGTGTTTTTACAGGCCTCAGAGGACAATGAAACCGGCGCAGGATTTGACTTGGTCAACTTAATCATTTCCCGCCCTCCTATTTCGAAAGTAAGTCTATCAAATGTCGCATATCAGTGCCCAAGCTTGAGTCGTAGTTGTGCATCTGATTATCTAGGTCAGCCAACCGCTGTTGCTCAGCCAGGCTAAGTTGGTCTTTGCAAATCAGTTCTTCTCTTTCTTCTTTGATACGTTGGTACTGGGGTGCATAGACATTAGGCAGTCCAAACAACTGACCTAAAAGCAGCAGATTCACATTGTCGTGTTGAATGGACTTGATGTCAAAGGGTGTTACTTGCCCGTCCTCTTGCAGATGAATCACTTGGGCAATCTCCTGTGCTCCAATCACAATCACTGGACTGTGTGTGGTGACAATAAACTGAATATTGGGGAAAGTCTTATGCAAAGCACACAGAACTTTATATTGCCATTTGGGGTGCAGATGCAAGTCGATTTCATCCACCAACACCACACCTGGTGTCAAGAGTATAGAGTCACCCATATTGGGATTGGCTGTAGCCATACGATATGCGATGTCTGCAGTCATCGCTATCAGGATTCTATATCCGTCGCTCAACTGGTTGTCCAGACGCATTTCCTTAGTGCTACCATCAGCCAAAATCTCATCTACAACAAAACGTATAGGGTGAAGCTCAATACGAGGATTAATCACATTACCAATGTCCATCAACGAAAAAACGGACGACAATGCCTTACGGACTGCCTCCAATAACGGGTGCTGATATTGCAAATCCCTAGTCTCAAGTTTTATCCTGCGTTCTTCATCCTCCATCAAGTCAAACCAGGCCAAGAAAGTTTTGAAGTCGGAAGCGGCTTCTAATGCGCCACCACCATAGCAATCCCAACGTGCAAAGGCTTGTTGGAAATTGCGTTTGCGTTCAATCACATCAATCTTGCCGCGGCCTGTGCCATAGTAGGCTAGTATAGGTAGCCAGTCATCCAAACCGTTTTGAATATTTCTTTTCAGATGATCAGCACTGTTTGTAAGGAAAGACAAATTGCTGCTAGGAATATCTATACCTGAACCTTTAAGTGTACGTGTTGCCTCAACTACCTGAGGGTTGTTGATATCGTAAAGATTAAGTTTGCATTCCAAATAATCAGCAACTTGCTCATTATCCAACACGTGAATATCAGCTTGAGTAAACTGCCTCATCCCTTTATTAATAAAACGGACTATATAAGGGCTCAGCATGACCGCAATTGAATCAAGTATTGTTGTCTTACCGCAACCATTGTTGGCCAAGATGATAGACACATGTTTCTCTTTATCAAATTGGATAGCAGTGGCTTCCGAGCCGAATTTTCTAACATTCTTCAGTGTGATATCCCGAATACGCATAATTCTCTATTTTATAAATAAAATGCAAAGATACGAATATTTTCGCAATAATGCTTTTTTTGTTACCAATCCGTGATAATCTGATTCTTCCTTTTAGTCAGTTATGATTTTCACTTTGTCGAGGTCAACATTTGTGCCTTCAAGCAACTTTGGATCCCTGATTTTAATGGACAGCAAACTGCTGCAACCCGCGAAAGCCCACTCCCCAATCTCCGTGACTGAATTGGGGATGACTATGGACTGTAAACTGCTGCAATCGAAGAAAGCCCACCCCCCAATCTCCGTGACCGAA
Source organism: Bacteroidales bacterium (assembly GCA_024400505.1). GTDB lineage: Bacteria > Bacteroidota > Bacteroidia > Bacteroidales > P3 > Colimorpha. The sequence continues at coordinate 64,828 of JAKSMP010000004.1, read as the reverse complement.
TCGGAGATGAAGATGGACTGCAAACTGCTACAAGCTTGGAAAGCCGAAGACCCAATTTCAGTGACAGAGTCGGGGATGACGATGGACTGCAAACTGCTGCAACCTCGGAAAGCACCTAACCCAATCACCGTGACAGAATCAGGGATGACTGTGTTTTTGCAGCCGGCAATCAACATGTTGCTTACAGTCACAATAATGGCGTTACAATTGTTTCGGCTGTCGTATATCGGGTTGTTTTTATCAACAATGATGGACTGCAAACTACTGCATTCGGAGAAGGCACAATCCCCAATACTCGTGACCGAATCAGGAATGACGGTGGACTGCAAACTGCTGCAACCATAGAAAGCAAGATTCCAAATCACCCTGACCGAATCTGGGATGACGATGGACTGCAAACTGCTACAACTAGAGAAAGCTTGCCACCCAATTTCTGTGACCGAATCGGGAATGATGATGGACTGCAAACTGCTGCAACCAGAGAAAGCCCACGCCCCAATCTCTGTGACCGAATCTGGGATGAAGATGGACTGCAAACTGCTACAAGCTTGGAAAGCCGAAGACCCAATTTCAGTGACAGAGTCGGGGATGACGATGGACTGCAAACTGCTGCAACCTCGGAAAGCTTCCCTCCCGATCTTCGTGACCGAATCGGGGATACCGATGGTATGTAATCTGTTGCATGCCCAGAAAGCACATTCCTCAATTCCTTTTATTTGGTATTTTGCAACCTTGCGAGGAATTGTTATCTTCCCAGTCGGATGGGGATAATCTTTCCAATGGGGGAAATCATCCTCATCCACATACGGTGCCACCACCCACACCTCAGAATCATCATATTTATCATATTTAAAATACAGGCAGTTGCCGTCTTTGAACTGGATGTGGAAGTGGGAGTTGGGGGTGGGCTCGTTGATGATGATATAGTCGAGCTCTTCGGCTTTGGGCTTGCTGAGGTTGAAGAGGCGGAAGGATAGGTGTTGGAGGTTCTTTTGGCTGAGGGCGGCAAGGAACTGGCTGGCAAGGGTGGAAAACTCTTTGTCCCACATCAGCTGCTGGAGGTTGACCCAAGTCTGGCTCTTGGACAGGTCGCGGTAGTCCTCAGCCGTGAACAACAAGCGGTCGGTGCCACCACAAGAGGCGTAGAAGTCGGCATCCAAGGCTATGGCTTTGAGCGAGAGGGCCGTGGCGGCCAGGGCGAAGTCATCAATGGTCTCATCAAAGTCCTCCACGGTGCGCTCGGGGTGGGAGAAGTCGCGGGTGCCCAGGGTGGGCGACTGCTGCCCTTTCATGGCTGGCACGAACATGCCGTCGTAGTCCACTAGGGTCAGCGAGCCATCGGGCCGCACAATCACATTGTCCGGCTTGATGTCGCCATGTGCCAGGGCCTGGGATCGTAGCCATGCCGCCATGCGGCAGAAACGGTAGCAGAGCCACTGCATCTTGACGGAATCCAGATGATTCTCACGGATGTATTGCTCCATGGTGACACCCTCCACCCAGTCCATAAGCAGCACGGGGAACTCGGACTCGTCGGCGCAAGAGCTATCCACAAACAACTCCTTGTCGTAGTACTGCACGGTGGTGATATAAGGCGAATCTACAGCCGACAGTTCCTCGGCAATCAGTCGGTAGGCCTCGGCGCGGCCCGACTGCTCCTCGGTGAAGCATTTGAGGGCATAGCATTTGCCCGAAGCGGGGTCCTGCATCTTGAACACCACGGCAAAAGCACCGCTGCTGCGGTAGGGTTCGCCATGGTCGTCCAACACGGGGCGCAGGTGCGACAACTGATCCAGGTTGTCTTCGGATGAAGCGATAGATTGCAGATATTCAGTAATTAACGGATAATTCATACATTAGACGACTTTGAAAACCACAATGCAAAGATACGATTTTTTCCAAGTATAAACAAGGGATTTTTTATTCATTGTGAGCAATAGGTAATAATGCACCCTTAGGGGGTGTTTCTATCCCTGCGCATGGATGGATTTTATCGCAAGCAGCGGTGGGGCTGAGGGTAAGCAGGGGTGAATGGGGGGCGTTGCTGATGATGGAGGGTGAGGATAAGGGGCGTAATGTTTTTCGGTCAATTAAAATATTATTTGTATTTTTGCAGCCGGAATAATTAAATATTTATTTGATATGAAGAAATCATTAATCACTGTAGCTCTTGCATGTAGCGTGTTTTTCAGCTCTTGCACTTTCTTGGACAATTTGGCTAACAATCTTTCCAGCATCGGCAATCTGCTCAATTGCGAATACACCCTCAAGGATGTGACCAATGTGACTGTGGGCGGTGTGAATGTGAAGAATGTGACCAACGGCAATATTTCAGCCACCGATGTGGTGATGCTCGTTTCGGCCATCAGCTCCAAAAAGGTGCCTCTGGGCATGGATGTGAACATCAATGTGAAGAATCCTACCACCACCAACGCCCTCCTCACCACGCTGGATTGGGCATTGGATATTGCATCCAAGGAGTTTGCCACCGGTGCCACCAATCATAATTACAGCATTGGAGCCTCGCAGACCACCACAGTTCCTCTGGGTGTGAGCACCGACCTTTATTCTCTCTTCTCCTCCGACGGTATCAATGCACTCAAGACTTTTGCTAGCAGCTTCAACAGCGAGGGCAGGTCTTCGCAGTTGGGTCTCCGCATCCGCCCCGCTGTGTCGGTAGGTGCCCAGACCATCCGTATGCCCAACTACATCAGCATTATCAAACCCACCACTGGCACCAACAACAACAACACTGGTAGCACTGGCAACACTGGTAGCACTGGCAACACCGGTAATACTGGCAATAATGGCGGCTCCACTGGCGGTAGCATCAACACTGGCGGTATCCGTTTGAAATAAGGTTTGAAGAAATACTCCACTATTATTGATTAAGGCGGCGGCCACAGAGGCTGTCGCCTTAGTTGCATAATAGGGTTTGGGGGCCTTGGATAATAGCCACCTGATGGGACTTGATGCTGTTTTTGGCAGCCAACGGGAGTCATGCGATGGAGAAAAATTAGTTCGATTTGTCAAGTGGATTAGTTAAGCTGCCGAAAAGCTGACAAGTGATTTCGGGAAAAGTCAAGGGTCATTCACCCATTTTTCTTCGCTGGCGACCCAATGGGGCTTGATTGGCCTTCGTTGTGGCTTCGATGCTGCTTCGATGCCGCTTCGCTGCTGCTTCGCTGCCGCTTCGATGCTGCTTCGCTGCCGCTTCGCTGCCGCTTCGCTGCTGCTTCGCTGCCGCTTCGCTGCTCCTTCGCTCATCCTTCGCTCATCCTTCGCTCGGCTTCGCTGCTTCTTCGCTCGGCTTCGCTGAAGCAGTATCTGGAGCGAAGAACGAGCCTAGATGCATCGATTGATCAGCGAAGATGCAACGAAGCATCTATCCGGCAGCATCGGGGCTGGATGGTTATCCCATTATGATGGCATCGCAGCCCCATGCTTTGCGCAGCCTTGTCCATTGGTGGAATTTTTATTCACACAAGTGGTCGGTATAAGAAATAATATTCGTATCTTTGCATTTTATTTATGTTATTATATGCAGATTTTGAATCGTCAAAATATCATACTTAAATTGCTGCCATTCTTTTTGTTGGTAGCAATCGCTATTGCACCTGTCCAAGCCCAGAATAAGAAGCAATTGGAGCGCGACAAGGCCAAAATCGAACGTGAGATAGCCCGTTTGTCGCAAGAATTGGGCAAGGTGCAAAAAAATAGCAAGAATTCGGCCAAGCAAATCAACCTCATCAAGCAGCGTATCCAGGAGCGCAACAAGCTTATCAACAACATCAACACGCAGATGTCGGCTTTGGACAATCAGATTCACCGAACTGAGGACTCGCTGCGAGTGATGCGAGGACAGATTGACAGCATGAAGGCTGAATATGCCGAAGTGGTGCGCACCTTGTATGCCATGCGCACCAATATGACCCCGACAACCCTCATCTTCGACAATCAGAGCTACAACTACAGCTATTTGAAGATGAAGTATTTCAGCGAGTATTCGCGCTACAGAAAGCATCGTGCCACGGCCATCCATCGCAAGGAACGCCAGTTTGAAGACATCAACCTGGACCTTCAGCGGCAGCGCAAGGAGAAAAGCAACCTGCTGAGCCAGGAGAAAAAGCAGAAGGATGCCCTCTCGCGCGAGCAGCAACAGCAGCAGAAGCAGCTGGACAAGGCCAAACGCGACGAAAAGAGCCTCAACCAACAGATTGCCAAGAAAGAACAGCAGAAACGGCAGCTGCAGTCGCAGATTCAGAAGCTGATTAATGCCGAGGTGGCTAAGAGCGCCAAGTCGTCAAGCGAGTCCGCTGCATCTGGCACAAGTAACAAGACGGGCAGCACCAGCAATACTGGCGGCAAGGTGTATAGCGATGCCGCATCGGCCGATTTTGTGTCCAACAAGGGCAAGCTCTCGTGGCCTGTGAGTTATCAGTCGGTGGCTCGTGAGTATGGCGTATATACCCACGCCTCGGGCGGTCAAAACCGCAATTATGGCATAGACCTCAACTGCGCGCCTGGTGCCACGGTGAGCTGTGTGTTTGCCGGCACGGTGGCACGCATTTTCACCACCCCCACGGGCGGACTTGGCGTGATTGTGCGGCATGGATCATACATGACGGTGTATGCTGGATTGGGCAATGTGTCGGTGACGCAAGGCAGCAAGGTGAACACTCGCCAGGCGTTGGGCACAGTGGCTTCGGGCAGCGACGGACAGTCGGAATTCAGTTTCCAAGTGTGGTGCGGCAAAGATGCGCTCAACCCCCGCAGTTGGCTCAGATAAAGTTCCCTACGAAAGAGTTGTTATTAGCAATCAATAAGCGATTTTTTTATGAAATTCAAATTACTGATTTTTCTGTCTCTATTTATGATTAATTCGTTTGTCATGGCACAAGTGCGCAGCATGCAAAAGAAAGTGCGCAGCGCCAAAATCAATAATACTACCAAATTGCACACCAGTATGGCCACTGCATGGGTGGATTCGGTGATGACAAATATGAGTTTGCAGCAGAAGGTGGCGCAGTTGATGGTGATACGTGTGCCGTTGAATTTGGAAGGCAAACCCCAGCGCGAATTTGAACAGGTGCTGCGCGAGACCGAGGTGGGTGGCGTGTGTTTCTTTGTGGGCACGGCCGAAAATACCCTGCCTTTGATCAAGCGTTTCCAGTATCTGAGCAAGGTGCCGCTGCTTGTGTGCATCGATGCAGAGTGGGGTTTGGGCATGCGTTTGAAAGATTGCTATTCGTTCCCCAAAAATATTGAATTTGGCAAGCTCCCCAGAGAGATGGACCACCTGCTGTATGACATGGGGCGTGAGATTGGCCTGCAATGCAAGGCTATGGGCATACATGTGAACTTTGCCCCTGTGGTTGATGTCAATTCCAACCCCGACAATCCTGTGATTGGTCCACGATCTTTCAGTGAGGACCCCGAACGTGTGGCACAGCTGGGCATTGAATATATGCGCGGATTGCAGAGTGCGGGAGTGATGGCTGTGGCCAAACACTTTCCCGGACATGGTGACACCAAAACCGACTCGCACTTCGACTTGCCTGTGATCAACCACACCAAGGCTTATATGGACACGGTGGATTTGCTCCCCTTCAAACGCCTGATTGATGCCGGAGTGGAAGGCGTGATGACCGCCCACCTGCAGGTGAATGCCTATGAGTCGGAACCCAACCACCCATCTTCGTTGTCGGCCAACTTGGTGAGCGGTTTGCTGCGTCAGCAGATGGGCTTCAAAGGCATGGTGATTACCGATGGGTTGGATATGAAGGGTGTGACCAAATACTATAAGGATGGCGATGGCGAGTTGGCTGCCTTGCTGGCTGGCACCGACATACTGTTGCTCCCTCCCGATGTGCCTAAGGCCATTGATCGTATTTGCCAGGCTGCCGAACAGGATCCCAACCTGGTGCAGCTGATTGAGATGCGTTGCCGCCGAGTGCTCCGCAGCAAGTATATGCACGGATGCGCCAATTTGCAGCCCAAGCAATGGCATGTGCCCACCGAGGCCGACAGCCTGCGATGCGACGCTATTGTTCGTTCCCTCCAACTGGCCATCGATCATAAGATTGACAGCATTGTTGAAGACGGCATTGCCAAGAAAGCCTATCCTGGCTGCCAGGTGCTGGCCATGAAAGACGGTCGTCTCCTCTATCGCAAAGCCTTCGGCCATCAGACCTATGACGAGAACTCACCCGAAGTGACCATGAACACGGTTTATGACCTTGCATCAGTCACCAAAATGATGTCAACCACCTTGGCCATGATGAAACTAGTGGAAACCGGCAAGGTGCGACTGGACGATCCCTTGAGCAGATATCTCCCTTATCTGAAAAATACCGATAAAGCCAAGATTACCATCCGCGAGACGATGAGCCACATGGCCCGCCTGAAGAGCTACTACCCCTTCTGGCAGGAAGCCGCTAAGGCCGAAGACCCGATGGCAAGTGTGCTCCGCCAAGTGACAGAGACCCATCTGCTCTCTAGCCACGATTATGTCTATAGCGACCTTGGTTTTATCTTGCTGGGCGATTTGGTGCAAACCGTTACGGGCCAAAGACTCGACATCTTTGTGCATCAACAATTCTATTCCCCCATGGGATTGACGCACACTTGCTATAATCCTTTGGAACGCGGCATCGACTCGTTGCAGATTGCCCCCACCGAGAACGACCAGCATTATCGTATGCGCTTGGTGCGCGGCGTGGTGCACGATGAAAACGCCCATGTCATGGGCGGCGTGTCGGGCCATGCGGGTCTTTTCAGTACTGCCGACGAAGTGGGTGTGCTGCTCCAGATGCTGCTCAATGGAGGCGAGTATAAAGGACATCGTTATCTCAAGGCCGAAACCATTGAAATGTTCAATACCCGTCATTTCAAGAAAGAAAATTGCCGCCGAGGCCTGGGATTTGACAAACCCATCAATGTGGGCAATGGCGGTAGTGCTTGCAACGAGGCTCCGCTCTCCAGTTTCGGCCATACTGGCTTCACAGGCACTATGGTGTGGGTGGATCCCGACAACGGCATGTTCTACATATTCCTCTCCAATCGAGTGTGCCCCGAGGCTCACCCCAACAAGTTGGCCAATATGAATATCCGCACCAAAGTTCAATCTGAACTCTACAAAGCCATCAACGGCATGCAGAAACTGCCCAGTGCAGGGATGGCCAGCTTTGGCTATTAATTATTAAGCACCAGTTAGTAGATTGAATATACTGCTTTATCGACTTTTGCTGCCCAGGCGTTATCGACATTATCTGCTCAAAGCCAACGGCAACAAGGACAAGTGCCACGAGACCATACTCCATGGAACCTACTACGAGGAGTATGATGCTTACGATTTTGGTCATAAAACACCAAGCGAGCGTCGGGAATATCTTACCGACTCAGTGCGCAACAAGATTTGTCGCAAGGTGAACGACCCTGCCCAGCAAGCCATAGTGATGGATAAATACCGCACGGCCGAGCATTTGAGGGATTTCTATGGGCGAAAGTTTATGATGCTGCAGACTGCTACAGACAGAGGTGCGTTCCTGACTTTTGCACAAGAATGTGGCCAGGTGGTGGTGAAACCCACCCAAGATTGTGCTGGCCGAGGTGTGAAGCTGGTTGAATCAACTGATATAGGAGCGTTGAATGCTTTATTTGATTCTCTTATTTCGGCCCATCGCCCCTTTATCGTAGAAGAACGGATTGTGCAAGATGCCTCCATGGCGGCGTGGAACACTTCGGTGAACACCATTCGAATGAATACATTTCAGCACAGCGGCAAGGTGGAACATTTCACCGCTTTTCTGCGTACAGGTCGCAAAGGAAGCTTTGTGGATAATGGTGCGCAGGGTGGTCTCTTTGCCAGTGTGGATGATGTAAGTGGCATGATTATCACCGATGGATATGACGAATTTGGCCACCATTATGCTGCCCATCCCGACAGTCAAGTGCCCTACCAAGGTGTGCAAATACCCCGTTGGGACGAGTTGAAAAACTTGACCACACGCATGGCCCTCCAATTCCCCAAGATGACATACATAGGATGGGATTTGGCTCTTACGCCCAGTGGTTGGGTGTTGGTGGAAGCCAATATAGGCGAGTATATAGCACAACAGATTACCCTGAAAAGGGGGCTACGAAAAGAGTTTGAGGCCAGGGCTTATGGCGATGCTACTTCATCCCTCTCATGCTCTTGATCTTTTCGTAGGCATCTTGGATTTCGCGGAACTGAGCTTCGGCGTTCTTCTTTACCTCTTCGCCCATACCTTCCACCTTGTCGGGATGGTATTTCATGGCCAATCTACGATAGGCTCTCTTCACCTCCTCGTCGGTGGCTGTACGCTCTATACCTAGAACCTTGTAGGGGTCTTTGCCGTAGGAAGTAGAGCTGCTGGATTGCCCCCCAGAATAGCCTGAATAATGAGAATAGCCCGACTGCCCAGAATTGGAGCTGCTGCCCGACTGGTATTGCCCCCAGCGCGAGGATACGTGGCGGGCAAAGATAGATGTATAGTCGCCAGAATTGATGCCGATATAGCGGGCAATGGTGCGTAGCACAGAATTTTCGTTGGTGGAATAATTGCCATCAGCCACAGCCAGGCCGAAAAGGAAGTCCACCATGTGATAGCGTGTAGTGTAGTCGGTGTTCTGCTTGATTTGTATGCACACACCTTCCACATCGATATATTTCTCGGGCTTCACCAGTTCACGCAACAATAACAACAGCTCTTTGCCCTTGTCTTCGCCGTAGTTTTTGAGTAAGAATTGCTTCACATAGTCCAGCTCCGAGCGCCGAACCTCGCCATCAGCTTTCATTACAGCGGCAATGAGCACAAGGAGCGCCATATCCACATCGTTTTGTGTGCCAGTGTTGTGGTAGGCTCCATGGTGGCGTGATTTGTTGCTATTCTCAGTGTTGTTTTCCCCTTTCATGTTGTCGATGCCATTGCTGATTATATAACCCAATATAGCACCTAAAGGACCCATGGTGGACCATCCGAGGACGACGGACAAGAATCTGAATAGTAATCCCATATTGTTAGTTGGATTTGATAAGTTTGGTGTTAAATGTTGGTGTGGAGAGGATATAGACGCCAGCCGGCAGAGCAGAAATGTCGAGCGATTGTCCGTTGTAAATGGTGTTGAGTTGCAACTGTCCAATCATAGTATAAATTTTGATGGGTGTGTTGGCTGCTACTCCGTGCAGCGAGACTTCAAGCGTTGCAGGATTGGGGTATATGCTGATGTTGCTTGGGTCGGCATTGTCAATACTATGGGTGTGGATGAAATCGACAGAAAAAAAACAAAATGTGCCATTTGTCTGGATGTTGTCTATGAGGAAGAACTCTTCAGGTGTACCATCAGCCAGATAGGGGTGAGGGTTGGTTCGTGGACCAAATTCTTGTGGGCAGGATTCTTCGAAATCGAAAACGCAGTTGATAAAGTTTCCATTGATAGCATCGTTGTTGGAGCCAGGCCGGAATACCCAATAGGTATTGGGTTTGTCGTTGCCGTTATATTCGGAGTTGCCACACAAGTAAATCGAACGAGAAACGGTGTCCATCCAACGGCCGATGATGAGTCCAGAGTGATTGATGTTTTCCTCATAAGGATCTTGGTTGTTGCGATACTCGATGGTGTACCACTGGTTTGTGTCCATCTGAGATCGTATATAATAGAGGTTGTTGGTGGGGCTGCTTCCTAGGCTGGATATGGAATAGGTGCCAGAAGTGGTGATTTCGGTAGGCTTGTCGGTGATATGGAGTATCTTGTGTTTGTAGATGGCCGAAGGGTGGCACAGCACATTGCCCATCACATCGAAAAAGGTGGGAACAATATCGGTTGCCACATAGTAGTGGTAGAGGTCGGGCAAGTTCAGAGAGTGCCCCAGCTCATGGGCAAATGTGCGAAGGGTAAAGTAATTGGGGTCTCCTTCAAACTCAAAGTTGAAAGCGTTGATTCGTTTGCCATTGATGGTGACGGTATATCCTACTGAGTCGTGAGGGAAAAATTCCATGTGAGGCCAAAGCAGGTCGGCCCAATTGCCGGGCATTCCTTGAATTACAAACGACACATTGTCGATCATTCCGTCGTAGTTGCCGTCCAAGTCCACATTGGCATTTACCAGGTCCAACGAATCGACATATCTACAAATTCGGGCTATCAATTGGGCTTCGCGCATAGAAATGCCATACATAGGATTTTCCCCTGTATATCCAATGGGGTTGGAAGGACTATAGGGTTGGTAGTAACCTCTTGGATGGATATCAACATACTCAATCACTTGTTGAGCGGCAGCTGATTCTGAGGTATAGATGGTGCGATAGTCGATTTTGTCGTAAGAAATCTTGTGGTAGAAATCCAGCACGCTGTTGCTTGTGCCATTGAAAAGAGAATTGATTTGTTGGAATGTGGACGAGAATGCTGGGTCGTCGGCAAAACGAACAAAGAGGGCGAGGTTGGTATAGTGTTGGATGGTGGAGTCGGATACTTCAAATGTGACTGAATTTACATGTTCGCCATCGTCGTAATACATGGATTCGTCCAATGGATTGCCGGCAAACATTGGCTGGTTGCTGTATTGCATGAGGGCGATGTAGTGACCCAAAGGCAAGTTGAGGGGATATGAGAATGCACATTGAATGGTGTCTCCTGGTTCGAGGTTGATTGGCCTGCCATCCACACATCCGTAGTATTGTTGGTCGGTTGCTCCATAGATGTTCACACCCACATAGATGTTGAGCAGCGTGTCGCCAATATTGGTGATGCTATATTCTCCGCAAATGCTGTCACCTTGGGGGTAGCGAGAACGGTGCATGGTCAAGTCGGATCCTTGAATCATCACAGGTTGTGGGTGGAAGGAAGGTTGCAAGTTGAACATGCAGTATTGGAAAGAAGTGAAATTGTAAGATGTCATGGGCCGCAGCACATTCAAAGCAAAGAACCCATCGGCATATCCACCCCAACCCCAGTTGAAATGGAAAAAGTCGTTGCTGTCGTATCCGTCGCACACAAAAGCGTGGCCACCATCCAGCGTGCCTTCATTCTCGTTTCGATAGGACTGTCCACAATAGTAGATTGGGCGAAGGTTCGAGAGCTCGTTTTTGAGCATGTTAGTCCAGTCCGACTCGGAATGGTAATGGCGCATATCGTAGTAGGCATTATTGTCGTAGTGAAAAAACGTTTGAAGGCCAAAGAGGTTTGAGGTGATAGAGGAACCAGAGCTGCCTCGGCAGTCGCTGTTGTAGTTCATGTTGCAGGCCACTCCGCAATGGTACATAAGTGTGGCCACAGCTGCCACTTCGGCTTCGGAGCTGCTATCTGTTAGTCGATCGGGCATCAAAGCGTAGTCATAAGTGGTTTCGCCAAAATTGACACACAAGGTGCCATATCGCCAACAAGGTTCATCGGGTTGGCTGTAGCAGTGGCTGCCATAGCCATGTTGGGGGAATTGCCAGTATCGCATAATTTGAGCAGCTGCCAAAGCACCACATCCCACGGTGGGATGACCATCGAAATGGTTCATTGTGCTATCCAAAGCATAAGTGGTGTCAATGGGCACCATGCTGTTGTATCCCAATCCCGATTGATTCCAAGTGCTGGTGATTAATGGGGTCACATGGCTAGGGTATGTGGGTTTGCTTTCGCCTTGGTAGTTGGTTGTGAGTTCTTGGAGGGTGGTGTTGCCCAACTGCGCTATCTGATGCTCATATTCGTTGAGCCAGTACAGTGTGGCAGGCGATAACTGATTTTCGGATAGTTGGCCTTTGTGTGCATATCCTAGTACACTGCGTGTGCGACTGTCTTCGCATGTGATGACAAAGCCGCCAGATGCGATATTGAAGGCATGAATATGGGGGCAGTTCTTGATTTCAACTAAAGTCAGTTGAGGGTTGTTGATGCCCATTTGGTGGATGGCAAAATCGGTGGCAGCGGCTTCGCATTTGGTGTGCTGCTGGGCCATAGCCGTAACGCTCATGGTCAAAAGGATTGCCAAAACAGTAAAAACGCTTTTCATGGCTCTTTATTCTTGTGATTCTTCTTTCAGTTCGAGTGTGACGGAATAACCTTGGCGGCTGATGCTGTCGGAGGGTTGTGCTGTGGTGATGGAGAATTGCTCGGGTGCAATGCCCAAATCTTTCAGGTGGTGCAGCAGGTGTTGGTTGCGCATACGATGGTTCTGTGCAATGGTGGAATCCTGGGTAGGCTTAGTTTCCAGATTGAGTTGCAGATGGTAGTTCTCGTCGGTACGTGCTAGGTCGGCAACCTTGTCTATCTGATAGTATTGTTCAGAGGTGAAGTCGTTGTCGGATGGGTCGATGGTGATGAAGAGTTCGTCGTTGTGGCTGCCAAAAAGGTTGCCGAGAGCTCTCACGGGCGAAGTGGCCACTTTCACCACCAAGTTGCCCAGCGTTTTCCATACAAGTTTCATATAGTTGAACTCTGGGCTATCGATATTCCCTGCAATGGGCACATCAAGAACCACTTTTTCGTCCTTGTCTTTGAGGATATAAAGGGCTGCTTTGATGGGTAGTTTCAACTTTGCCTTTACATCTTTTCTTCGGTCGCCAATGGTGGGTTTGTAGATGTCGATGCGGTTCTTTCCGTTCAGCTGGCTGTTGTGTATGGTGTTGTGGCTGGTGAATGAGAAAATGCCATCGGTGATGGGTTGTCCGATATATGCCACAGCATAGGGGCTGAGGTCGGTGAGGTGCACATTCTTTATGTTCAGTCTTATGGATTGGTTCAATTTCCAGTCGGAAATATTGCCTGCCCAATCCACCAACAAGATGGCTCCATTGGGCAAGTTAGCAAAAACTTTGGCGTTATTGTTGCCAGTGGTGGTCAAGTCGGTGGCGGTGATGCGCAGATTGGTGATGGGGAACACAAAATCGTCAGGCATAGTGTGGTCGGCATAAGTGAGGTTGATGCCTGAGAGATTGAGGTTGCGAAGGTTCAGTTTCATGGGTTTCTCTTCCTGTTTGGCGGTGTCAGACTCGCTTGCTGCAGTTGTGGTGGCAGTTGGCTCGCTGGGTTTCAACAGTCTTGAGATGGTGTTGCTGCTGTCGGCAAACAGTTCGTATTTGGCCGAGAGTCCATTGAGTTCCACACTGGCTATGTCGAACAGGTTCTCTTCCAACACCACTTTGTCCACGTTCACACCAAGGTGCTGCAACTGGGCTACAGAGCGGTGACTTTCGTCCATCACATCCACTCCATCCAGCGAGGCATTAGCTCCAATCTCCATGGCCATAATCTGGTCGAGGTTGCCGTTCACGGTCGCATCCACGTTTAATCGGCCATTAATTTGGTCTATGCGGGCAATGTCGGTCACATAGGGTTTCACTTGCTCCAAGGAGAAATTTGATAGGTTCAGTATCACCGAAAAGTCGTTGGTGGCAGCCTGGTATTTGGCATCAATTTTTAGTTTGCCGCCGTCGTCCAGATCCAGTGTGATGCCTGCATCGGTTTTATCCTGTCCACCAATGGCAAAATCGGGCACCAAGATGCTTAAATTTTTGAATCCAAAGCGGCTGTCTTTGGGCACATCGGTATAGCTGGCGCTGCCATTAGCCAGTCGTATATTGTGCAGGCTGATAATCCAATTGCTGGGAGTGGTATCTTTTACCTCTTCCTCCTCCACCTCGGTCGAGTCGGATGCAAAGTGGTCGATGATGCTGCTGAAATTGAATCGGTCACCATTTTGAAGCACATTCACGTTCAATCCTGCTAGTGTGATGTGGCGTACATAAACGGTGTGCCCGATCAGTTTGAACAAAGATACTGAGATGTCCAGTGTGTCGAATCCTGCAAACGAGTCTTTCCCATTCTCTTCGAAGATGCACAATCCATTCACGGCCACATGTCCGTTGAAGAGGTTGATGCCCACGTGTTCGATATTGGCTTGCCTGCCAAGAAGTTCTTGAGAATGCTTGTTGACGTAGTTTTTGGCAATGCTGCCGCCAAATAATGATACGATGGCGAAGATCAAAAATACAAACCCAATGATAGAGCCAAGGACTATAAGGGTGATTTTCAACGATTTTTTCATTTTGTTTAATGTGCGAATATTTTTGCAAATATAATCAAAAAAACTAAAATTATGGAAGTAGTAATAGAATTATTTATTGTTCTGCGAATTTTGTTGTGCATTAGCAACATTGGCTTACTTGTCCATGGCTGTGGCATGTGCATGTTTGTTGCAGATAGGTGATGCTCGAATAGTCGATTAAAAGTTGCTCACCTTGTTGTATGACAAAGCTTTGCCCTCTGTGGGTAATATTTTTGCAGACTATTGCCTCAATATCTTCACTAAAAGTTGTACTTTTGCATTTGGAATACCCTTTGTCCAAAATCCACTAGATGATTGAATGCTAGTTGATTTTGTGCTTTGTTCGGTTTTATTATTTGTGATTATTATGGCATCAGACTTTTTCAATTTCCAACAATTCACTATTCGGCAGAGCCATGCCGCTATGAAAGTGGGTACAGATAGTGATCTTTTAGGTGCACTCAGTTTTGGTGGCGACAAGGTGTTGGACATCGGCACAGGCACCGGTGTGCTCTCCTTGATGATGGCACAACGCTTCCCCCAAGCACAAATCACTGCCATAGAAATTGACGAAGGGGCCGTACTTGACGCCACCTATAATTTCCAGCAGTCGCGTTGGTCCAGTCGCATCCAGTTGCATCATATCTCGCTTCAAGATTATCTGATAGGGGAGAAGAGAGACTTATTCAATTCTGTGGTGTGCAATCCACCATATTTCGACCGTAGTCTGGAGTGTCCAGACCTGGGTAGAACCCGTGCTCGACACACCTCCAGCCTTCCCTTTGAGGTGCTCATTCAAGGAGCTTATAGCCTGCTTGTGGATGGTGGTTTCTTTTCTGTATGTATTCCGCCAGAGGTGCGCAAAGATTTTCTATCACAATGCTTTTCGGTGGGTTTCTCGCTTCATACCCAATTTACCATCAAGACCGTGCCAGAACGCGGAGCAAAGCGTTATGTGTTAGTGTTGGTCAAAGGTCATGTGGTGACAACTCAAGAGATGTGCTGTTGCATGCGTAATTCCGACCGAACACGCTCTGATTGGTATCAGGAGTTGATGGCCGATTTTCTCATTTGTGGCAAACTCTAAAATCAAGTGCCTTGCTCAGCCCATAAATCATGTCTCCACCCATCATTATGGTGTGCCAATGAGGCGCTCCGTCCAACAATTCTGCAAAGTGATTAACCAAATTTTCTGAATATAATATTTTTTTCGTATATTTGCATTTGTGGGTAGTGCTCGCCATTTCCTTTTATCCTGTTGAGGATGAGGATAATGGTTGTGTTGTGTTACCTAATTTGTTAACTCTAAAATATATTAATAAAACTAAAAACATAATGGCTAAACTGAAATCGCTGAAAGATTTGGAAGCTTTGCGCGATCAAATGCAACCTGGCATGACCGACCGTAGCGGCGAAGAAAGACCGCTCAACGGCAGAGCCACCATCTTGGTGTGTGGCGGCACTGGATGCAAATCGTCCAACAGCGCACAAATCGTTGAAAATTTTGAGAAAGTCATCGCTGAAAAAGGTCTTCAGGGCAAAGTTCAGGTGGTTCACACTGGCTGCTTTGGATTCTGCGAGAAGGGTCCCATCGTCAAAGTGATGCCCGACAGTACTTTCTATACCGAAGTTGAACCCAACGATGCTGAGGAAATTATCGTGTCTCACATCATGAATGGTGAGAAGGTTCAGCGCCTCCTCTATCTCGATCCTGAGAAAGACGAGCATATCGACAACTCCAAGGACATGAACTTCTACAAGAAGCAGCTCCGTATTGCTCTGCGCAACTGCGGCGTCATTGATCCTGAGAAGATTGAAGAATACATCGCTCGTGACGGTTATTTTGCCTTGGCCAAGTGTCTGCTGGAATATACCCCCGAGCAGGTCGTTGACGTCATGACCGCCTCTGGCCTCAGTGGCCGTGGTGGTGCTGGTTTCCCCACTGGCAAAAAATGGGCTTCTGCAGCTCGTGCAAAAGGTGAGCAGAAATACATGGTGTGCAATGCCGATGAAGGTGACCCCGGTGCTTTCATGGACCGTTCCATCCTCGAAGGCGACCCCAACTCCGTCATCGAAGCTATGGCCATCGGCGGCTATGCCACTGGTGCCACCAAAGGTCTCATCTACATCCGTGCCGAGTATCCTCTGGCCATCCATCGTTTGCAAGTAGCCATTGGCCAATGCCGCGAACTGGGTCTCTTGGGTGAGAACATCCTCGGCTCTGGCTTCGATTTTGATATCGAGCTCCGCTATGGTGCTGGCGCATTTGTGTGCGGCGAGGCCACTGCACTCGTCCACTCCATGGAAGGCAAGCGTGGCGAACCCACCTACAAACCTCCACGCACTTCAGAGAAAGGCTATCTGGGAATGCCCACCACCGTCAACAATGTCGAGACCTATGCCAATGTTCCTATCATCATCCTCAAGGGTGCTGACTGGTACAGCTCCATCGGCACAGCCAATTCCAAAGGCACCAAGGTATTCGCCCTGGCTGGTCAGATCAACAACGTGGGTCTTATCGAAGTCCCCATGGGCACCACCCTTCGTGAAATCATCTACGAGATTGGTGGCGGTATCAAGGGCGGCAAGAAATTCAAGGCTGTACAAACTGGTGGCCCCTCTGGTGGCTGCTTGACCGAGAAACACCTCGATCTCCCCATCGACTATAAGTCCCTCTCCGCTGCTGGCTCCATGATGGGCTCCGGTGGTATGGTTATCATGGACGAGACCAGCTGCATGGTGGCCATCGCTAAGTTCTATCTCGATTTCACCGTGCCTGAGTCTTGCGGCAAGTGCAACCCCTGCCGTATCGGCAACAAACGTTTGGCCGAGATGCTGGAGAAAATCACCAAGGGCAAAGGCACCATGGAAGACCTTGAGAAACTCCGCAACCTTTCCATCAACATTAAGGACACCGCACTCTGCGGCCTTGGCCAGTCCTCGCCCAACCCCATTCTCTCCACCCTCGACAACTTCTGGGATGAATATGTGGAACATGTGGTTGACAAGAAATGCCGCGCTGGCGTGTGCAAAGACCTCATGCACTACGAAATCAACAAGTCCGTGTGCGTTGGTTGCACCGCTTGTGCCCGCAATTGCCCCGTCGAGGCCATCCACGGCGAACGCAAGTCGCCCCACGAGATCGACCAGGATGCTTGCATCAAGTGCGGCACCTGCATCAGTAAATGTAAGTTCAATGCTATTTCAGTAAAATAATAGAAAAGTAATGGAAAATATGATAGCTTTAACTATCGATGATCATTTTTTGCAGGTTCCCAAAGGTACCACCATCCTTCAAGCTGCAAAAGGCATCGGTATCGAAATACCCACCCTCTGCCATTACGAATTGAAAGGCCAGGGAATTGAGAACAAGCCCGGCTCTTGCCGCGTGTGCGTGGTAGAGGTAGAGGGCAGCAAGAACCTCGTTCCTGCTTGCTACACCCAGGTGTCCGAAGGTATGGTTGTTCACACCCACACCCTGCGTGTTATTATGGCTCGTCGCACTGTGGTTGACCTCATCTTGTCTGACCACCCTGCCGACTGTCTCGTCTGCCCTCAGAGCGGTAAGTGCGAACTTCAGAAACTCGCCATTGACCTGGGTCTTCGCGAGATCACCTATGCTGGTGAAATGTCCACTTACAAGAAAGACATCTCTCCCGCCATCATCCGCGATATGAACAAGTGCATCATGTGCCGCCGTTGTGAGACTGTGTGCAACCAGATGCAAACCGTGGGCGCCCTCTCTGGCATCAACCGTGGTTTCTCCGCCGTGGTGGGCACCGCCTTCGAGCAGAAACTCGAAGACTCCACCTGCGTCATGTGTGGCCAGTGTGTGCAGGCATGCCCTGTGGGAGCTCTCTCAGAGGTTGACAACACCCGCGATGTGATGAAAGCCCTCAACAACCCCAAAAAGACCGTCATCGTTCAGACCGCTCCCGCAGTCCGTGTTGCTTTGGGCGAAGAGTTCGGCATGGAACCCGGCTCACGTGTCACCGGCAAGATGGTCACCGCTCTCCGCAAACTCGGCTTCGACTATGTGTTCGACACCGATTTCGCTGCCGACCTTACCATCATGGAAGAAGGCACCGAGATGCTCGACCGCCTCACCCGTTACATGAATGGCGATAAGAGTGTCCGCCTCCCCATCATGACCTCCTGCTGCCCCGGTTGGGTCAACTTCTTCGAGACCTACTATCCCGACATGCTCGACGTCCCCTCCACTGCCAAGAGCCCCATGATGATGTTCGGCGCCATCGCCAAGACCTATTGGGCCGAAAAACTCGGCATCAGCCGCGAAGATCTCGTGGTGGTATCCATCATGCCCTGCGTAGCCAAGAAATACGAGTGTCAGCGCGATGAATTCAAGGTCAACGGCAATCCCGATGTCGATTACTCCCTCACCACCCGTGAGTTGGCCGACATGATCCGCTATCTCGGCATCAAGTTCGAGAACCTCTCCGATAGCAACTTCGACCGTCCTCTCGGCGAGAGCACTGGTGCTGCTGCCATCTTTGGCGCTACTGGCGGCGTTATCGAGGCTGCCACCCGCACAGCTTACGAGCTCTACACCAAACAAACCCTTGCCAAGGTCGATTTCACCGAACTTCGCGGACTCTCTGGTGTGCGCGAAGCCACCGTCGATTTCAATGGTACCCCCATCCACATCGGCATCGCCCATGGTCTGGGTAACGCTCGCAAACTCCTCGACAAAGTCCGTTCCGGCGAGGCTCAGTTCCACGCCATAGAAATCATGGCATGCCCCGGTGGTTGTGTAGGCGGCGCTGGCCAGCCCTACCACCATGGCGACTTCTCTAAAGTAGAGAAACGTCTTAACGCTATCTACGAAGAAGACGCAGCTATGCCCTTGCGCAAATCTCATGAAAACCCCTAC
The DNA here is from genome assembly GCA_024400505.1 of Bacteroidales bacterium. Classification (GTDB taxonomy): domain Bacteria; phylum Bacteroidota; class Bacteroidia; order Bacteroidales; family P3; genus Colimorpha. The sequence continues at coordinate 45,881 of JAKSMP010000004.1, read as the reverse complement.
ATCCAGCAGCTCTACAAAGAGTTCTTGGGTGAACCCTGTGGCCACAAAGCTCATGAGCTCTTGCACACCCATTATTTCGACAAGTCCGAGAAGAACTACGGTCTCTAATCCATCCATTGAAAAAATACAGATATGTGTAAATTCGAATTAAACGAACATAACAAGCAGATCGTCACCGAGGTCTGCGAGTCCTATGGCAACAAAGCCGGCAATGTCATCCATGTTCTCCATGGTGTGCAGGGCAAGTTGGGCTATCTTCCCGCCGAGGTGCAGGAATTTATCGCCATGCAATTGCACATGCCCGTGTCCCAGGTCTATGGCATAGTATCCTTCTATTCCTTCTTCACCATGACCCCCAAGGGCAAATATCCTATCGATGTGTGCTTGGGCACCGCTTGCTATGTACGCGGTTCCGACAAAGTGCTTGAAGAATTCAAGCGCGCCCTCGGCATTGGCGAAGGACAGACCACACCCGATGGCAAATTCTCCCTCAACACCCTCCGTTGTGTGGGCGCTTGCGGTCTGGCACCTGTGGCCACCATCGGCGAAAAAGTATATGGCCGCCTCACTCCCAACATGGTAGCAGGCGTGCTGGCTGAATACGCCAACATGTAATACACTTTTTCTTACATACAATCAGTCTGAGCCTCCCCTCTTTGGGGAGGCTCTTTTATTTGCATGTTTTGCTCAATTATTCATTGATTTTCGTTCATAAAGTATTACCCTACGATGTGGAAAGAAATATTTCCTATATCGTAGGGTAAACGAAAACTGTTGCCGCTGAATTTTTTAACCTCTCTAGGAGTGTTTCTTTTTATTTTCTATCGGGGCGTTGCCTATTATTGTAAGGCAGAATGAGTGGCTTGGTGTGGCTATTTGGTTTGGGTGTAGCCCATTTCTTTGAGCAGGGTGATGACTCGGTCGCGAAAATCGCCTTGGATGATGATCTGACCGTCTTTGGCGCTGCCGCCTACACCACATTTGCTTTTGAGGGCTTTGCCCAGGAGGGACATGTCGTCGGGGGTGCCCACAAAGTTATCGACCACTGTGACGGTTTTGCCCCCACGCCCGCTGCGCTCCATGCGCACACGCAGTTTCTGCTGCTGGGGTGGGAGGGTGTCGATGATGGGGTCTTCGTCTTCGTATTGGTATTGAAAGTCGGGGTTGGTGGAATAGACCACTCCGGTTTTGTTTTTTGCCATGTTGTGTGTGTTTGGTGTGGATTGGATTTAACCTTCGACCAACTGGTCGATGGTCTTTTTGATGGTGTCGGCAGCGTGGCGGATGATGAGGGGCTCTTTCATGTTACGCTTTAGTACTTTGAGCGATTGCTTTTGGTTGACGAAATGGAGCTCGGTGCCCACGTTGGCTCCTTCGCCATCGATGTTGACCCAGCGGTCAACGTTGCCATAGACCCACACATCGCTGGCTTTGAACATCTCCACATGTTGGCTGAGTTCGAAATGGTTGGCATAGATGAGCGGGCCGGTGATGCCGATGTGCTCGATGGGGATTTTATCGACGATGCTGATATCGATGAGTCCGTCGTCGAGCTTGGCTTGGGGTGCCACGGCGGCATTGTAGCCGAATTGGTTGCTGTTGGCAAAGGTGGTGAACCAGGCTTTGCGTTGTATCTCTTGGCCGTCGATGACCATGCGATAGTCTTTGGACTCGTAGATGGGGTATTCGTGCAGCACGAGGTTGAGGTAAGCAGGGAATCCGCGGGTTTTGACGTTCTGCATAAGTCGGGCGATGAGGGCGTCGAATCCCACGCCGGCTATGCTGGCGATGTAGTAGGTATCGTTGAGGGTGATGGTGTCGATGAGGCCGGTGTTTTGCTGGTTGAGTATGCGGATGGCGAAGGCGGGAATGAGCGGAATGCGCATGCAGCGGGCCAGCCCGTTGCCGCTGCCACAGGGAATGATGCCCAGCGTGGCATCGGAACCGTGAATGCCAGCAATGACATCGTTGATGCTGCCATCGCCTCCCACGGCGGTGATAACGTCGAAGCCTTCGTCGGCACCCTGTTGTGCTAGGAGGGTGCCGTGGTGGATGTGCTGGGTATAGCGCACCTCGAAATCGTAGATGTCGTGGTTGAGGTTGTCGTTGAGCAGCCTCTCAATTTTTTTCTGACGGCCAATGCCCGAGATGGGATTGACGATGACTAGCATTCTCTTTTTCATGGTTTTGAAGGATGGAGCTATTGCTTGAGTTTGTTCTGGATGAGGCGTTGGTTGTATTGCTGGATGACGGCTTTGAGGAGGGGGAAGTTTCCGTTGCCTTCCTCTTTCTGGTCGCAGAGGACGGCTATACCGTCTTGGGTTTCAAGCTGGTAGTATCCGTTGCCGTAGGCAATCTGCCATCCCTGGTTAGGGGAGCGGAATGCGCTGGTGCCAAAGCAGACGGCATGGGTCTGGATGCCAAGGTAGTCGAGCAGGGTGGGCATGATGTCGGTCTGCTGCATGAGACGGGTGTAGGTATGGTGGTTGTGGGCCTCATCGGCTCGGGGCAGATAGAACATCATGGGGATGCGATACCAGCCGTTGTAGTCGTTGTAGGCTGGGTGCAGGCCTTGGCCGGGGTGGTCGGCGGTGATGACGAAGAGGGTGTTGTCATACCAGGATGTTTGGCGGGCAGCGTCGAAGAATTTGCGCAATGCGTTGTCGCTGTACATCACCACGCGGCAGAGTGGGTGAGGTCCTTCTTGGAAATCGTTCTCGTGGCCGGGCTGCATGGTGTAGGGGTGGTGCGACGAGAGGGTGAACGCGCCAGCCATGAAGGGTTGTGGGAAAGTGCTGAGTTTGCGCACCATGTATTGGAGGAAGTGCTCGTCGTAGATGCCCCAGCAGCCGTCGAAGTCCTCTTGGCGGGCATATCGGTCGGCCAGGTATTCGTTCTTGCCATAATACTCGTTGAATCCCATGTGGGAGCAGAGATAGTCGAACCCCATAACGCCGTTGTAGCTGCCGTGGAAGAAAGCTGTGTGATAGCCATGGTGACTGAGCACGTCGGGGAGGGCGTAGAGGTCGTTGTTGGCATAGTCGCTGAGGGTGAGGGGGAAGGTCATGAGGGTGGGGATGGAGGCAAAGATGGCGGGAATGCCTTCGATGGATTTCTTGCCATTGGATCGACCTTGATAGACGAAGCTGTGCTGGGCCAGCGAGTCGAGGAAGGGGGTGAAGGAGGGCATGATGCCTTGGTTGTAGCAGCCCATGTATTCTTGCGAAAAGCTTTCCAGCACGATTATCACCACGTTGGCCTGTGTGGCTTTGGGGGTGGCCAAGGGCTGGAGCGAATCGGCCACAAGGGTGGCCCACTTGCCGGCATGGGCAGCCCAATAGTCGGTGGGCTGAGGCATGGGTAGCGTGGTGTCGGGCTCGAATACGGGGTTGAATTGTTTTTGGGCTTCAGACGGGGTCATGTAGTTGACCTCCTCAAGTTTGTCTTCCCAAAGGGTGCGGAGGATGTTGTAGCCGCTGTTGGTGACAAGGGCGCTGTTCTTGGCCTGGCAGTATTTGGCGGCATCGCGCCACTGCACGTTTTTGCCAAAGCCGCCGCGGAAAAGAAAAATGATGCATAGGGCACCCATCACCATGCCCACGAGGTCGTTGACAGTGTGCTTGTTGTGCTTGTTGCGATTGGTAAGGTGTAGCTGGCTGCCCAACCAGAAGAGCACCACAAAGCTGCAGAGGCCAAAGAGGGTGGCAGGCCAGTAGTCAATCAGGAAATGGGGCCATAAGGCACCCATGTCGCCACCCACGCCCACATACTTGAATATCTCGCCGCTGAGATTGCGGTAGGTGAATTGATAGTAGGCGGCATCGCCGATGTTGATGCCCAGCAGTAGCACGATGGGCAGATAATAGAGGAATATCTCGGTGAGGCGGTGGAAATGCTTGTTCCAGCGAAACTTGAATGGCAGCAGGTTGACGGCGTAGAAGGGGAGGAAGACATATCCCAGGGTGGAGCAGTTGAAGATGAGGTTGCCCCAGAGGATGCCAAGCCATTCTCGAGCATCTTGGACGTGGAAGATGCGAGTGTTGTAGAAATAGAAAAACGCTTGGGCTGCAACTAAGAGCAGGAGCGCGAGTACTGATTTGGCAAGAAGGTATTTGTAGATGTTGCTTGTTTTGATCCAAGCTTTGCTTTTATTTCTCATTTAGGACGGTAGTTGGATTCGTTGAGTATCTTTTGGGCGTCAGTCTCTTCGAATAGTTGCTGCATCGAGGTGCTGGTGTTGGCCATGTACTTGCTGATGATGTGCCAACCGATGTAGTAGGGAGTGCGGGGAGCTGAGTTGTTGAAAGCATTGGTTTTGGGTGCGTCGTCGATAAAGTTGTGGAATCGGTTGTAGTCCACGTCGAAAAGCACCTTGTTGGTTTGCAGATACACCCACACATTTTTCTCGTTCTGCTCCATCCATTCCATCTGCTCTTGGCTGTAGCGCATGAGGATGCTGTCGGGCGTGTGGGGGAGGGTCTGCTGGGCAAAATAGATGGCTTTACCCTCGGCCATCATATAGTCGAGCATAGTCATCTCGTGGTCTTGGGGAATGGCTATGTGCTCGCGGGCGATGGCGGCCATGCAGTCGGCCACCATATATTGGGGCTTGCTCTGCTGGACAAGGAAGAGGGGCGAGTTGAAATAGTTGAACCGCTGCGTGTAGGGCAGCACGTATTGGTCGAGGCTGATGATGAGCTCGTGGCCGTTGCAGCCCACGCGCATATCATAGTCAAACGAGCCCGACACGTAGGTGAACACCTTGTCGTATTTCATGGCGGGGTGCAGCTCCTGTGCTTTGGTGAGGGCGGCGCCCAGCTGGGCCGAAATCTTGCTCATGTCGCCCATCACGCTGTCCACAATATGATAGATGGTGCGCATAGTGGGGTCTTGGGCAAAGTCGGCCAGCATGGCCATGAACTGGGGGTTCTGTGGCTGGATGTTCAGCAGGTCGGTTTGGAATTCGTTGCCGGTAGCGGCAATGGTGGACTGGAGCTGCTCGACGGGTGTGTCGAACAACACCTTTTCGAAGCGGTGCAGCTGCACCGCTTCGTCAGATGTGTGGTGGCAGCCAGCCAAAGCCAGGCTGGCCAGTGCCACCAAGGTCAAAATTGTTTTTTTCAAGATAGATTCTTTAATTTTTTCAATGGACGGGGTGTTATTCCTGTTCATTGGTTTCGTCGAGTATGCGGAGCTTGGCCTGGAGGAGGGCAATCTGCTGGCGGGCAGCCTGCATCTTGCGCTCAAACTCTTCCTTCAGCAGGTCGGCCTGCTTGCTTGAAGCGAGGAAACCGAGGTTATTCTCCCACAGTTTGATGTCGCTGCGGAATTTCTCGATGCGGTCCTGGAGCTCTTGGCGTTCGTTGTTGACAAACTTCTTGGTGTCGCCGGAGAAGTTGCGCACACGAGCACGGTAATTGTTCTCCTCTGCTTCGCGAGCCGAGATCTTGAGCTGCTCAAAGATGTGGTCAATCAAGCCGCGATATTCTTTCTGCACGCGGTCTTTCTCGCTCATGGGCACATGGCCAATCTCCGACCAGCGGCGCTGGAAGTCTTTGACAGCGGCCAGGTTCTCATCCTTGTTGTCGCCAAACACGTGGGCTTTGATTTCCTCGATGATGGCCTGCTTCTTGGTCAGGTTCTCGCCCTCTGAGCTGCGGATATCTTTGAAGAATTCGCCCTTCTTGGCAAAGAACTCGTCGCAAGCGCTGCGGAAACGGAGCCACACCTTGTCGCTCACTTTGCGGCTGGTGGCGCCGATGGTTTTCCATTCGGCCTGCAGCTGCAGCAGCTCTTCGGTGGCTTTCTTCCAGTCTTCGCGCTTGGCAATGGCTTCAGCTTTGAGGCAGAGGTCAAGTTTGCGGTTGTAGTTCTCGGCCTGCTCGTCGCGCATCTTGCCAAAATGTTCTTTCTTGTCGGTATAGTGCTTGTCGATGATGCCTTTGAACTTTGACCAAATCTCTTCGTTCTGTTCGCGGGGCACGGTGCCGATGGATTTCCACAGTTTCAGCAGGCCGTCCAGTGCTTCTGTGGTGTCGTTCCACTGCTTGGTGGAGGTGGGCATCTGCTGGGTGAGTTCCTCGGCCTTGGCTATGAGGGCCTGCTTGGCCAGTAAGTTCTGGTCCAGTTCCTCTTTGCGCTGGTCGTAGTATTCCTGGCGGCGCTCGTCAATCTTGTTGGCGGCGTTGTTGAAACGCTGCCATATCTCCTCGTTCTGCTCCTGAGGCACGGGGCCAATCTCTTTCCACTTGCTGCGGAGCTCCTGCAGACTCTTGAACGCTTTCACCACCGAAGTCTCCACTATCAGCTCCTCGGCACGTTCGCAGAGCTGTATCTTCTGCTCCAGATTGCGCTTGAGGTCGAGCATACGCAGCTCTTTGTTGATTTTCACTTTGTTGAAGAACTGTTCGATAAGGAAATGGTAGTTCTGCCACAGGTCGTTCATCTGCTCACGGGGCACATCGCCAATCTCTTTCCATTTGTCTTGGATGGCGTTGAAATCGTCGTAGGTCTGCTTCAGGGTCTCTTCGTCTTTGCTGATCAGCACACGCAGCTCTTCCAAAATCTGGCGTTTGGCTTCCAGGTTGCGCAGTTTCTGAGCGTCAATCTCCTCTTGCATTTTCAGGCGGCGATTGCGGTAGATGTCAAAGAGTTTGAAGAACTCATCGGCCACTTGGTCGTTGGCAGCTTTGTAGTCTTCCTTGTTGCCACCTTCGGCCAGGAAAGCTTCGTAGGCTGCTTTCTCCACCTCTTTGTTGAGCGTGGTGAATTGTGCGCGGATGGCGCTCACGCGGTTGCGGATTTTGGCCACATCCTCTTCAAGGAGGGTCTTGAGTGCTTCCAGCAACTCTTCACGGCTCATGGCTGAGCAGTCCATCTCGGGCTCGGGTTCGTTCTCGGTTTCGGGAGCGGGCTCGGGGTTGGTGTTAGTTGTGTTAGTGTCATTGTCGGCAGCGGGCTGCTCGGCAACAGATTGCAGTACTTCGTTTTGAACGTTTTCCTGCTTTTCGTTCAGTTCTTCCATAATATGGGTTATTAATTAGAATTAGTTCTATAACATATAGTTATAGACATTAATTTGGGATTAACTCTGCCTAATGGCAAATGCAAATATACGAATTTTTTTTATGGTAACTTCTAAAATTTTATTTCATAGGTTATTTTGAGGCTTGTTTTGGGCAGATTGCTTCGCAGGTACCAATCACGTTTCAGATATGCACATCGCACACGATGAAATACTTTTAACCCTGGCAATTTCTTTCAGTCCCCTTGCTGAGGCAGGCCTCAGCAAGGGTTTAGGTGAAAAAATCAATTCTTCCTAACGGGTATTGAAATATATCATGTTGCTAAAGATTCTTTATTAATTTCGCCCGAGAATAATATTTTGCCACATTATTCGTTAAAATAGGAGTTGTAACAGAAAAAATCTCATTTCTATGAAGAAAATAGTACTCACTCTATTCCTTGCAGTTTGCTGCCTGGCCGCCAATATGGCTCATGCTCAGTTCAATTTCCACGCCGGATATATCCAAAACACCATCACCACCTCCAACACCATTCTGGGTGTCACCCATACCGACACCACCACCCATCCCGGTTTCTTTGCCGGTTTTGGTTGCCGAATGAAACTGTTGGGGCCCATCGGTTTGTCCATTGGGCTGAATGGCGAGTACTACCAAGGCAGCCAGAAAGCCACCTATCTCAATTTTACTGGCGTCGATGCCAAATACCGCCAGATTGACGTCACCGTCCCGCTCCAGCTCAGCGTGGCGCTCCGCCTCAGCAACACCTCCAACTTCACCCTCTTTGGCGGCCCCAATATCTATTTTGGTGTCATCAACACCACCGATTATCATTATTTTGCTGGTCCATTGGAGCACAACACCACTGTCAACAATTTCCAAACCGACGACGCCACCTCCTCCGATTTCTATATGGAACGCTTTGGTTTGTCGGCCACCTTTGGTTTTGGCCTCAACTTCGATCAGGTGGGCTTCCATGGTGGCTACACCTTCACCCTCACCAACATGGCTGGCGGCACCTCGGCCCTAGGCTCCTCAAGCCGCCTTTTTGTCGGCCTCAACATCAACATGTGATCCCCATTTATCCTCAGCATAAAGAAAAAGGCTTGCCCACCCGGGCAAGCCTTTTTCTTTTCGCGGAAACCATCATTTCATCACTCCTATTCTTTGCGCTCAGCAACCCTATATCTCCACAGTCAGAACATATATATCTTACGACGAGCAACCATATATCTTCTGAACGTAAACCCCATATCTGCTGACAAAAAAACGACCAACCAACAAGCCGTTTTGTACATGCCTCATTTTCAACCATGTTCTCAGCTTCCCCAAAGAGGGGCTTGATCGTTGCGAAACGATGGCTCTCATCGCTGCTTAGGATAGCGGCTAGGCGTAAGTTAGCATCAACGTCGATCCTTACTTACATCCTCGGGTTGGCATAACTTAGGCTGTGCTTAGTGGCTAGTGATAGGCGTTTTGCTAGGTATTATGTATGGATACATTATTTGCATTTATCAAGCTCATCATCCTTCTGAAAAACATCATTTCCCATATTTGGAATCTTCATTTCCAAAAAAAGATGTATATTTGCATAGTTGATGCTAGCGAGCAATAGCATCGCAATTAATTGAGAAAGCGCATTATACGCTTTATTCCTTGTCAGTAAAACTGGACATTTTGCATGATTACGAGGGATAAAGTCAAACGATGTGCTCCCTTGGTTTGTATTCGTATATCCTTTACGATACACCATGTGGGGCTTTTCATCTTGACCTTATTTTCGTAATCCGGGAGTCCAGCCCTACTGACAGAAATATGGTTAGTAATGGATGGCTCCACTTTTTCTTTTTGTATCCCCCAACCCCGAGCCAAGTTGGGAACAAAAAGTTGCGCCCGACACGGATAAAGGGTCAGTATTATGGGTGTTGTAGAAACCTTCAAAGAAAAATGGCTGAATAAATCTGGTGAATATATCAACAATCCAGCGAAAACAAGAACTCTTTTGGAATCTGTAACAAAAATGTTTTCAAAGGATGGCCTCAAAGACGTTTTGGAAGACTTAAAAAGTATTGTTTCTTATGTCAGAGATATTACGAATGGAAGTTATAAAGAATACAGTGCAACAAAACTTGCATTTGCCATTGCTGTCATCATCTATGTCGTTTCTCCACTTGACCTAATTCCTGACTTTATGCCTGGGGGTCTTGTAGATGATGCTGCTCTAATTACTTGGGCAGTAAAACAACTTCAGGATGAATTGAGAAAATACCGGTACTGGAAAAGTTAAAGAAAATATCAATGTAATCCTTTTGTTGATGTTTTGTTGTCAATCCTCACGGATATTCTAATCGCTAGTTGTTGTGTCGGATTTGCTTTAATTTTGCAAACCGAATTAATCATTCAACAATATTGTGTGAGACTGGATTATTAATCTGCGGATGGTAAATCCGATGCGACATAAGCGTATTCAACACATGCGCATTTTGGCGGTAGTCCTAGTGTCGGAGACACTATTCCACCGCCCCAAGTCGGTGCGAAACCCCACAGAGGTTTTGAGCAAAAACCTCTGTGGGGTATAAGGCCTAGACGCAGAGTGTGCCGGAGGCACACCTGAATAGCAACTTAATTTCATTCAATTTAGTCTATTGTGTTTGCAAAGTATTCTTATTGAACATGCTGAGAATGAGCATCTGTTTGCGCCAGTCCTAGTGTCGGAGACACTATTCCACCGCCCCAAGTCGGTGCGAAACCCCACAGAGGTTTTTGTCCAAAACCTCTGTGGGGTTTAAGCCTCAGTAGCATAGTGTGCCGGAGGCACACCTGAATGGCGACCAGTCCTCTAGTTAAAGCTTCCATTCATGTCCCCCTCCTGGGAACATCCGTCTACCGCACCATAATCCCCCACACATGAGAATGTTGTGACCTTCGGTCTGCACATTTCTCATGTGTGGGGTTTCGCACAGGCACGAGGCCTGTGGAGTAGTGTCTCCGACACTTGGTTGCCACCTGGAGACAGCACGAGATGGAGTCCTAGTCCTTCATCCAGTATTCCTCTCGGATACTGACACCATATTCTGAAAGGAATTGCCGGTATTCTTGCTCAAAAGACACTTTTTCATGGTGCTCTTTCTGGCCTCTTATGTAGTTTACTATCATGTCTTTCTCGCGTAGGCTATAGCTCAGTGCGGCATACTCCTTGGCCCATCCACGGAAATGTGGGAAGGCGGGATTAGCACTTAGCCATTTGCTAGACACGGTTTTGATATGTTGCACAAAGGAGGCTATTGCCAGCGTGGATGGTAGGTCGACTAACATGTGGATATGGTCAGGCATTCCACCAATCCGATAAACGTGAACATTCTGATTTTGTGCCACAGTAAATAAGTATGCATATAAGTCGCGTTCAAAGCGCTCATCTATTGTGCGTTCACTAGCGTAGGTGCGAAACACGATATGGTATAATGACTGGACATAGCTCATGCTGTAATAACGAGAATTGACAATTATTATTGCTTCCATTCAAGTCCCCCTCTGGGGAACATCCATCTACCGCATCATTATCCCCCACACATGAGAATGTTGCAACCTTCGGTCTGCACATTTCTCATGTGTGGGGTTTCGCACAGGCACGGAGCCTGTGGAGTAGTGTCTCCGACACTTGGCTGCCGCAGTACTCGTCCTCAGAGATATTCTAACTTTTACGACATCTAACAATCATCCCCAACGAGACACTTCATGCGGCCACACAACAATTGTTGCCTTGCTTCGTTTTTAAAAAGATACATAATAGTGAAGCGCCGGTAAAGATTGATCCATTAAACTAGCCCATTATGACAGACAGCCCTTTCATACTAAAGATTGTTGACGCTAAGTATATAGATGGTCTTACTTTGCTGCTGAAATTCAATAATGGGGAACAGCGGATTTGCGACTTTGCCCCATTGTCAAATAAAGGCATTTGCACTAAGTTGAAAGACTTATCATACTTCAAAGGTTTCAAACTCGACCCATTCACCGTTGACTGGAACAACGAGATAGGCTTTGCTCCCGAATTTCTTTACGAGCAAAGCGTGGCCTATTAGCACGCGACTCAACCTTTGCAATCCGCATTGATCATCAAATTATTTGATTGATAGTCTAGGAGAGAGAAACACACTTTGGAAGAATTAATCCTTGGCGCAAACCATTGCTGAGGTAAGCTTCAGCATTGGGACTAAGTTTCGCTTGCGAAACTAAGTTTATTCAAATGATTATCAGCAAGTAGGTGTAGAAATATTTGAATGATGTTGACTCTGTTGCTGAGTCGATGGTGGAATATGCCGCATCGCATGGCACCCGGTGAGGCTGCGCTCCCTTTGGAATTTTGTCAAGTTGCTTTTTTCTTACTCCATTGCTGTTTTTTTTGTGCTCTAGAGTTGGCAGCTACCGTCGGTTCTGCATCTAGTATAGATTACACAGCGCAGTTGCCAAATCGAAAATGCGTTGCATTTTTCAATATTCCACCGAAAAATGGACGAATGGAGGAAGTGTGAGTGGATTGAAAGATAAGGGATTATGGTGAGACGATTTTAAACATAAAGCACATACCGATTGAAGCATAAAAATTTAGAAATTTAAGACTTCATGTGTTAAATTGGGATTTTTACAGTGTATTTTTGCAAAAAGCATTGCTTTTATGCAAAATAGCATCTAACTAAAGATCATTACTACTTCATTATGGGTGTTTAATATTGGTTCATAGGGTTTTATTTTGCGTTGAAAATGACAAATGACAAATGACAATCGTCAGCGCATACTTGGGTTAAGTGGTTGAAAATGGTAGGATGGTTGTATAGTGGTTGTATAGTGGCTGTATAGTAGCTGTATGGTAATTCGTTGATTTGGGCAGCAGAAACCAATTTCAAATTAAACAACAATCGGTACAACTAATCAACAATTGTTCGATGGTGCAAGCACTTTGTAATCGGCTGGGTGGGGAAGAGGCAAGTCTGTTTCCAAAGAATCTGAAGTGGCTGGAGCTAATAATTGCTTTTAGAAATATAATTATTAAAAAATAATTTGTATATTTGCATTTTATCTGCAAAACCTCAGGGTGAATTATTGCATTATTTGTCATAAAGTTAACTGAAGAGAATCATGGATTACAACTTCAACGAAATAGAGCCCAAGTGGCAGAATTATTGGCGTGAGCAGCACACCTACCGTTGCTCCAACGACTCGGATAAACCTCATTTTTATGTCCTCGACATGTTTCCTTATCCCTCGGGTGCGGGTTTGCATGTGGGCCATCCACTCGGTTATATAGCAAGTGATATCTTTGCTCGTTACAAGCGTTTGCAGGGTTTCAACGTGCTGCACCCCATGGGTTATGATGCTTACGGCTTGCCTGCCGAGCAGTATGCGATACAAACTGGCCAGCATCCCGCCATCACCACCGAGAAGAACATTGCCCGCTATCGTGAGCAGTTGGACAAGATTGGTTTCAGTTTTGACTGGGAGCGCGAGGTGCGCACCTGCGACCCCGATTACTACCGCTGGACTCAGTGGACTTTCATCCAGCTCTTCAACCACTATTATGATACAGACCTGGACAAAGCTATGCCCATCAGCCATCTGGTGGAACAGCTGGAAAAGGGCGAGGTGGAGACTTTGGCCGAGAAATCATGGGCCGATATGAGCGAGGCTGAACGCCAAGAGTATCTGATGAAGAATTTCCGTCTGGCTTATTTGGCTGATATTCCTGTGAACTGGTGCCCCGAACTGGGTACCGTGCTGGCCAACGACGAGGTGGTGAATGGATTGAGTGTGCGCGGCGGCCACCCAGTGGAGCGCAAGCTGATGCGCCAATGGAGTTTGCGCATCACCGCCTATGCCCAGCGTCTGCTGGACGGCCTGAACGAGGTGGATTGGACCGACTCGCTGAAGGAAATCCAGCGCAACTGGATTGGTCGCAGCGAGGGTGCAGCTGTGTGGTTCCCCTTGGCTGTGGATCAGAAGAGCAATATGGTGCCTGGCGCTCAAGCTTATATGGGACAGTCTAGCCCGGTGGAAGAACCCAGTTTTGAGATTTTCACTACCCGCCCCGACACTATCTTTGGCGTGACATTTATGGTGCTGTGCCCTGAGCATGAGATGATTGACCAGATTACCACCCCCGAGCAACGCGCCGAGGTTGAAGCATACGTCACCTGGGCCAAGAATCGCTCGGAACGCGAACGCCAGTCGGAAGTGAAGAAGGTGAGCGGTGTGTTCACCGGCGCATTTGCCATCAACCCCCTGACCAACGAACGCATCCCCATCTGGGTGAGCGACTATGTGCTGGCCGGCTATGGCACAGGTGCCATCATGGCTGTGCCTGCCCACGACAGCCGCGATTTCGCCTTTGCCCGTCATTTCAACCTGCCCATCCGTCAGGTGGTGGCTGCCAACCCCGACGAGGTGTCGGATCCCGCCACTTGGAGCGAGAGTCTGGACAGCAAGGAGGGTTACGCCGTGAACAGCGGTTTTGTTACCGGCATGAAGGTGAAAGATGCTATGAAGGCCGTGATTGAGAAGATTGACGCCATGGGCATTGGCCACAAGACGGTTAATTTCCGCCTGCGCGACGCTATCTTTAGCCGTCAGCGTTATTGGGGCGAACCTTTCCCCATTTATTATAAGAACAATTGTCCTTATACTATACCTGAGAAGTGCTTGCCTTTATGCTTGCCCGAGATTACCGACTTCAAACCTACCGCCACTGGCGAGCCTCCACTGGGCCATGCCACCGTTTGGGCTTGGGACGAGGAACACGAATGCGTGGTGGAAAATAGCAAGATTGACGGCGTGAAGGTGTTCCCCTTGGAACTGAGCACCATGCCCGGTTTTGCAGGCTCCAGCGGATACTATATGCGCTACATGGATCCCACCAACAACGAGGAATATTTCAGCCAGAAGGCTTCACAATATTGGCAGAATGTGGATCTTTATGTGGGTGGCGCAGAGCATGGCACTGGCCATTTGATTTACTCCCGTTTTTGGAATAAATTCCTCTACGACTTGGGCTTGTGCCCCAAGCAGGAACCTTTCCAGAAACTGGTGAACCAGGGTATGATTCAGGGCCGCTCCAACTTCGTATATCGTTCGAAGGAGAACAACAATCTGTTCATCTCCAAGAACGTGCCCGGACGCGAAGAGAAGACTGTGCCCATCCATGTGGACATCAACATTGTGACTAACGACATCCTTGACCTGGACAAGTTCAGGGCTTGGCGTCCCGAATTTGCCGAGGCCACTTTTGAATTGGAAGATGGCAAGTATGTGTGCGGCTGGGAAGTGGAGAAAATGTCCAAGTCGATGTTCAATGTGCAGAACCCCGATGACTTGGTGGCCCGTTATGGTGCCGACACGCTCCGCCTCTACGAGATGTTCTTGGGACCTGTGGAGCAGGCCAAACCCTGGGACACCAATGGTATTGAAGGCGTGTTCCGTTTCTTGAAGAAATTCTGGAAACTCTTTGAGACCCGTGCCGACAAGCCCGCTGAGAAACCCGAACTGAAAATCCTCCATCAGACCATCAAGAAGATCACCGACGATATCGAGCGTTTCTCTTTCAACACCTCGGTGAGCACCTTTATGATTTGTGCCAATGATTTGGGCGCGCTGGGTTCTGTGTCGAGTGAGGTGCTGGAACAACTGGCCATCCTGATTGCCCCATTCGCCCCCCATATCGCCGAAGAACTTTACCATCAGTTGGGACACGAGACAAGTGTGTGCGATGCCAAATGGCCGGTTTATGACCCCGCTATGCTGGTGCAAGATTCATTCAAATACCCCGTATCATTCAACGGCAAGATGCGCCTGATGCTGGAGTTGCCCAATGGTATCTCGCAGGACGAGGCCATAGCAGCCGTGAAAGCCGATGCCCTGGCCCAGAAGTGGCTCGATGGTAAAGAGCCCAAGCGTGTGGTGTTTGTGCCTAATAAAATTATTAATATCGTATTATAATACTATTTATATAATATTATGCTTAGTCGCCATTTTTTACGATCAAAGGTTCTTCAGACCATCTACTCTGCCAAGACCGATCCCGTTGACATCAATACTGCAGAAAAGAATTTCAAGCAGTCGATCAGCCGTCTCAACGACTTGGGCACAATGCAGCTTGCAGCGCTTGTGCACATTGCCGAGGTTGCTGGCGTGATGTTGGACGAGGCTCAGCACAAGTTTCTCCCCACCGAGGAGGAACGTAACCCCAACTTCCGTTTGCGCGACAACCTTTTCATCCAAGGGTTGGCCATCAACTACGACCTCCGTCGCCACACCGAGGAATCGAAGATTAACTGGGGCGGCGTAGATTACGACCAGGCTTTCCGCCAGTGTTTTGCTGCACTCTCCAAGCTGCCTGAATACAAGGCATATCTTGGAACAGAGCAGACCTTTGAAACCGACCAGCAGTTTGCCTTGAATGTGTTCAAGTTCATCGTCAATTTTGAGCCCTTGTGTGAGATTATCTATCCCCAGTCGCTGCTGTGGGAGGATGACTATGACCAGATTGCTCAGTACAATTTCATGATGATGAAAACCCTCGACAACACTTTGGACGAGGCTACGGCTGTGCCCCTGGTTCATGATGCCCGTATCGAGAAGGATGTTGAAGCCTATAACTTTGCTCGTTTGCTGTTGCTCTCCGCTATGCGCCACCAGGATGAGGTGGAGCAGATGATTCGCAAGCACCTCAAGGGTTGGGAGTATGACCGAGTGGCGTTCATGGATGTGCTGCTGCTGAACATGGCTGTGGCCGAGCTCACCGAGTTTCCCTCCATTCCCGAGCGTGTGACCGTGGACGAGTATATTGAGTTGTCGAAAGAATTCAGCTCCGACAGAAGCAAACTCTTCATCAACGGTATCTTGGATAAGTTGATCATCGAGCTTCGCTCTGCTGGCAAAATCCAGAAATCAGGTCGCGGTCTTTTCGACCCCTCCTTATTAGCGAATGAGACTGCTGACGAAGAAGAAATTTAATATGAGAAAAGTTTTCGTTTTATTGCTCCCCGTGTTGATGGCATTGTGTGCTTGCAATGGCGGCGGCAGCCAATCCGAGATTGATGTGGACCTTATCCAGAATCCCAATTCCGCACAAGGCACCGATGCATCGGTAGGTTTGCCCACAATGGATTTTGACTGCGACCTGCATGACTTTGGCCGTATCACCGAAGGTGAGAGCATCGCATATAGTTTCCATTTCACCAACCGAGGCAAGAGCGATTTGGTGATTAACGGCTGTAGCGCCAGCTGTGGATGCACCGTGGCCGATTATCCCAAAGGCCGCATTGCCCCTGGGCAAGACGGATATGTGACTGTGTCGTTCAACTCACGTGGAAAAGCTGGGCAGCAATACCAAGAGGTGACTGTGAATGCCAACTCTCAACCCAGCCGCAAAGTGTTGAAAATTACGGCTCAAGTAGGAAATTAATAAATACCCCAAAATACTATAAACAATGAACACCCCCATTATGATTTTATTACAAGCAGCTGCAGGCGGCCAAGGTGGTTCCTCCATGCTCATTTGGTTGATCCTTATCTTTGTGGTGATGTGGTTGATGATGATTCGCCCACAGCAGAAGCAGGCCAAGAAAGAACGCGAATTCCGTGAAGGCTTGAAAAAAGGTGATCGCGTGAGCTTCTCCGGCGGTATCCATGGCAAGATTCACGAAGTGGCAGAACATACTGTTGAGGTGGAAATCTCCAACGGTGTGGTTGTTACTGTTGAGAAATCTATGGTGCAGCCTGTGCCCGAGCAGCAGGCCAATACCAAAAAATGAGGCGACACCCATTTTTGATATCATTGTGCATTACGGCCATCACTTGGCTGCTGTTCACAATGTCTGAGCATTCCGACTACCCACTCGAATTGCGAGTGGAGTGGTCGGGATACGACTCGGCGCGTTATGCGGTTGTCTATGCCGATAGCGTGCTGCCTCTGATGGTCAATTCCGATTGTTTCCAAGCAATTGACCGTCATTTTTCGGCCCGCAATAAGTCATTGGTCATCAATGTGCAGGGCGATACCGTTATCAAGGTCAACTCCGACCTTTTTTCTCTGATTTCAAATCAGCTAATGTTCAAAGGAAGCGTGTCAATCCGCAGCAAGGTGGACACGATAGCCTTTCATGTGACAGAGCGCAGCAGCCGTGCTTTCGTCCCCCAACTGAGAAATGTGCAATTCAATTTTGCCCCTCAGTATGGTCTTTCCGGTCTTCCGGTGATGAGTCCCGACACCGTGTGGCTGTATGGCGACTCTTTGAGTTTGAGCAAAATTAGCGATATTTTTACCGCTCCAGATACTATCAATAATATTGCCGACAGCATGTCGGTGGCCTTGCGGCTAGAACCCAACTGGAAGGACTACAGAGATATCCGTTCTTCTGCCGAACTGGTGCACATATATCTGCCTGTGCAGCGTATGGCGCAGTTGACTTTGCGAGTGCCAGTGGCATTCCATGGTGAGTTGGGCAGTCGTAAGGTGAAGCTTTATCCCGACCATGTGAATGTGACGTTGTGGGTGCCGCAGCAAGAATATGACAATATCACGTCAGAACATCTTCATGCGGTGGTAGAATATGATGCAGCCACCTCTTCATACGAATTGCCCGTGGCAGTGAAGAACTTCCCCAGTTGCGCCCGAATCAAACAAATTACACCATCTACTGTCCAGTATGTCATCCTCCAGTGAATTTGAGCAAGGCCTTGATCAGCGTCCATTGCTGGTGGCGCTCACCGGTGGCATTGGTTGTGGTAAAACCACCGTGTTGGAAGCGTTTCGCAAGATGGGTGTGCCTTGTTTTGTGGCCGATCAAGAAGCCTCAAAGTTCTATTCCGAAACCGATTTCCTTGCTCAGATAGAGTCGTTGTTTGGTGATTCTGTTTTCATGGCCGATGGAGGAGTTGATAAACGTGCGATTGCCCAGATTGTTTTCAACGACAAAACTATGCTGAACAAGCTTAATGCCTTGGTTCATCCCAGAGTTTGGCAGAGGTTTGAATACTTTGTTGCTTCCCATCTCGATGCAAAATACATTATCTTTGAGAGTGCCATCGCCTATGAGTATGGATTTGATCGGTTGGTTGACAAAGTTGTGTGCGTTTATTTGGACCAAGAAGAGCGCTTCCGCCGATTGGAATTGCGCGACCACGCTTCTCGCGAGCAGCTTGCTGCCCGAATGCGCAATCAGTTATCGGCCGAGGATAAGATGTCTCGTGCCGACTATGTGGTGCTCAATTACGAGGGTAATCCTCGCCAGCGCCAAGTCTCATACATTCATCAGCAGATACTCGATTCTATTATATAAAAAAAGATGCAATTTTTTGCATCCTTTTTTATATGGTTTGAGCGATTAATGCTCGTAGCGACGGAGATAGTTGTTTATCCTAAATCTATCTGATTCGTCATACCCTAGTGCCTCGGTAATATGGCGTAGGAATACGGATTTCTCTACTTCTGCAGCTTTGAGCGCTTTCTCTAAGTCGCCAAATCTCATCATCAATCGGAATGTCCAAATGGCATTGCTATGGCAACTGAGCAGGTCATCTTCGTTGATTTGATCGAGTCGTCTCATTATCTCTTCATGGATAGCATCATCGGATTGGCTAGCAATGGCTGAATCCTCGGCCACGCCCATCATCATTGTCTCGTTAGCGTTTTGGGGTGTGTTGGCGGGTTTATTGCTCATTCCCGAAGTGTCGTGCTGATAGGGCTCTAGTGCTTCGTAGAGCCAAGGAATTAGTTCGGGCTTCTCGGTAACAAGTTTTCTAGCCAATTCTTTCCATGACCCTGTTGTCATTGAGGTGTTGAGGATGTGTTCCATCACATCGGATAATTCTATTGCCATATTATTTTGATGAGGATTTGTATAACTTGTTGTTTTGGGGAACTATCAAAGCCGCCCCTGGATAGGAACGGCTTTGAATATTATTTTGACAAATACTTAAAAGGAGATTTTGCCGCTCAAATAAGCGTAAAGAGTGGTGTTGTTGGCGGGATCGATGTGGTATTGAACAGCGGGAGCAATAGCAACCATCTTATTGATGCGGTAGTCAACACCGAAGAACATGTTTTGTCCATTCTGATTGTAGTTCCAAGCGGTGGCAAGGAGGCTATTGTCTTTGGATACGCCGCGGTCGTAGCGAGCAAAGATGTTGAGGCGAGGAGTGACCTTGCCAGTAGCATAGACAGAGAGACCAGTAGCCAAGTGTCCTTTGGTGAAGTCGGAGCAGAACTGCCAGTTGTATTCAGCACCTACACGGAAGTATTTATTGTCGTATCCTGCATGTACTTGGAGGTTTTTGCGAGCAGAAGGGGTGTAAGAGGTATCGGCGCCGCTAAGAGTTGAATTCAAGACGGCGTTGGTGTCGGTGGTTTGGATATCACCATACACACGCAGGTTGAAACCTTTATAGGGGCTGAAAGTGATGCCTGCACCATAGAGATAGTGGTCGTTGAGCTGGATCTTGCGGAAACCTTCGCCGTTCAACATGCTCAAGTCAGCACTCAAGATGTCATTGATGTCGTACTTAACAAAAATACCAAGGTCGGCGGTGTTGCCGTAGCCATAGAGGTCGTACATGGAACGAGCCACATAACGGTAGCCCCAGCAGTTCTCTGCCATGGTACCCTGAACGGTGGGGATGACACCGGCGCTGACGGTGAGACCTTTGCTGCTGTACTGCACAAATGCATTTTTCAGGAATACGTGTTCAATGTTGAGGTCATTGCCTTGCTGAGCATCGAGGATAACAGTGGTGCTCCATTCGGGGCTGAACTGATATTTGTAGCCAAAATAAGCACGTTCCATTTGGAAACCGTTTTGATTCCAGCCAGTAGAGGTTGAAGTGGCACCGAAATGTTCAAAAAGGTTGACAATTACCTTGCCATTGGGGCGAAACTCGTGAGCATGGCCGTTGTGGTGATTGTGCATTTCACCTTCTTTGCAGCATGCATTTTGAGCATGGTGGGGATGTTGGTGATCCTTGCATTTCTCTTGTGCGCAGCACTGATGCTCAACGGCAGCTTCTTTCTGACCTTCTTTGCAGCAGGGTTTGTCTTGGCATTTCAGTTCGGTGTTGTTTGTGTTCTGTTGGCAGCATTCTTTGCCATCGTGATGGTGATGCTGTGCCATAGCGGTAGTGCCAAGCATGATTGCCACGGCAAAAGTTAAAGTTGTAATGATTTTTTTCATGATTTAGAATTTATTTAGTAATTTAATAGAAATCAATATTATTTTACTCGTCCGCCTTTGTAGAAGTGTTTGGACCAATAACTGTCGGTGAGGCGGGATATAATCACACCTCGGGATGTGGATGAATGGGCAAAAATGTCATCTTTGAGGTATATGCCCACATGGGAAACCTTTCCTTTGGAATTGATGAAGAAGACTAAGTCGCCCTCTTTGAGTTCGCTGCGGGTGATGAGTTGGCAGTCTTGCTGCATATCGTTAGCCACGCGGTGCAGATTTTTCCCAAACACTTGTCGATAGATATGTCCCACAAAAGCAGAGCAGTCAACACCTTCCTTGGTGGTGCCGCCATATTTGTAGGGTGTGCCTATCCAGGCTTTGATGGCATCGTATAACTGTTCGTTATCGCCAGGGGCACGTTCAATGCCTAAGGCATTCACATTGCCCGCTGCTTTTGCCTCTGAAGATGGGGTAGGGGTGAAGGGTACTTCCTTCACATATTCGTCCACATATAATTCCCCAAGAGAATAGTCCTCTTCTTCCAAATCGGTGTTGAGAATTTTATGTATTACGTCGCAAGAGGTTAGTGAAACTGCGACCAAGAACATTAATATAAAAGGGAAACGCTTGCGCATGGTGTCACTTTTCTTGAGTCTTGATAATGAATATGTCCTCGTTGGCACGTTTCATATAGTAAGTCTCGCGGCCGTAAGCTTCTAGTGCCTCGGGATGAACACGCAGCTTCTCATTCTCTGATTGCTCTTCGATAATCTGCTTCTCCAGCATGTCTGATTCACGATTGATGTCAGCCACTTCACGCTGCAGGTGATGTATCACAAAGATATTGGTATCGCTTCCGTAAAGGATGGCGAATGCAAAGATGATGAATACGATGACGTATATTTTCTTTTTCCAAAGAAAGTTGGCCAGTTTTTTCATGTGCTTACTTGTTGCTCGATTTGTTAGATGATGATTATCTCACTCTCAGGCGTTGGCCTTCTCTGATTTTGTCAGATTTTAGACCGTTGAGCTTTTTGATTTTAGCTATAGTGGTGCCGTGTTTCGAAGCAATCTTGGAGAGGGTTTCTCCGCGACGTACTTTGTGGTAGGTAGAGTTGTCGGCGTGTGATTTTGATTTCGATTTAGCACCATTGTTGTAGCTGGGTATGTCACGATCCTCCACCGTAGATGGGGTGAAGGTTGAGCGGCGGCTGAGCGAATCTTCTGATGCCAAGAAAATGGAGTCTGCCCAAGTGATGAGGTCGTCCATCTTGGCTGTGGGCAAACAGAGGGGATAGGAACCACCTTCGCCAGGTATCAAGTCGGCTCGGTATTGGGGGTTGAGTGTGCGAAGCTCCTCGATGTCTATATGGGTGTATTTGTTGATATAGCAAAAGAGCATATTTCGTTCCACCATGATAGTGTCTGTGCGGAGAGGAATCGCCACGCGTTTGGGGTGAAGGCCATGCTCTGGATAGAAATTCATAATATAGGTGGCTGCGATAAAAGCGGGGATATATCCTCGGGTCTCGTGGGGAAGGTAGGGGTATATCTCCCAGAAATCTTTCTTGCCGCCCGAACGGGCAATGGCTTTGTTGATGTTTCCAGGTCCGCAGTTGTAGGCAGCAATGGCCAGGTGCCAGTTGCCAAAAATCTTGTAAAGGTCGCGGATATAGTGTGCTGCAGCATCAGTAGATTTGTATGTGTCGCGCCTTTCATCTATTACAGAGTTCACCTCCAATCCATAATTTTTGCCAGTTGTGTACATGAATTGCCATAGACCTGCTGCCCCCACTCTGGAAGTGGCTTGAGGATTCATGGCCGACTCTACAATTGTGAGGTATTTCAACTCTTCGGGCACATTATATCTGGCCAGAGCCTCTTCAAAGATTGGGTGATAGAATTCGGAGAGAGTGAGCATCACATCCAATCGGGTCTTCATTCGATTGAGATACATGCGAATGTAAGAACGGACCTCTTTGTTGTATGTCATGGGGATAATGGTGTGCAGTGAGCGCAACCGATTGGCAATTACCGAATCTGGCACTTGGTCGAATGCATAATCGGTATTGATGTTAGCGCGTTGGCGATGATTTGTGGCGGCATACTTGCTCAGCACATAGCTGTTCAGCAGGCTGTCGTAGTTGTTCACAAATTGCTCGGCCATGTTTGCTGCTTCAGGGTTGGTTGGGTTTTGAGCATGACCAAATTGGGCCGTAAAAAATAGTGCAACAAGTGCGAGAAAGGTATGTTTTGTCATAATGATTCTATAATAGTTAATACTTGCTGTTTCGCCACGTCAGCCTAACAAGCTCAAGGATGGAATAATGCGTCTATAAATGTTTGGCTAGCATTGCATTAATCATCCATTCGAGGTTTCGGCGGCGGGGCAAAGCCGCTTTATTCTTAATTGCAAAGGTACATAAAATATTATTAATAATAGCCTTTGGGAGCAAGAGAGTTTTCAACAATAAAAAATGGATGTATGTATTTATTTGAAGAATAGTGCATTAAGCTGGTGTGGTGGGTGTATATTTTTTTTTTTGAGAGGGAGATTGTTTCATTGATGATTTTTTTTTGTATCTTTGCAGTCTCAAATATCAACATTTAACATTTAAACTATCATGGAAATCAATATCACTGAACAAAATTTTGACGAAGTCCTCAGCAATAACTCCGTAGTAATGGTTGACTTTGGTGCAACTTGGTGTGGCCCCTGCAAGGCACTCGCTCCCGTTGTAGAAGAAATCGCCGGAGAGTATGAAGGCCGTGCTGCTATCTGCAAAGCCGATGTTGAAGAATGTTCTTCGATTGCTGCAAGATTCCGCATCCGTAATGTCCCCACCATTCTCTTCTTCAAAAATGGTGAACTGAAAGACAAGGCTGTAGGTGCTGTTCAGAAAAGCACGCTGACTGACAAAATCAACGCACTCCTTTAATCTCTTGTTCGAAGGATTAGAAAAATATAAGTCGCTGGACTTCTATGCACGCCAGATTGTGGAAGGGTTCCTCACTGGTTTGCATAGAAGTCCTTTTCATGGTTTCTCAGTAGAGTTTGCCGAGCATAGGCAATATACTGTGGGCGAATCCACTCGCAATATCGACTGGAAGCTATATGGCCGCACAAACAAGTTGTTTGTAAAGCGATTCGAAGAAGAAACCAATCTCCGGTGCCAGTTGGTGGTTGATCATAGTGGATCTATGCTTTTCCCAACCGAGAGCCACGGCAATATGGCTCACCCCAACAAACTTACTTTTGCCTTTGAGGCAGCGGCTGTGCTTTCAGAATTGTTTGTCAGGCAGCGCGATGCTTTTGGACTGACATTGATTAGCGACAAGATAGATTTTCAGTCGGAATGTCGCAGCAGCAGGGCTCACCAGCAGTATTTGTTAGGAGTGATGGAGAAGGAACTTCTGCAACCCATCCCTGACATGCATCAGGATGCCATTCATCGGCGTCAAACCCTCATTTCTGATTCGCTTCACCTCACAGCCGAGGCCTTGCACAAGCGTTCGTTAGTGATTCTCCTTACTGATGCTTTTGTTTCGCCTAGCGACCAAGACCCGCTCATTGATGCATTGCGGCATCTGCGCCATTGCAAGCATGAAGTAATATTTTTCCATGTGCTCCATCATGGACAGGAATTGCAATTTGACTATCCCAACCGTCCTACAGAATTTATCGACCTTGAAAGTGGGAAGCATGTCAAGGTCAATCCAGCTGATGTGGCACAGCAGTATCGTGAACAAGTGGCACGACAATCGGCTGAAATCAAGCAGCATGCTGTCAAATATAGGATTGACTATCAGCCAGTGGATGTATCCAAAGGCTTCGACCAAGTATTGCTGCCTTACCTGCTCAAGAGGGGCAGCAACTAAATTATCCTATTAAAGCAGGCCTTCTTCATTCCCCCATTTACATCGATAGGAGTGTTCTCTCAAGTTGGATATGGCTTCTATGTTGGTTTCTTGTCGAAATCCAATATTAAGAATGACACCTGACACCCACGACACCTGACACCCACCAAGCTCATAAAGGCTCTCCATTTGCCTCTGTCACTCTGCCTTATCTGCACTTGCTTCAAGAGTTGGTCTTGCTATTAGTCACCGTTATGCCGATGGCTATAATAAAAAAGGAGCCCATGCAGATGGACTCCTATATATTTGAGCTGGAAAAATCTATTACAAGAACATAGCACCATCATGGAAATGTCCACCACAGTGGGTTGAGATTTCAACAGGATAGTCCTCGCCGTGGCTCAGATTCCAAAAAGTGTGGCGATGAATTTTGTTTATACGACCACAATGTTCAACACCACATTCGCCAGGCATGAACAATTTAGTGCAATGATCGCCAGGAGCAACCATGTGAGCGGGGAAGCCACACTGATTGCACAATTCGCAATTAACGTACTGACCATCTTTGGCATCTGCATTGTACATATTGATGTTGGGGATGTTAGCATCTTCCAAAGACACATCCTGATCCTTTGTGCAAGAGGTGAAAGTAAAAGAAGCCATTACACCAAACATGGCTACTGCACCCAACAAGATTTTTCTTAACTTTTTCATTTTATATTAATGTATTTGTTTACTATGTTATTGCATTTAACAATCTAATACACAATGTGCAACGCGTATCAAGGATGGCATTGTTGTGGTATATTAGAACATGCAAATATACAAATTATTTTTGATTTCTCGATATTTTATTCTATTTCAGAGCAAATTTTTTACGAAACACAGACCCACGCTTGGATATTTGAAGTCCATGAGGCTGGCCTGAATCAAGAAATATTTGAACAATCGGGCATCAATGCCTATTGCAATTTCATTGCCAGAATATTCTAAAATCACGCGTGCTTGGGGGAAGAATGATGGACGGAAAGTGAGTCCGCCTATCAAGCCGTTCCACTTAGCGTTATAGCTGCGAAAATAGCGCCGGTATGCAAGATGCCCTCCTAGCTCGCCACATGAGAACTGGTGATGTTTCGATGCTGCCAGATATATATTGGTGAAATAGAGCTGCTGGTTTTCTCTGTCAGGATTGAAAGCCGTGGTGGCCACATCGTCCATGCCCAAGGCTAAGGCGGGAATATATTGTCGCTCCTGCATCAGCTGGAATTTGGCCGACACATGGCGGTCTTTGGTAAAATAGTGCCCCTCTCCGCGAGGGATGATGCGCTCGGTGCATATATACGATAGTTCTACCCATCGGTAGGGGGTAATGCTTGCATAGTAATCGAAGGTGTTGTATTTTTCGTCCAGATAGAGGAACCCCACATCGGGTAGCATGGATTGATGTAGGTAGTGCCCACCCAGGCGGACTTCGCCTTCTTGGTCCATTTCGGCAGTGGGCACATGTATCATGCCCGACATGCCTTGGTATTGTTGAGCCAGGCTGGGCAACGATAGCGTGGCTAAAGAGATGATAAATAGAATATATTTCTTCATAAATAATTTTCGTTCTATGATTTACCGCTTATTTAACTATTTCAAAGTCGGGCTTTTCGGCTTGGAATCCCCATTCCAAGATATCTCTGCTGAATGCGCCCTCTCTGATGTTGGCCTCGGGATCGGTGGTATAAAGTTTGTTGGTGTAGTCGTGGTATTCAACAGCATAACTCAGATTGAAACACGATGCAGGTCGGATGGTCAGAAAGCGGTCTCTGCGTTTGAAGGGTGGGAGCATAGCCGTTATGCGAAATCCTGCATTGAACTTGTCATAGTTGTTCCAGCTGCCATACACGCCCACTGTTGAATGGCGGAAATGGCGCATTCCTTCGCACTCTAGGCCATAATCCTCATACACAAAACGCCCCACCAAGCCACGCAACTGGGTCTTCCAACGCTTGATGTAGATGTTGCCCCCCACAAATCCTGTCAGTCGCCCCATTGGGCTCATGTCCCAGCCGTCCACTAGCGAGTAGTAACCCGTGCACCCAAATCGGCCTTCGAATGCAAACCAATCGCATACGGGTAGGAATGCTTTTAGGTCAACGCCATATCGATCGAACGAGAAGAAACCACCCGAGATCTTGGCACATAGCGGCCCCACTTTCATTTCTTTGCTCAACGCGAGGATTCGTGGGCGAACTTTGGCAGACTGATAGTTGTATTGGTTGACCAAAGGCACGATGGCCTGTCCGCACAACTCAAAATGGTTGCCCATCTTCCATCTGAAACCAGGGGTGAGATTGATAAGCACATCGTATTGGCGTTCATAATTGATGTCGCGCAGATTGAGCGACAAACCCGAAAATAGGTCAAGTTTCATTTTTTGCTCTTGTGCCTTAGCTCCTTGTGATGGCAAAACTATTGCCCCTACCACTGCCAGCATGAGCCACATACGCATTGACTTACTATGTTGTTTCATGTTCAGTTGTCCTAAAATATTTTGCAAAGATACATTTTTTTTCCCATTTGGCTTGATTATTTCGGTGCATATCGGTTTTGCATAGGTGTTTTTCTGAGTTTCTTTGTCGTGCCGAGTCCTTAGTCCGATGGTTGTTGTGCAAAGTCTTTTAGACGTAAGGTTATGCTGCATAGACTCGAAATCGATTGCAAAATTACAAACTTTTTTGCATCTACCAAAATGAGATGGGCGATAACAAGCGATAAAGGGCAAAATACGGTCATTTTCATGGGGCTCGGTGATGGGTTTGAAGCTGGCAAGGCTGATGTTGCTCGCTAAAAATGGGGAAGAGAATCCTTGAACTATCCACTCTTTTGCAAAGCGTTACCACGGCATTACCACGGCATTATCACGGCATTATCCTGGAGATTCGTCCTCGATTGTATGGGGCAAGGTGTGATTGTGGTTCGTCTGCTTTGACTCTGGTGGGGTGTCAAGTGTCATAGGTGTCAAGTGTCAAACTCAACAAGCAAGTGTAGGGAGACCCCCCCCTAATAATAATATATATAAATTAATTTATATTTACCGCAATTTTAGTCCCCACAATTCCCATTACCTTTCTATACTTTGACACCTTGACACCATGACACCTTGACACCCCGCACTATTGATAGGCCTTTTTTTAGCTTCAACACAAACATAACTATTGGTGTCATTCTGTCACCCCGCATTGGTTGCCGTAAAGCCATTCTGTCAGTGTGTGTTGGTTTGGCTTATTTTTTGATAAGTGTAGGGTTAAAACGAAAAAAAGAAACAAAACAAAATCCTACATAGCCATGAATTTGAATAATTTCACCATCAAATCGCAGGAGGCCATCCAAAAGGCACAAGAAATAGCCTCGGCCAATCAGCATCAAGCCATTGAGACTTGCCATCTGCTCAAAGGCATTCTGAGCGAAGATGAGAATGTGACACCATATCTGCTGAAGAAGTTGGAGGTGAACATTCCCCGACTCACTCAGCAAATAGATGCCATGATAGCCTCGCTGCCCAAGGTGACTGGCGGCAGCCAATATCTTTCTAATGATGCAAATCAAGCCCTTGTGAAAGCATCTCAAATAGGGTCGGAAATGAACGATGAATTCGTGAGCATCGAACACATACTGCTGGGTTTGTCCAATGGCAAAGACCATGTGGCTCGGCTGATGAAGGAAAATGGAGTGAGCGATAAAGGACTCCGCACTGCAATAGCCGATTTGCGAAAAGGAAGCAAAGTGGGCAGTCAGAGTGCCGAAGAGAGCTACAATGCACTGAAAAAATATGCAAAGAATCTAAATCAACTTGCTCAAGCTGGCAAACTCGACCCCGTGATAGGCCGTGATGATGAGATACGCCGTGTGCTGCAGATTCTCTCACGTCGAACCAAGAACAACCCCATCCTCATTGGCGAGCCAGGTGTGGGTAAAACTGCCATTGCCGAGGGTTTAGCACAGAGAATAGTATCGGGTGATGTGCCCGAGAATCTTAAGAGTAAGACTATCTACAGCCTGGACATGGGCGCGTTGATTGCTGGCGCAAAATATAAAGGTGAATTTGAAGAACGCCTGAAAAGTGTGATAAGAGAAATAAATGAAGCCGATGGCGAGATAATTCTTTTTATCGATGAAATTCACACCTTGGTGGGCGCTGGTGGCGGCGAAGGCGCTATGGATGCCGCAAACATCCTGAAACCAGCCTTGGCCCGAGGCGAACTGAGAGCTGTA
The DNA here is from genome assembly GCA_024400505.1 of Bacteroidales bacterium. GTDB lineage: Bacteria > Bacteroidota > Bacteroidia > Bacteroidales > P3 > Colimorpha. The sequence continues at coordinate 17,527 of JAKSMP010000004.1, read as the reverse complement.
GGCGCCACTACCTTGGCTGAATATCAAAAATATTTTGAGAAGGATAAAGCTCTGGAACGTAGATTCCAAAGTGTGTTGATTGATGAACCCAATGTGAACGACACCATTAGCATTCTGCGCGGACTGAAAGAAAGGTACGAGGTACACCACAAAGTTAGGATCAAGGATGACGCCATCATAGCCGCTGCCGAGTTGAGCAACCGATATATCTCTGACCGATTTCTCCCCGACAAAGCCATTGACCTCATTGACGAAGCTGCCGCAAAACTGAGATTGGAAATCGACTCGCTGCCAGAAGAGCTGGACGAGATAGAGCATCGCATACGCCAATTGGAAATTGAACGAGAAGCCATCAAACGTGAAAACGACCACGACAAACTCTCTCAGCTGGGGCGAGAATTGGCTGAGCTCAATGAACAACGCAACCAGATGAAAGCCCGTTGGCAAAGTGAGAAAAATTTGGTGGAAGCCATTCAGGGCGAGGTGAAGAATATCGAGTCATACAAGATTCAGGCAACTCAAGCTGAGCGTATGGGCGACTACGGCAAAGTGGCAGAGCTAAGATATGGCCGCATCAAGGAGGCTGAACGTCACGTGGAGGAGCTCAAATCCCAACTTAAACAGATGCAAGCTGAGAATGCCATGATCAACGAAGAGGTGGACGCAGAGCAGGTGGCTGAAGTGGTGTCGAAATGGACCGGCATACCCGTCACCCGCATGATGCAGAGTGAGCGCGAGAAACTCCTGCACTTGGAAGAAGAACTGCACAAACGTGTTGTGGGGCAGGATGAGGCAATAAGCAATATCGCCAATGCCATACGACGCAGCCGCACCGGATTGAGTGATGGGAAACGCCCCATAGGAAGTTTTATCTTCCTAGGCACTACTGGTGTAGGTAAAACCGAGCTGGCCAAGGCACTGGCAGAAGTAATGTTTGATGATGAGGATATGATGGTGAGAATAGACATGAGCGAATACCAAGAACGCCATAGTGTGTCAAGGCTGATTGGTGCGCCTCCAGGCTATGTGGGATATGACGAAAGCGGTCAACTGACTGAGGCCGTAAGAAGAAAGCCATACAGCATTGTGCTCTTCGATGAGATTGAGAAAGCCCATCCTGATGTATTCAACATACTGCTGCAGGTGCTTGAAGACGGCCGACTTACCGACAACAAGGGGCGTATTGCTGATTTCAAAAACACGGTAATCATCATGACCTCCAATATGGGTAGTGACATCATTCGCGAACAATTGGAATCTGGAAGTACCAATTTCACCGACTACCAAATAGAAGAGACGAGAAAGGCTGTGATGGAGATGCTCAAACAAAAAATCCGTCCCGAATTCTTGAACCGAATAGACGAAATTATCATGTTTCGTCCCTTGACCAAGAACCAGATACGCGATGTGGTGAAGATACAACTGAAAGTTGTGACCAAGATGTTGGAGAAGAACGATATACTGATAAGTGCGACCGACGAAGCCATTGACCACTTGGCTCTGCTGGGCTATGACCCCGCCATGGGTGCAAGACCCGTCAAACGTGTAATTCAACGTCAACTTCTCAATGAACTCTCTCGGCAGATCCTAGAGGGGAAAATTCAAACAAACGACACCATCATGATAGATGTGGTGGATGACCAGTTCTGTTTCTTCAACCCTAAAGGATAAGTCTTGATTGAAGTAACGCTTATAGGGTGCAAGCTCCGGTTTGCACCCTTATTTTGTGTATTTGTCTATTTTTTGTATCTTTGCAGTCGAAACCTTTCACAACAAAGTATCAATAAACTATTGGAAATGAACATACGCACTCTTATAGCAACGGCACTAATCAGTCTGATTCTATGTGGCTGCAACACATCTGCTCATCTGCAACACAAACCCGATGCTAAGACCCTAACTGCATTAAATACATGGAAGAACGACCATTTCGGCATGTTTATACACTTTGGGATTTACTCTAAACTTGCAGGTTATTGGCAGGGAGAAAAAATACCTTTCTATGGTGAGCAAATCATGAACCATGCCCGCATTCCTGTGCCCGAATATGAGGCTGTGGCACGTGAGTTCAACCCTATAGACTTCAATGCCGATGAGATTGTGTCTTTGGCAAAGGAAGCTGGCATGAAATATATTGTGATTACCACTAAGCATCATGATGGTTTCTGCCTGTTCAAAACCAAGACCACAAACTACAACATTGTGGATTTTACCCCTTACGGGAAAGATATAGTGGCCCAATTGGCTGAGGCATGCAAAAAACAAGGAATGAAACTTGGCTTCTATTATTCGTTGCCCGACTGGCATTTCCCACAAGGTATTGCCCGTATGTCACCAGATACCACTACCAAATGTTGGGATCATGTAAACCAAGTATATTCTCCGCTCGAACGGGTTACTCCTGAGTTGGAAGACTATATTGTGGCACAGGTGACAGAACTACTTTCCAACTATGGTGAAATAACCACCATTTGGTTTGACATGGGATTGATCACGCCCGAGCAAAGCAAACGTTTTCGTCAAACGGTTAAGAAGTTGCAACCCAATTGCTTGATTAACGGAAGAATTATGAACAATATGGGTGACTACATGACTTTGCCAGATAATGGCAACGTGGCTTCATACGGAGACGTGTTTTGGGATAACCCTGCTTCGCTCTATGGTACATGGGGCTACAAAGAATGGATAGAACGCCCCGATTCTGACAAGAAAATACAGGCTCAACTGAATCGTCTCTGCAGAACTGTGAGCCATGGCGGTGTGTTCTTGCTGAATATTGGTCCTGACGGAAACGGAAATGTGATACCATACGAGAAAGAGGTGTTGCAAGGAATTGGGACATTTCTGCGCAACCACCCCGACACCTTGGACATCTTAGCAAGGCAAGCTCAACAGCCAACACCTACACCCATCATTGCTGCCTCTCAAGGTGACTATGAACTAACCACTAATAATGGTCTTTTTCATGCAGCACTAGACGGAACCGGATACATGAGCGTGGTGGAACATTCGTGGATTTCGTGGGAGATTGAATCAGCAGAGGAAGGACTATATGACGTATTTATTATCTATTCCCCTGAAAATAATGACAAGGAATATATCCTTTCTTGTAACAAGCAAGAGTTGAAGCAGGTGTTGCCAGGCGTAGATCGCATGGTGCAAACAAGTAGCATGGGCAGCATAAAATTAATGAAGGGACATAATCAAATACGCCTCGATCAAGCAAAACGTGCTACTCCCTTAGAGCCTCTTGGCCTTGAATTGCACAAAATCATCCTTCGCAAAAGATAACATAATAATAAGGTTATCCCCATATCAATAACGAATGGTAGGGCCAGGACTTGACAGGGGTAGAAGGGGAGTATTGTGCATGAATATATATACTTTTATGTTTGTGCAGACTCCGTCGGCCATAGTGTCCTCCTGCCTTACGGCGTATCCCTCTGAAGGTGGGAGGACTGATGCATCTTCTATAAATGGCATATATTATTATGATAGACAATCGGATGGTAACTGCCCCATCCCATTTCCGAAAGGGGCGGTTCGTAAGGATTGGGATATGTCTCGAATCAATATATTCCTTGATAAAAATGGTTGATTAGGCACCTCAAATGATGAACTATTCTTCCCATTTTTCAGTGTAGAACTTTCCCTCTTCGGTCTGCACTATGACATTCCCATCGAATCAGGTTCTCGGGCATTGAGCAAGATGGGCGTATTGGCAAAATGACCAGATGTGAGAGGATGGCGTTGGTGTGTCATGGTGTCACGGGTGTCAAGTGTCATTCTTATTAATAGATTCGTGGAAGAGTATCAAAAATAGCAGAAATGGTCATCTTCTAACCCCAATAACCACACCTTGTTGCAAGCGATAATAAATTAAGTTACTTGCCAAACTCATGGAGGCTCAACAGCCCATCGCAATAAACTACATAGTTGCGATGAATCAGCCAATCTCCTACGTTTACATATTGTGCTCTGGAATCGAGACACTTTGTGCCAGAAATCTCCTTGGTGAAGGGCGTATGTCGGTGCCCAAAAACGCAATAGTCAAATTGTTCTTGATTGAGTCTATCGCGGCAATAAATCACAATACCTTCATGTTCGTCGCCTTGATATTCGAATATCTTTGGATTTTTCTTGATATGTCCTTTGCGGCTTTTATGACTCCAAGCCTGAGCCACACCAAAAGTGAGTGCCGGAGGCAATAGCGAGAATAGAAATTGATTGATTTTATTTCGAAACACCCAGCGGATGCAGTCGTATCGACGGTCGAGATGTCCTAGACCATCGCCATGTCCTACCAAAAATTTCTTTCCGCAGAACTCAATAATATCTGGTTCGCTATGCATTGTAACATTCATCTGCTGGGAAATGTAATCAAATAACCACATATCGTGATTGCCGATGAAGTAGTGCAGTTCAACCCCACTATCAGCCAACTCTGCCAGTTTGCCGAGCAAACGTACGGAGCCTTTGGGAACCACGTACCGATAAGTGAACCAGAAATCGAACATATCGCCCAACAGCACAATCATGGTAGCATCTTGCCCCATTTGGTCAAGAAGGCTACAAAGCTGCCGTTCGCGTTCGAGCGAGTCGGCTCCTGCTCCAAGATGTGCGTCAGAAAGGAAATATAGTTTATCCCTATTGGGCATAGGTGAAACGAGTGCGTTCTACAGTATTTTTGAAATTGAGTGTGTGGGGGTTGTCGGGCATGGACTCTTCCAATCCGGCAAGCACACCTTCGTAAAACTCAAAACTATTCTTTGGGTCAACCAAAGGCATGTTGTTGAATGGTTTGTACAATGCGATGAGTGTGGCCAATGATCCTAGATTATCTTCTATGAAATGCGCCACATAGCGTTGTTGGTCGGAGAAGATGGATAGGAAGATGGAATCGGTAATGGCATGTTCGCGATTGAACTCAGCATCAGAAAGCTCGCCATTGTTGAGCAATTCACGGTTCTTCTGGTCCGTTGCCACAATTTCTCTTAGCTGACGTGCACCCGTATTGGAGTAATCTTGCAACTGCCACAAAAGTTGAGAATCATAACCCGTAAGCACTTTGTAGGAATTGGAAAGTGAATCATAATTGCCAGTAATGTTCACGGGCTCTCCCTGTTGGGGCAATAGCACCACATAATCAGCTTCTGACACATGCAGATTATAGAATGTGCGGTAAGGCATCTGACAGTTTACTTTGAAATGCCCCTTTTTATCTAACTTGATTGAATCGATGAAAATACGGTCGGTAGGAGACATCTCTTCAATATAGATGATCTTGCCAGCACCATTCTCCAATGTGCCTTCAATGGTGATTTCGTCTTTGCTGCCACAGGCACTGAAAGACAGTAAAGCAACCCAAAGAATACAGAAGAAAGAGATAAATGATTTTTTGCTCATGATTTGAGAAAATGGGGAAATTAAAATTTGTACAAATCTGCTAATGTGATAGCAGCCATGCTTTCAACGATTACAGGAAGTCGCTGAAAATGTTCGGCATCATGACGTCCGTGAGGAGCCACCTTCTCCAACGAACCATCCTCTTGGCGGCATATCATGCCATCTGGATTGGTCACGGGAGGATGAAAACCCACATGAAAGATGATGGGCATTCCGTTGCTGATGCCTCCTTGAACACCTCCACAATGATTGGTGGCAGTAAGGTTTTCGCCCTCTCCATAGGCGCACCATGCATCAGGGAAATTGAAAGAATCGAGCTTGTAGCAGTCGGGAGTTTCTCCCATGGAGAATGACATGGCTGATGGAATGGACATGACGGCAAATGCCAAACGCGCATTCAGTCGGTCAAAGATAGGATCTCCCAATCCTGCATGCACACCCTTGATGATGCAGGATACTAGATGTTGTTGGCTCGAAGCAGTGATTGTAACGCCTTCACGCTTGAGCAATTGCTTGGCCACAGAACCCGCCACCACGCGTGCCACGGTTTCTCTGCCCGAGGATCTGCCACCTCCTCGATGGTCGCGATAACCATATTTCTGTTGCGTAGTATAGTCGGCATGGCCCGGACGATAGCATGTGCGCAATGCATCGTAATCGGAAGAGCGGCAGTCTTGATTGCGCACAATAAATGTGAGCGGAGTACCCAAGGTTTTGCCTTGAAATACACCGCTCAACCACTCTACTTGGTCGGGCTCTGAGCGTGATGTGGTGAGGGTAGAAGGCTGGTCACCCAAACGACGTCGCGTCAGCTCAGAGATGATAAAAGCTTCATCAAGCAACAATCCTGCAGGACAACCATCTATGGTGCCACCCACAGCTGCGCCATGAGATTCGCCAAATGTGGTGAGCCTAAAAGTGTTGCCTATGGTGTTCATCAATTATCTTATATTAATCGAGAACGCTGATGAGTTCAACTTCAAAAATCAAGGTCGAGAAAGCTGGAATCTGACCCATGTCACGATCTCCATAGCCAAGATTATCGGGGATGTAGAGGATGTATTTAGAGCCCTCATCCATGAGTTGAAGGCCTTCGGTCCAGCCAGGAATCACCTGATTCAAGCCAAACTCGGCAGGAGTACCACGATCAATACTGCTATCGAATTTGGTTCCATCAATAAGCGTTCCGGTATAGTGAACGCGCACACGGCTAGTGGCCTTGGGGTGTTTGCCATTACCTTTTTTCACAATCTTATACTGCAGACCGCTCTTGGTGGTATATACCGACTTGTTGAGGGCGTTTTCTTCCAAGAATTTCTTGCCAGCTGCTCTGGATTGTTCCTGCTGAGCCATTATGCGTTGCTGAAATTCCTGCTGGAAACGCATGATAAGAGGACGGCAAGTGTTGTCGTTCCATTGATTTTGACCTTTATAGCAGTCAATCAAAGCTTGACCTGCAAGATTGGCATTAATGCCGTTCTTCTCACGAAGCCAGGTCTGATAGATATCTCTACCTATAGCATAAGAAGCGGAGTCGTTGAAATCCTTGGGTGTTGCAGGACGATACAGGTCGTTCATATTCTGTTGTTTCTGATATGCTGCAAGGGTTTCATCAAGTGCTTTCTGGGTTGATTCGAGTGCATCTGCACGCTGTTTGAGGAGGTTATAGTCGGCCTCGCTCATAGTCACTTTGCCGTGTTTGATTTTTACATCCTGAGCTGAAACTGCACCAGCAAAGATTAATGCTGCAAGGATGATGAGTGTTTTTTTCATAATTAAGTAATGAGTTTTAATATATGGTATCTGTTTATTATAAATAGTCGCTGCAAAAAAATATTTGCAGCGACTATCACAGTATCTATTAATTCAAGCTAATATACTATTTATATTCCTTGGGGGTAGCACCGTCGAGAATTTCTTTACCGCAGATAGCAAGAGCAAGCATTTCGTTCTCACCCTTATAGATCTTCACGGGAGCAATCCATTCAACGCGATCGGTAATCATCTGCATCCAAGGTTTGCTGTAAGAAATACCACCAGTGAGGAGGATGGCATCCACCTTGCCATTGACAGCAGCAGCAAGACGGCTGATTTCGAGAGAGACCTGATAGCAGAATGCTTCAACGAGGAGTTGGCACTTAGCGTCGCCAGCAAGAGCTTTCTTCTCAACCTCGTATGCATCATTGGTGCCGAGGTATGCCACAAAACCACCTTCTGCAGTAACCATCTTCTTGAGCTGAGCCTCGGTGTATTTGCCAGAGCAAGCCACCTCGATAAGTTTGCTGCTGTTGATGCTACCAGCACGAGTGGGAGAGAATGCGCCAAGACCGCAAAGGGCACGATTGACTTCTACGCAGCGACCGTGCTGATGAACACCTACGCTGACACCACCACCCATGTGAGCGATGATGAGGTTGAGGTCTTCGTAATGTTTGCCCAATTCGCGAGCATAAAGCTTGGCGGTCATCTTCTGATTGAGGCAATGCCAGATAACACCTTCTCTTTCGGGATCGAGGTCAAATACGGGGTGACCAGAAATCTTTGCATACTCAGGACGTTCGTCAACGATGCCGGGGTCAGCAATATAAGCCGAGCCAAGTCCAATTTCATTAGCGATAGAGTCGCTGATAAGTGCGCCAAGGTTGCAAGCATGCTTACCTTGAATACCAGCATGGCACTCCTCTTTCATCAAATCATTCACACGATAAACACCGCTTTCGCAAGGACGGGTAAGACCGCCACGACCCATAACGATAGCGATTTCTTCGGTACCAATACCATGACGCTTGATCATGTCGAGGATTGCACCTTTGCGATAATCAAACTGGTCGGCCACTTCGTGGAATTTCTGAATGTCCTCAATAGGATGAGAGAGGTTTTCGGTAAATACTTCGGTCTCGCCTTCGTAAATAGCAGCCTTGGTAGAGGTTGCACCGGGGTTAATGACTAAGGTATATTTCTTTGTGCTCATTTTATATGTATATATTATTAATTATCTTTTTTCAGTTTGCAAAAATAGTAAAAATAATTGAATAAACGTACATGTTGAAAAATATTTAACAGAATAGTTATTCACATTTTATGCAACACCCACATTATCAGATGAATTATTTCCAATAGCAATTATTGGTAATGGAAATTGAAATTATAAAAGAACTGCAAAAATGTAATAAAGAAATGATTATATAAGCTGAATCGGAGTACGTCAACGTTTAACGAGCAGGTGAATTGGATGTAGAAACTTATATTTGAATAATAATGCGGGTAAGTTTATTGCGTTATTCATCAGTTTTTGTTTTGGGTGTTCTTGGTTTTATTTCAGCTGTTTGCATGCTTGCTGTATTGAACTTTAGAAGGCATCCTTGCTTGGGTTGTAGATGATGTATGTTCGTTTGGGTCGATTTCTAAGAATCGAGGGTGTATTTTTAGGGAAATATGGGGTTTAAAATCGTAAAGTATGGGGTTGCCGATGGGGAAGTATGGGGTATGCAGGAAACGGGAGGATGAACGTTTCCTGCATTACTGGATTATTGTGATGTGTCAGGGTGATTAGCCGTTGATGATGTCATCGAGTTCCAACCAGCGGAGCTCTTTTTCATCGAGTTCGGCAATGATTTGTCCAATACGCTCGGATGCATGGGTTAGTTTTTCAACATCGGTTTCTTCCCCACTGGTTAGAATCTGTTCCATTTGAGCCCGTTCGTGGTTGAGCTGGTCGATGTCGGCTGTCAGGGTTTCGTATTCTTTTTGCTGTTTGTAGGTGGCTTTGGGTTTGGAGGAGTGTGTGCGCTCATATTTGGGCTTTTCGTCGCGCTTTTGCAACGATTCTGAACGACGCTGCTGGTTCTTCTCGGCCAGATATTGTGTGTAGTTGCTGTGGTAGTCGTGTATTTTCCCTTCTCCCTCGAAAACGAAGATATGGTCAACGATGTGATCCATGAAACTGCGGTCGTGGCTGACAATGACCAGGCATCCTTTGAAGTCTTTAAGGAATTGTTCGAGGATTTCGAGGGTGTATATGTCCAAGTCGTTGGTTGGCTCGTCGAGGATAAGAAAATTGGGGTTGGCAATGAGTACCATCAGTAGGTAGAGCCGTCGGCGTTCGCCACCACTGAGGTTTCCAAAATAGTTGTATTGAGTCATGTCCTCGAAACCAAAGTAGCTGAGGAACTGGTGGGCAGACATTTCTTTGCCGTTATCAAGTTCGATGCGTTCGGCCACCTCTTTCACAATGTCTATTACGCGAATGTCGGGGCGGGCTGTCATGCCACTCTGGGTGTAGAATCCAAATTGAATTGTCTGCCCCACGATGACCTTGCCTTGGTCGGGGCGCATCTGCTCGGTGAGCATGTTGAGGAAGGTGGACTTGCCCACACCGTTGGGACCTACGATGCCAATCTTTTCTCCTTTTTTGAACACATAGCTGAAGTCGTCCACCATGCGGCGACCATCGAACGATTTTGTGACATTGTACATCTCCAGGATTTTCCCGCCAATGCGTTCGGTTTTGACGGTGAGCTGGGGGCGGGTCTCGTCGAAACGAGTGTGTGCCTTCTCTTCCAATTCATAGAAAGCATCGATTCGTGCTTGTGCCTTTGTTCCACGTGCTTGGGGCATGCGGCGCATCCAATCGAGTTCGGTTCGGTATAGGCTCTTGGCTTTCTCCACCTCTACGCGCTCGTTGTACTGACGTTCTGATTTCTTGCGCAGGTAGTAATCGTAGTTGCCCCGGTAGTGATAGAGTCGACTGTTGTCAATCTCGTAGATGTCTTGACAAACGTGGTCGAGGAAGTATCGATCATGCGTGACCATGAGGATGGCGAGTTTCTGCCTAGAAAGGAAATCTTCAAGCCATTCAATCATCTGTATGTCGAGATGGTTTGTGGGCTCGTCAAGGAGTAGAAGGTTGGTGTCGTCAATAAGGATTCGGCTGAGGGCCACTTTCTTTTGTTCTCCACCCGAGAGTTGGTTCATCGGTTGGTCGAGTTTGGAATCGAGTTTCAGTCGGCTGAGGATTTCTTCGATACACTGCTCGAAGGTCCATTCGTCTTCGTGGTCGGGTCGTTGGGCGGAATAGACAAAACTGCGCACGGTCTGCTGAGGCAGCAAGTCAGGCTGCTGGGGAAGATATGCCATTCGCACATCGCCACGGAAAGTCACTTTGCCACTATCCTGAAGTGTCTTGCCGGTGAGGATGTTCATGAGGGTCGATTTGCCATATCCGTTGCGGGCAATGAGTGCGGTTTTTTGTCCAGCATTGATGCCAAAAGAGATATTGTCAAAAAGCATCTTGTCGCCAAAGGACTTGGTGAGATTCTCTACCGTGAGGAGTGCGTCAGCCATATTTACGAATGAACGTTTATCGTTTTTAGAGAGTTAATGTTTTGTGGGGCAATTATTAATAGCCATATTTCCCTTTCCAGCGTCCCTGGAGAGTGCGTCGGGTGTCGTCTTCGCGTGGATTGTGTCCGGGTTCGTAGAGCTTCACTCCTCGGATGGCGTCAGGCATGAACTCTTGGTCCACAAAATTACCTTGGTAGTCGTGCGCATATTTGTAACCATCTTTGTAGCCCATCTCTTTCATCAGCTTGGTAGGCGCATTGCGGATGTGCAATGGCACAGGTAGGTCGCCAGTTTGGCGCACGAGGCCCAGCGCGTTGTCAATGGCCAGGTAGGTGCTGTTGCTTTTGGAAGAGTTGGCCAGATAGATACAGCATTGAGAGAGGATGATGCGGCACTCTGGGTATCCAATTTTGTTTACAGCATCAAAGCATGCGTTGGCCAGCAGCAGCGCGTTGGGGTTGCTGTTGCCAATGTCTTCAGAAGCAAATATGAGCATTCGTCGAGCAATGAACAAAGGGTCTTCGCCGCCATCTATCATGCGGGCGAGATAGTAAACTGCCGCATTGGGGTCGGAGCCGCGCATCGATTTGATAAAGGCACTGATGATATCATAGTGCATCTCGCCTTGTTTGTCGTAGAAGGCAAGATTCTGTTGAATGACCTGGGTGGTGTGGGCGTTGTCGATAATCACAGGCGATTCTGTGGCATTGTTGACCACCAGTTCAATGGCGTTGAGCAATTTGCGAGCATCGCCGCCCGAGATGCGGAAAAGGGCTTCGGGTTCGCGTACTTGTACCTCGCGCCCAGAGGACGCATAATGTTGGATGGCTGCATCGAGCAGCTGTCGCATCTCGGCCTCACCAAAGTTTTTGAGCACATATACTTGGCAGCGAGAGAGAAGTGCTGATATGACTTCGAATGAGGGGTTCTCGGTGGTGGCGCCAATAAGGGTTACGATGCCTCTTTCAACCGCACCAAGGAGTGAGTCTTGCTGCGATTTGGAGAATCTGTGAATTTCGTCGATAAACAGAACAGCACCTTCCTCAGCTTTGGCTTTTTCTATCACTTCGCGTACCTCTTTCACTCCGCTGCTAATGGCGCTTAGGGTGTAGAAAGGGCGGTTGAGCGTTTTGCTGATGATCATGGCAAGGGTTGTTTTGCCAATGCCTGGAGGCCCCCAGAATATCATTGAAGGGATGCGTCCACTATCTATCAATGTGCGCAGCACAGCACCTTTGCCAACCAGGTGTTGCTGCCCAATGTAATTGTCAAGGGATGTAGGACGAAGTATCTCTGCTAGTGGAACCATGCAGTATTTTGTGGGAAGATATTATTACAAAATAAGCATTGCATCTCCGTAGGTGGAGAATTTGTATTTCTCTTTGATGGCCACTTCGTAAGCGCGTGTCACAAATTCGGTGCCGCCAAAAGCGCAAGCCATGATGAAGTGGGAAGACTTGGGGTGATGGAAGTTGGTGATCATCATGTCGGCCACATTGAAAGTGTAAGGAGGATAGATGAATCGATTAGTCCAACCGTCATAGGCACTTACTTTTCCAGGAATGGTGACGGCGGTCTCCATTGCACGCATTACGTCGGTACCCACAAGGCAAATTTTGTGGCCTTCGGCTTTGGCTGCCATCACGTTGTCGCAAACCTCTTGTGACACATGGATTTCCTCTGCATCCATACGATGTTTGGATAGGTCTTCTACATCAATAGCACGAAAATTGCCCATGCCGCAGTGTACGGTGATTTCCTGCCAAAGCACATCGTTGATTTCAAACCGCTTGAGTAATTCGCGGCTGAAATGCAAACCGGCTATGGGGGCTGCTACTGCACCTTCGTGTTTGGCATAGATGGTTTGGTATCTTTCAGCATCGTAATTCTCGATACCGCGGAGCAAGCGCAATTCCTCAGGCATGGGGGTGTGACCCAGGCTGCGTATGTGCTTGATAAACTCTTCGTGAGTGCCATCGAAAAGGAATCGAACAGTGCGACCACGAGAAGTTGTGTTGTCAATAACCTCGGCCACGAGTGATTCGTTGGGGCCGAAGTAAAGTTTGTTGCCAATGCGGATTTTGCGAGCAGGATCCACAATCACGTCCCACAAACGCATCTCGTGGTTCAATTCACGCTGGAGAAAGACCATGATTTGAGCACCCGTTTTCTCTTTCTCACCATAGAGCAGGGATGGGAAAACCTTGGTGTTGTTGGCCACTACCACATCGCCGGTATCCACATATTCGATAAGGTCTTTGAACAAGCGATGTTCCCATGTGCGAGTATCACGATGAAGCACCATCAAGCGTGCTTCGTCGCGATGTTTAGATGGTTTCTCTGCAATCAGTTCTTTGGGAAGATTGAAGTTAAAGTATGACAGTTTCATTGTATCTTCGTTTTTCTTCTAACAAGGAATTTTATTCAAAATCATGCAAAGATACGAAAAAAATAACCCGTTGTCAAGTTTTTTAACATAAATAGCTAATATTATTTTACAAGAAATTGTCTTTTAATATGATATTAGTTCTAGCGATTTATGTTAATTTCTATGTGTCGTTAGGGGAAAATGAAATGGATTGAGGATGGAGTCAAGGCTGATAAATAAAAAAAATCCCTGCTTTGGGAGAACAAAGCAGGGATCTAAATATCTTATTGATGAAATTAATCACCGAGGGTGGCAACCATCACAGCCTTGATGGTGTGCATGCGGTTCTCAGCCTCATCGAATACGATGGAAGCTTCGCTCTCGAATACCTCTTCGGTAACTTCGATGCCGTCAAGACCGAACTGCTCGTGAACGTCGCGGCCAACTTTGGTCTCGAGGTTGTGGTAAGCGGGGAGGCAGTGCATGAATTTGCACTTGGGATTGCCAGTGTTCTTCATCATCTGAGCGTTGACCTGGAAAGGCATGAGGAGGTCGATGCGTTCTTTCCAAACCTCAGCGGGTTCACCCATAGATACCCAAACGTCGGTGTAAATGAAGTCGCAACCCTTAACGCCGGCCACGGGGTCGTCGGTGATGGTGAGCTTGGCACCAGTCTCGGCAGCGATCTTCTGGCACTCAGCGATGAGCTCTGCGCTGGGCTGGAGAGCCTTAGGAGCTACAATGCGGGTGTCCATGCCCATCTTTACACCACCAACCATAAGGCTGTTACCCATGTTGTAGCGAGCATCGCCAACATAAGCAAAAGTAACCTGGTTGAGGGGCTTGTCAACGTGCTCCTGCATGGTGAGGAAGTCAGCAAGAATCTGGGTGGGGTGGCTCTCAGCGGTGAGACCATTCCACACGGGAACGCCAGCGTAAGCAGCGAGTTCTTCAACGGTAGCTTGGTCGAAACCACGATACTCGATACCGTCGAACATGCGGCCGAGGACGCGAGCGGTGTCCTTCATGCTCTCCTTAACGCCAATCTGGCTACCAGTAGGACCAAGATAGGTGACGTGAGCACCCTGATCTTTTGCACCAACTTCAAATGCGCAACGAGTGCGGGTAGAAGTCTTCTCGAAAATGAGAGCGATGTTCTTGCCAGTGAGTTTGGGCTGCTCGGTGCCAGCGTATTTAGCGCGCTTGAGGTCGCGAGCGAGGTCGAGGAGGTATTGGAGTTCCTTAGGGCTGAAGTCTAAAATCTTCAGGAAGTTACGATTTCTTAAATTGTAAGCCATTTTATTTGTATTTTAAATATTAATGTTATATTCTTTATATTTTATGAGCGTAAGTCACGGGTGAGCAAATGCCGCACCAATAGCATAACGACCACGCTGGCGACTATGGGCAGTGCTATGTTGAACATGACTGTTCCGCCAGGCCAATGGTTGAGTTTGTACAGCAATCCTATGAGGCCAATACTCAAACCCCAACCTATTTTCTCTGTAAAACCCAGATTTGTAAATCACACCCATGCTATAGCACTACTTATTTGTCCTGGATGATGCGGGTGCCGCAGTTTGGGTTGTCCAGTTGACCAGCTTCGGTGATGATGCACTCTTTACCGCCGTTTTCAACAAAGATGATAGCGGCGCGCACCTTGGGAGCCATGCTGCCTTCTGCAAAATGACCTTCAGCCAAGTATTGTTTAGCTTCGCTTATGGTGATAGTGTCAAGTGCTTTTTCGTTTTCTTTGCGGAAGTTGATATATACCTTAGGCACATCGGTGAGGATGTAAAACTCATCTGCACCAATCTCAATAGCGCAAAGTGCGCTGGCAAGGTCCTTGTCGATCACAGCCTCAACGCCGCGAACATAGTCGCTCTCCTCAACAACAGGAATGCCGCCGCCACCAACAGTGACCACGATATTGCCAGCAGTAGCCAGTTGCTTTACAATCTTGATATTGTTGATGCGTTGGGGGGTAGGGGATGCAACAACCTTTCTCCAACCACGACCTTTGGGGTCTTCTTTGTATTTTGCACCAGTTTTCTGAGCCAATTCATCGGCTTGCTCTTTGGTGTAATAAGGTCCAACAGGTTTGGTAGGATTTTGGAACATGGGGTCAATCTTATTGACAGCCACCTGGGTGATCAAGGTGACAACATCGCGTTGGATGTCGTGGCGAGCCATCACATTTCTCAGGCCCATCTCGATGAGGTAGGCAATGGAACCTTGAGTTTCAGCCACGCAGAAATCCATAGGCATAGCCTCAATACCTACGCGCTTGCCTTCTTCGTGCTGGAGCATCACGTTGCCCACCTGGGGACCATTGCCGTGACCAATCACGATATTATAGTTGCGTTTCAACAGGTTGTAAAGCGACTCGCAAGTTTGCTCTACATTTTCAATCTGTTCCTGATAAGTGCCTTTCTGGCCGCCACGCAGCAACGCATTGCCACCGAAAGCCACTACTGCTAATTTTCTCATTATTATTTTATATAATTAGTATTCAATTGATTTCGTTTTCCCCCTTGCGGAAGTGGGAAAATGCAAAAATACTATTTTTTTTTGATAAAACAAGTTTATTTTCAATTAATCATTGAATAATATTGTTTTCCCCCCTATAATCAAAATTGCTTTGCAGATAAAGATTTTATTAATATCAGATTTTTTTGTATCTTTGCACATTATTATGTACGTAACAATTTAAAACATATATTTGATATGCAAAAAGATACCGAAATTTTCGACCTCATCCAAAGAGAGAGAGAACGTCAGACCAAAGGCATCGAGCTGATTGCCTCTGAAAACTTTGTTAGCGAGCAGGTCATGGCCGCTATGGGCTCTGTAATGACCAACAAATATGCTGAAGGTTATCCCGGAAAGCGTTACTATGGTGGCTGCCAGATTGTAGATATGAGCGAAACCATCGCTATTGAGCGTGCAAAGAAACTTTATGGTGCTTGCTGGGCAAATGTTCAGCCTCACTCTGGTGCTCAGGCCAACATGGCTGTCTTCCTGGCTTGCCTCAACGCTGGCGACACCTTCATGGGCATGGACCTCAACCACGGTGGTCACCTCAGCCACGGTTCCCCCGTCAACTTCTCTGGCCTCAACTACAATGTTGTAGGTTATCAGGTGAAGGAAGAGACCGGCACTGTTGACTACGAAGATATGGAGAAGAAAGCTCTCGAATTCCATCCCAAGCTCATCATTGGTGGTGGTTCCGCTTATAGCCGCGATTGGGATTGGGCTAAGATGCGCGAAATCGCTGACAAGATTGGTGCTATCCTCATGGGCGACATCAGCCACCCCTCCGGCCTTATCGCTAAGGGTTATCTGAACAACGCAGTTAAATACTGCCACATCGTCACCACCACCACCCATAAGACCCTCCGCGGACCTCGTGGCGGTATGATCCTCATGGGTCAGGATTTCGACAATCCTTGGGGCAAGACCACTCCTAAGGGCGAAATCAAGAAGATGTCTGCTCTCCTCGACAGCGCAGTGTTCCCCGGCACCCAGGGCGGCCCCCTCGAGCACGTTATCGCAGCCAAGGCTGTTGCTTTCGGCGAAGCTCTTACCGACAGCTATGATCAGTACATCCAGCAGGTGATGAAGAATGCAAAAGTCATGTGCGAAGCATTCATGGAGAAAGGCTATAAAGTTATCTCCAACGGTACCGACAACCACCTTATGCTTGTTGACCTCCGCACCAAGTTCCCCGAGATGACTGGTAAGGAAGCTGAGAATGCACTCGTTGCAGCTGATATCACCATCAACAAGAACATGGTTCCTTTCGACAGCCGTAGCGCTTTCAAGACTTCTGGTCTCCGTGTTGGTACTCCCGCCATCACCACTCGTGGCCTCAAGGAGAATGAGATGAAGGGCGTTGTTGACCTCATCGACACCGTACTCTGCAACCCCACCGAAGACGTTATCGCAAAAGTTCGCGGCACCGTCAACGAGATGATGCAGGATCGTCCTCTCTTCGCTTGGTAGTCAACTCTATAGAAAACGGATCCGTCAGGCTCCGTTTTTCTTGATACATAATACAAGGGGAATCTTGGCCTTCAAGATTCCCCTTTGTTGTTATTATTAACCATCGAAGATGAGAAAATTCTTTCCAGCCTTAATCAATGTAGTAGTCCTCTATTTGGTGCAATCTTGTGGCATGCTGCATCGATTTACAAAAGTCCTTCATTGGCAACAAATTCAACAAAGATATTCGCAAATACGAAAAAAAATCGTATCTTTGCAATGTGAAAATATAATATATCTAATCATTAATACAAACACACAAGCAGAATAGAATACAAAGAGAAGATAATATAAATAATTATTAAATAGAAATATAGCAGCATCAGACTATCATTGTGGTCGTCACGAAAGTAAGCGTAGGAAACT
>JAKSMP010000039.1 GCA_024400505.1 Bacteroidales bacterium | reverse complement strand
CGTTGACGAGATTATTCGAGAAACGCTTGCATATGTCAAGAATTTTTGCGTACTTTGCATAAAAGTTGTGCATGATGACCGTTTTTTGTAATAGTTTGATTTTCACTACAAAAATACGAAAAATTATTGACATACACAACTTTTTTTGAAAGAAATTATTAACAAATTAATTCCGCCAACGGGTTATATATTATGGAAAGGAGGCGGGGATTCACTATCCACTCATCACAGATAACATATCTCACCAACTTTTGGGGGAGCGAAATGGCGAGGATGAAAAAAAGTTTTGACAATTCAAAAAAAGTGTGTATCTTTGCAAACTCAAAATGGTAGGAAAAATGCCATTAAAAGGACTGAAATAATTAATTAAAACAAATAATAACAATCGTTTACGGAAAATGCTGCGTAAACGGCAAAAACAACAAAAAAGATGAAAAAAGGAATCCATCCTGAGAATTATCGCTTGGTCGTGTTCAAAGATATGTCCAACGAAAACATGATCCTTGTTAAGAGCTGCGCTAACACCAAAGAGACCGTTACCTTCACCGATGGTAATGAGTATCCCGTGGTAAAACTCGACCTCACCAATACTTCTCACCCCTTCTTCACCGGTAAGATGAAACTCGTTGACACCGCAGGTCGTGTTGATAAGTTCATGAACAAGTACAAAAAATACTCTAAGAAGTAATTTGTTTTAGGTTTTAGATTAGAAGTCTCCTGTTTCGGCAGGAGGCTTTTTTTGTTATGAAGAAACATCTCCTGTATGAGATTTCGGTCATTCGCCCGCTGATTATTTTTTTGCTGGTGGTTTACCACACGCTGTGCGTGTTCACCGGCGGATGGCGGGTGCCAGAGGGCGTGGCAGATAATGCCACTTATTGGTGGTTGGGGCACTTGATTAGCGGCTTTAGGATTGAGACGATTGCTTTTGTGGGGGGATATGTGTTTTGCTACCAGTGTGTGGAGCTGGGCAAACGTAGCCGGCTGCTGCCTTTTGTGTGGAAGAAGTGCAAGCGGCTGCTGATTCCGTGCTTTATTTTCGGGACGGTGTATTATTTCTTGTATCGCTACAACCCCGCTCGCTTCCACTGGAATATGGCATTTTGGCGGGTGGCCAATGGGGTGGAGCACTTGTGGTTCCTGCCCATGCTTTTTTGGTGTTTTGTGGCGGCATGGATGGTGGACTGGCTGCTGCGGCAGGTGGAGCGGCGATGGGGCGAGGCTTACCGCCCTATGGGATGGATGTTGCTGGTGGTGGCGGCGGGGGTGTCGATGCTGCGCCCATCAGGACTGAGAATGGGGCTGACAAGGGTGAATTATTTTTTCTTTTATTTCTATCTTGGCTATTGGCTGCGAGCTGTGCGGGCTGACAAGGCCAAGCGATGCAACGGTGGCGAGCTGATGCCGCTGCAGGGCGGAATGGCTTGGGGTGCGGTGCTGTGGGTGATGTATGTGTGTTTTTTGCTGCTGCACTTGCAATCGACTCACTTGCAGCTGCCGGGGTGCGGATTTGATTGCCCAGCTGTGCTGCGGGGGGCAAGCCAGTGGCAGCTGAGACTGTACACGCTGGGGCACACGGCTTGCGGCATTATGGCGCTGTACTGCTCTGTGGTGGCCGCACTGGACAGACGCCGCGAGAGACTACATGAGACTGATATCCAGCCCAGCGGATGGTTGAAAGAGTGTTCGCGGCTGTGCTATGGGGTGTATGTGCTGCACATGTTTTTTATCCAATATATTTATTACTACACTCCCCTACCCCAATGGATGTGCGGCAGCGAGGCGGGTGCATGGCTGATGCCGTGGGCAACGCTGGTGATATTGATGGCGCTGAGTGTGACGGCCACCCACCTGATGCTGAAAACACGCTGGGGGCGCTGGATGATAGGATAAGCGGCTGAAGGGCGAGGGAGGGGGCTACTCCTCCTCACGGGCGAAGTCAACAGCGCGGTTGATGTAATCGACAAAGGGTTTGGTGGACTGGAAGATGTCGGCCACACGCTGAGCCAGATGGGGCTCGGTGATGAACTGTGTGGTGATGGGTGCGTTGAGGCAGAAGTTCTTCATCCTCACCCAATCGGCATAGGGGGCATCGGCGGGAAATTCTTTGGGCACACGTTTGAGAGCTCCTTCCATGTCGGGTTGGAAGCTGGGATGGGCTGCGCCAAGGATGGATTGGCGGAACTCGTCCCATCCGATGCTGATGTCTTCGCGGAGGATTTTTACGGCACGGGGCTCGTAGCAATAGTTGCCGGCAGCAAGCATGTGGCCGTAGGGGTAGCCTTGGCTGAGGTCGGTGCCCACATGGAAGTAGTAGCCGGCATGCATGGATTTTTTGCCGCCTGGGGCCAGAAACACTCCAAAATGGGTTTTGTAGGGTGTTTTGTCGTTGCTGAAACGGGTGTCGCGGTAGATGCGATAGGTACAGTCACGCAAGGTGAGGCGGGCAATGGCGGGGTCGTAGGCTCCGATGGCCTGGATGAGCTGAAGGCAGAAGTCGTTCCACTGCTGCTGGACTTCTTGATAGCGAGACTTGTTGGCGTTGAACCACTCGCGGTTGTTGTTGGCTTGCAGCTGGCGGAGGAATTGGATGAGTTCTTTCATGGATTGTTGTATGGTGTTGTTGCTGAAATTTGAGGGCTATTTATAATAGAGGAAGCTGAACTGGGACTCCTGGAGGTACTGCTGCGCCACGGCTTGGATTTGCTGGGGGGTGACGCTGAGGATGTCGCGGTTCATTTCTTCAAGGGTGTCCACGTGGTCGAAATTGAGGCAGGCTTTGCCAATGGACTGCATCTCGTTGAGTCCGTTGTCGTTGGTGATGGCCATCTGTCCTATAAGTTGGGTTTGCGCGGCTTTGAGCTGCTGGGGGGTAAGTGGCACCTGGCAAAGGCGGCGGAGTTCCTCCATGATCAACTCGGTGCTGCGATCAGCGGCATCGGCGTCAACTCCAGCATAGATATAGAACAATCCCGCATCGGTGAAGGGGACATACTGCGACTCGATGGTGTAGCAAAAGCCTTGTTTCTCGCGCACCGAGACGTTGAGGCGCGAATTCATGGCAGGACCGCCCAAGATGTTGTTGATGAGCGTGAAGGGTGTTTTCTGTTCTTCGAAGATAGTGGGGGCTGGGCAACCGATGAGCAGGTGGACCTGATGGGTGCGCTTGTTGATGGTGGTGCTGAACGGATGATACTGCACCGGCGCAGCAGCCAGGGAAGGCTGGGAATCAGAAAGGGGCTGGCAACAGAAATATTTCTCGCAAAGACGCACAAGGCGTTGGAACTGGAGGTTGCCCACCACGGAAATGACCATGCGGCTGGGGGCGTAATGTCGCTGCATGAAGTCTTGGAGCATGGAGGGTGAGAAATGCTTGACGTTTTTCTTACTGCCCAAGATGTTGTGGCCCAAAGGATGTGTGTCAAAGATCATTTCCTCGAAATCGTCGTAGATTAAATCAGAGGGGGAATCTTTGTAGAGGTTGATTTCTTCTATCACCACGTCCTTCTCTTTCTCGATCTCGTGAGAGGGAAAGGTGGAGTGGAAGAGTATGTCGGAGAAGAGTTCGAGGCAACGTTCGAGATGCTCGGTGAGGGCAGATGCATAGACGCATGTTTCTTCTTTGGTGGTGAATGCGTCCAGCTCGCCCCCGACCCCATCAATGCGGTTGCGGATGTGATAGGAGCGGCGATGCTCGGTGCCCTTGAAGATGGAATGCTCGATGAAATGGGCTATGCCTTCTTCGGAGGCAGCCGACTCGTGGCGCGACCCGACGCCAATATATACGCCAGCATGAACTACGATAGAGTTGTTTTGCCGGAAGACGATGCGAATGCCGTTGGAGAGTGTATGGTAGTGATACATGGTAAGGGGGAGAATTATGATTGTTGGGGGTTGTGACAAGTAAGGCACCAACCTAGCGAGGCAAAGAGTATGCCAGCCAGGGTTTCGAGGGTGTCTTCGGTGAGGAATGAGATGAGCAGGATGCACAAAAAGGCAGCGAAAAGGACGCTGCGGAAACTATGGGTGAGCCGTATGGCCCGCACAAAGAAGAATACAATGACCAGCAACCCTAGCAGACCAAAAGCGAGGGCGAAATTGAGATACTGATTGTGGGTGTGGAGCCCCGAATCGGCCAACGGCGACTGAGATTGGAGCATCTGCTGCTGGCAGGCATCCACCACATCGCCTGTGCCCACTCCTAGGATGGGGTGCTGCAGCAGCACTTTGGCCCCATTGCGCCACAGCTCCAGCCGCTGCAGCATGGTGAAATTCTTCACACTACGGTAGCAGCGATAGTTTTCATACTCATAGCACATCACATAGATGAGTTTGCGCGGACTACGCTGGAGATAGACGGGGTTGGCAATGCCTTTCTCGATGGCGGCCACATCGGAGGGGGTGAGGTGGGTCATGCCCAAGCTGTCTTTGGTGAGACCCATGCCGTTGAGATAGCGGAGCAAAGCAGGATAGACTGTATAGCCCACGGGGGTAATAGAGTCGAAGGGGTATTGGCTCAGCTTGGCCCAAGCCACTCGCATCTCGTGCTCGCTCACATAATGATGGACATAATTGCCGTTTTCAATCAAGCCGTCTTGTCGGTGGAGATAGGGGTTGCCGTTGGGCGTAAGCGGTTTGAGCGGAGCGGTGGAGAGGGGTTTGAGATGATAATAATCATAGCAATAATATCCCGAAAGACCTGCTGCACCCACGACCAGCACTATTACGGCACAAGTTGTGGCCCGCCGAACAACGGGCTGGAGCCGTTTGCCATAGGCAAGGGAAAGCACCAGCGAGGTGACAATGAGGATGGCGAAGGCGGTATAGGCATGGAGCAACGCCAAGAAGAACAAGAACCACAGCACCAGCAAGGTGTTGAGCCCGTAGAGCCAGGGGGCGCGATACTTGATAGCACAATAGCAGAGGATGCAAACGGCCATGCTCACATTGAGTCCGAAACGGATGTGGGAGATATAGGGAACCAACTCACGGTAAGGGAGGTCGGGGATAAGAAGATAGCGCGCAAAACCGATAAACGACACTACAAGGACGGTGGTGATGTAAAAAAAGGCAATGAATCGTTGTTGGTGCTGAGTGGGAGGAGGACTGGTGAGGAGCACCAGCGGGATGAGGAAGAGGGGGAGCTTTTTCTGAATGTCGAAAAGGGCATAGGCGATATTGTGGGTGCCAAGAAGCCATAGGAGATGAACACCCAGCAGCACCAGAAATGCCTGCAGCAGATACTGATGGGAGAAATGGGCAAACTTCTGCCGCCAATTCCACTCTGCCACCCAGTTGGCTAGCAACAACACCCAAACCAGATTGGACACAAATACCGAAGTGGTCATGGTGATCATCATGACGCATACCAAGACCAGACGGATACTGCTATGGATTTGCTGCCGCATCAAGGGGGTGGGGTTATTTCTTCAATATTTTCTTATATTCAGCGGGGTCGGAAAGGATTTCGACGGCTTTGAGCACATCGGGGTCGAAAGAGAGCGAAGCCTCGATGCAGCCCTTGCGATGATAGTAATGCAGCAAAATGGCATCGGCCAGCAGCAAACTTATTTCTTTGCGGTTGCGATTGAGGTCTTCTTTCTTGGCATCCTTGTAGGTTTTCTCCAACTGATCAATCTGCTGCTTGAGATTGTCCATATAGTTTTCTTCCTCGGCCACTTTGCGGAGGTCGGAGATGATGTTCTCGGTGTAGGTGGTGTAGTCGTAGGTCTTGTCGGAAAGATAGCTTACAAAGTCTTGCCAGATATCATCGGTGATTTGGAACTGGCCAGCGGGAGCCACGGTGGGGTGCTGCTGGGCAAATTTTTTGGCATAGTTGAAGAAATGGAAACGGTTGTAGAGTGCCACAGCCAAGAGGGAACTTTCCTCGTGATCGACCTCTACATCGGGCTCAATGCCAAATCCGTCATAAACAGTGCGGCCGTTGCGGGTTTGGAAAGCAGTCTTGAGCGAGTCGGGCACCTTGGTGGCACGGCCTTGGGCATCGCGATTCTTATAATCGATGGCTTGGATGCAACGTCCACTGGGGATGAAATACTTGGACACGGTCACCTTCATCTGACTGTTGTAGGGCATGGGGAGGATATTCTGCACCAAGCCTTTGCCGTAGGAACGATTGCCGATGATGACGGCACGATCCAAATCCTGCAGGCTACCGCTAACAATCTCACTGGCCGAAGCGCTGGCACCATTGATGAGCACAGCCAAGGGGATGTTGAGATCTTCGGGGGTGAAACGGGTGCGCGACTTAATATTCTTGCTGGCCACCTTACCTTTGGTTTCCACTACAAGTTCATTGCTTTTAACCCAGATATTCACAATATCAACAGCTTCGCCCATCAGTCCACCGCCGTTGCCGCGAAGGTCGAGGATAAAGCCACGCATATCAGGATTGTTCTGCTTGAGTTGCTTGAAAGCATCACGCACATTCTTGGCAGCATCCTGGGTGAATTCATCCAAACGCACATAACCAATATTACCAGCCACCATGCCGCTGAAAGAGACATTGGGCAGGCGTATCTCGGCACGGGTGATATCCACATCGAATTCCTTACCGCCACGCTCAAGACGCAGCACCAGTTTGGTGCCAGCTTGGCCACGCATAGCGGCACTGACATCCGAGGTGGTCTTGCCGCGAGTGCTCTCGCCATTGACAGCCACAATACGGTCGCCAATCTTCACACCAGCCTGGTCGGCGGGCAAACCTTCATAGGGTTCAGCAATATACACGCTGTCGCCCTCTTGATGGATGAGCGAACCGATGCCACCATACTGGCCTAGCACCTGCATCTTGACATCTTCCATGTCGCTCTCGGCATAATAGTTGGTATAGGGGTCCATCGAGGCAAGCATAGCATCGATGGCAGTTTTCATAGTTTTGCCAGGGTCAACATCATCCACATAATTCAAATGCAGATTCTTATACACATTGGCAAAAATCTCAAGATTCTTGGCAATCTCAAATCCTTTGTCCTCCGTAGGAGCTTGGGCTGTGGCACTCACGAGGGCTGCCACCAGCATGAACAATAGGGTGATTTTTTTCATTTTATAAATAGTCTATTTTGATTCGTAATGAATGATGGTTTCGGCATAGTGGTCCAGCAACTCCACCGGGTCGAGGTCGCGAGGGGAGATTAGCAGGAGAATGTCGCCAGATTTAAGCAAGGTATCGGCACTAGGGTTGAAGAGACTGTGATTTTGCCGCTTGATGCCTATCACCATAGCGTTGTAAATCATCATCAGCCGTGCCTCCTCTATCGAACGGCCATCGAGGGGGTGATTGTCGGGGATAGTAAGGGTGTAGTTGTTGATATTATGGTCGGTGTGGTCGTGGATAAGTATGTCAGGTTCCACTTCCACGATAGCGCGCACCTTGGCCAACTGATCCTCACTGCCGATGAAAGTAATCTTATCGCACGGCAGCAGCATGGTTTCTTTCCCTGGCAGGTCAAACACCTTTCCTGCACGCTCTATACTAACGGCATTCACCCCATAGTCGCGCCGGAAACCACATTCACGCAACGTTTTGCCCGAAACGGAAGAATAAGGGGTGACGGTCATCAATCCCATGGAGAAATTGTTCTCCAACTCCTCAGGAATTTCGAATGATATCTGCGACTGACGATAATTGAGGTTGGTGACGAAGCGATTCTCGATACGATGATAGAAATTGGTGACAGGCTTGGCCGCCACAGCCACCACCACTACAACCAAACCCACCACAAGCAGCAATCCTACTGCCAGATGGACATAATTACTCACCACCCAACCCACTAGAGACAGAGCCAGGAAATATCGGCTGAGCATGATGGGCAGCACCACCAGTTGGCTATTGCGGTCAGTCTCAAGCAACTGATTCAGCTCATGCTTGTGAACCCCTTTCACTATCAACGCCCAAAGGAATGGCGACATGACTAGCAGAGTGCCCAGCACCCCTACCAGATTGGCCCACACCATGGGCACACCCAACCCAGCAGCCACACTGCCCAACAGAGGCTTGAGCAGCAACAGACTGAGCAAAACCAATGCCACCAAAACTGTGCTATAAAGCGCAATGGTGGATATTTGTCGTTTGGCAAAATCCACCGTGCTGCGCACCCTGCGAGTGGAACGCGACGAACGGCTGTATTGATCCATGGCTTTGCGCACACGATCAGGCAGTTTGGGGTAAATAAATTCGTAGGCAGGGTTGCCGGCCTTGATCATATAAGGGGTGACAAAGGTGGTGATGATGGACACCGACACTATGATGGGATACAGATGCTCGTCAATCACACCAAAACTCAATCCCAGCCCAGCTATGATGAAACTGAACTCACCAATCTGGCAGAAGCAAAAACCGCCTTGCATGGCATTCTTCAATGGTTTGCCGCTCAAGAGCATACCCACGGTGGCCGAGAAAGACTTGAAAAGTATCACCGTGGCAGCAATCACTAGTATCGGAAGCCAATATTGGACCAACACCTCGGGGTTGACCAACATGCCCACCGACACAAAGAAAACAGCACCAAAGAGATCCTTCACGGGGGTGATGATTCGGTGAATAGTATCAGCCTCGATGGTTTCGGCCAAGATGGCACCCATCACAAATGCACCCAACGCAGTGGAAAAGCCAGCAAAGTCGGCCAGCACCACCATGCCAAAACACAGTCCCACAGCCACAATGCACAAGGTTTCCACCGACATCCATTTGCGCATCCACCGCAGCAGCGACGGAACCAAGAAGATGCCGAACGTGAACCACACGATAAGGAAAAACACCAGCTTGACCATGCTCATGCCCAATTCGGCACCATTGAAGCTCTTGCTCACGCTGAGGGTGGAGAGCACCACCAACAACAGCACCGCCACCAAATCTTCCACCACCAGCACGGCGGTGACTGTATTGGTGAATTTCTGCTGTTTGAGTTTGAGGTCGTCGAACGACTTGATAATGATCGTGGTGGATGAGATAGAGAGCATGCATCCCAAGAAGATACAATCCATGTTGGGCATGCCCAAGATATGTCCTACCACATTGCCTATCACAAACATCACGCCCAACTCAGTGAGGGCGGTAATGGCACCGGTGGAACCCACCTTCTTCAATTTCTTGATGCTGAATTCCAAGCCCAAGGCGAACATCAAGAACACAATGCCGATATCGCTCCACACATGCACATTGGTGGTATCATTGATGGCTGGAAACCATGGGAAATAAGGTCCTATGAAGAAGCCTGCCACGATATAGCCTAGCACTAGCGGCTGCTTGAGCTGTTTGAAAATGACCGTGATCACACCTGCTGTAATCAGGATGATAGCCAGGTCGAGGAATATGGGAGGCAACGCCGACATAATATTAAAATATTTCTATATTTTATAAACGAGCATGCCCCTTCATTATTGCGTAGGCAATGAAAAAGATTTTCTCCACCCATTGCCCAGGCTCATAGCGAAGGTGAGGCGAAGGCAAGGCGAAAGAATGCCCACTTTCATAGAACCACTATACAGCCACCATACAACCACCATACAAGCGCACCCAAGCCTGCCACCCTGTCAAGGCGAAATTGCTGCTCATTTTTATTATAGAATTATGCAATATTTATATATTTATTGCGTTAATAAATCTGTCAATTCAATATAATGTGTTGTATGAAAACGCAAATGCTCAAAACTTTTCTGCTGGTCATGCTGGCTTTGGTTGTATGCCTTCCAGCCCAGGCCCGCAAGAAACCCACCTACCAAATCACCCTCAAGATCAACCACGGACAGGACACCATGATGTTCATGGGCTGCTACTATGCCAAGGGCAACAAGGTTCTGGACACTGCTTATCGCGATAAGAAAGGCACTTTTACCTTCACCGGCAACGGCGACACGCTGACCAACGGCCTTTACTTCTTTGCCAACGAAAGAGGTAATTATGTGGAATTTGTGGTTTACAAGGAGAAACCTTTCTTTGACTTTGAGACAGAACATAAGGACTGGACCACCAACATGCACGTGAAGGGCAGCAAACAGAACCAGTTCTTCTTCGACTTCCATCGCCAGGAGGGAAAAATCACCACCGAGATGGCCCGCCAGCGAAACTTGATGGATTCTGCTGCCTTTGCCACCTTCGAACGCGAACAATACAACCGCTTGGACTCACTCAAAGCTGCCACTGTGAATGCCCATCCCGAGCTGTTCTTGTCCAAGATGATGAGTGCCACCAGGGAGATATCGGTGCCCGTGGTGGATGCCAATGGCGAGAAACTGAGCGAATATCAGCGTCGAGACTATTATATGGAGCATTATTTCGACAACCTGCCTTTGAACGACAACTCCCTCATCCACACCCCCCGAGCCGTATTCTACGACCGCGTGATGAACTACTTTGACAATGTGCTCAAATATGCGCCCCCCTCAACCATCGTGCACTATATGGATCCGTTCCTGGACAAATGCAAACCATCCCCCGAGATATTCCAATACATGGTAATGACTCTCACACAGAAATACCTTCAAAGCAAGGTGATGGTGTACGACTCGGTGTATGTGCATCTGGTGAACAAGTACTATGCATCGGACGACAACTTCTGGTCGTCGCCCAGCAGCATACAGAGCGAAGTGGCCCGTGCCACAAAATGGGAACGTCTGCTGGTGGGACACGAAGCCCCCGAACTGATTCTCTACGACACCTTGCGCATCCCCCACTCGCTCCATGCCATGCCCTATAAGTGGAAACTGCTGGTGTTCTGGTCGCCCAACTGCGGACACTGCAAGCATATCATACCCGAGGTTTATCGCATCTTCGACCAATACAGCAAGCAATACTTCATAGGTGCTTTCACCATACTCTCCGACCCCGACGACAAGACCCGCAAAGAATGGCGAGAATTCCTCAAATCATACAGCATGAATTCCCCCGCCTGGATATGCCTGGACGGTGGCGAGGCAAACTGCGACTGGCACGATGTGTACGACATCCAATCCACCCCGCAGATTTACCTCATCGACGAAAACAACATCATCCAAGCCAAGCGTTTGGGCGAAAGTAATATCGAATCTGTCATCAAAGCCATCTGTGGACAGTAATCCACTCATTTGCAAATGTCACCCCGATAAAGACTAAATTTTAATTAATATACTATGAACCGTAAACAATTATTAGCCGTAAGCTTTGCAGCACTCACCCTGCTGGCTACGGGATGCAAAAAGAACATGGACAATCCTTTCCTTACCGAATGGGGCACCCCCTATGAAATCCCCAATTTCGAGCAAATCAAGCCCGAACACTACATGCCCGCTTTTGAAGAAGGCATGAAACAGCAGCTCGAAGCCATTGATGCTATTGTGAACAATGCCGAAGAACCCACTTTCGAAAACACCATCGTGGCTTATGAATACAGTGCCGACCTGCTAAACAAAGTGAGCGGCGTTTTCTTCAACCTCTCTGGCGTGGAACGTACCGACGAGACCGACATGATTGAGGAGAAAGTGATACCCATGCTGAGTGCACACGGCGACAACGTGGCTCTGAATGCCAAACTATTTGCCCGCATTAAGGCTGTGTATGACAAGCGCGAAGGCCTGGGCCTCAACCAAGAGCAAATGCGACTGGTGGAGAAGACCTATAACGACTTTGTGCGTGGCGGTGCCAATGTGCCCGAAGCACAGCAGGCTCGTTTCCGCGAACTCAACGAGCAGATTGCTTCCCTCACCAACCGCTTTGAGCAGAATGTGTTGAAAGCCACCAATGCCTACAAACTCGTCCTCGACGAAGCTAAAGCCACTTCTATCGGTCTCTCCGAAGGTCAGCTGGCTGCTGCCAAGGAATTGGGCAATGAGTCAGAAGAGACCAAGGGGCAGTATGTATTCAACCTGCAGATGCCCAGCTGGGAGCCTTTCATGCAGAATTGCTCCGACCGCGAGCTTCGCAAACAGATGTGGGAGGCTTACAGCACCCGCTGCAACGGTGGCGAATTTGACAATGCGGCCCTTATCGACTCCATTGTCAACGCTCGCATTGAGCGTGCCCAAATCCTCGGTTTCAAATCTCATGCCGACTATGTGCTTGACGACTGCCTGGCCAAGACCCCCGAGGCTGTGAACGGCTTGCTCATGCAGATTTGGACTCCCGCCCTCAAAAAGGCCAAAGAGGAGTGCGCTGCTTACCAAAAGATGATCCTTGCCGACTTGGGCGCAGGTGCCAAAATTGAGCCCTACGACTGGCGTTATTATTGCGAAAAACTCCGCAAAGAGCAGTACGACCTGGACGAAGAAGAGGTGCGTCAGTACTTCTCCCTCGACAATGTACGCCAGGGTGCTTTCGACCTTGCCACCAAACTCTACGGCATCACATTCGAAGAGAATCAAAACCTGCCCAACTACCACAAAGGCCTCGTGACCCCCTACGAAGTGAAGGAAAACGGCGAGACCATCGGTATCCTTTACATGGAGTGGCATCCCCGCGAGAGCAAAGCCAGCGGTGCTTGGATGACCGAAATCCGCGGCCAGCACAAAGACATCAATGGCAACAACCAGATTCCCATCATCATGGTTTGCTGCAACTTCACCAAACCTAGCGGCGATCGTCCTTCTCTCCTCACCGCTGATGAGAGTGAAACTCTCTTCCACGAGTTTGGTCACGCCCTCCACGGCCTCCTCAGCAAGTGCACCTATCCTTCCCTGGCTGGCACCAGCGTGCCCCGCGACTTCGTTGAGTTGCCCTCTCAGGTGATGGAAAACTGGTGCCGCAACAGCACTTATCGCAAGACCTTTGCTAAACACTACAAAACTGGCGAAATCATCCCCGATGCCCTCATTGCCAAACTCGAAGCTGCTGCCACCTACGGCCAGGGCTTCATCAACACCGAACTCCTCGCTGCCAGCCTCCTCGACATCCACTACTACTCCCTCACCGAGAAGCAACCCATCGATGTGAATGTATTTGAAGACAATTATCTGAAGAGCATCGGCCTTATCCCCGAGATCATCAGCCGCTACAAGAGCACCTACTTCAAGCACATCTTCACCACTGGATACGATGCTGGTTACTATAGCTACACCTGGACCGCAGTGCTCGACCACGACGCTTTCGCAGCATTCCAAGAGAGTGGCGACATCTTCAATGCCGATTTGGCCAAGAAGTTCCGTCACATCCTTGAGAGTGGCAACACCGAGGATCCTATGCAGATGTACTTGGCATTCCGTGGCCAAGAGCCCAGCGTCACTCCTTTGCTCCGCGACCGTGGCTTGCTTTAATGTCAATCTTCAAAATATATTATAACATGGAAGACGAAATCAGAAGATTATATCGCGACACCAACGATCGCAAATTGGCTGGTGTGTGCAGCGGTATTGCTCATTTCTTCAAAGTGGACACCACCATTATCCGCATCCTTTTTTTGATAGCACTTTTGTGCGGCAGTATTGGATTTTGGATATATCTCATCGTGTGGATTTGCGCCCCCGAAAAGGCCTTATAACCATCGATTACTCTGACTGAAACCAAGAGCCTCTAGGCATTGCCCTAGGGGCTCTTTCTTATTATCTCTTTGGATTGATTTTATCCCTTAGCAACGATTTGATTTACCCCTTAGCATTGATTCGAGTCATCGTTTAGCAACGATAAGACTTACCCTCTTGCAACGATTGGAGTCATCGTCTATTGACGAGTGAAACATCCTATGCAGCAATCTAGACAAACAAAAAGACCCTCCAAGAACAGCGTCTCAGAGAGTCTTTTGTGGTATTAAAGCAACAAGTAAGACTAGATTTCAGCCATCACCTGCTGTGCAAGTTCATTAGCACGGTCTTCGGTATGAGCTTCGCTATAGATGCGAATAATAGGTTCGGTGTTGCTCTTGCGGAGATGCACCCAACCATCCTCAAAATCAATTTTCACGCCATCAATAGTGTTCACCTGGCAGCTACTGTCGGCACGGAATTTGTTGGCCACTTTCACCAAGAGAGCATCAACATCCATATCCTCGGTGAGGTCTTTGCGGTTTTTGCTGATGATATACTCAGGATAGGTCTTACGGAGTTCGCTCACCTTCATTCCTTTGTGAGCCAAGAGAGACAGGAAGAGGGCTACACCAACTAGGGCGTCACGGCCTGCGTGGAGTTCGGGATAGATAACACCTCCGTTGCCCTCTCCGCCAATAATAGCATTGGTTTCGCGCATAAGCGTGGTGACGTTGACTTCGCCAACAGCAGAAGCAGCATAGTCACAACCATATTTACGCGTAATGTCACGGAGCGCACGAGAAGAGGACATATTGCTAACGGTGTTACCAGGTGTGTGCTGCAACACATAATCTGCCACGCTCACAAGGGTATATTCTTCACCAAACATCTCGCCAGTCTCGCATACGAGAGCGAGGCGATCCACGTCGGGATCAACCACCACACCAAGGTCGCAATGTTCCTTAACCACGGTTTCGGCAATTTGGGTAAGATTGGCAGGTATAGGTTCAGGGTTATGGGCAAAATGGCCAGTAGGTTCGCAGTTGAGTTCCACTACTTGATTTACGCCCAAAGCTTTGAGCAGACGGGGAATGGCAATGCCACCAGTGGAATTAACAGCGTCAACTGCCACACGGAAATTGGCCTTGCGAATGGCTTCAACATCAACCAGCTTGAGGGCCAGCACACGTTGAATGTGTTTATCAATAGCGTCGTTATCTACAGTCACCTGACCTAAAGAATCGACATCGCAATAGTTGAAATCCTCCTTCTCGGCAATGGCAATCACCTCTTTGCCTTCGGCTGCATCAATAAATTCACCGCGGGCATTAAGGAGCTTGAGAGCATTCCAATGCTTGGGATTGTGGGAAGCGGTGATGATAATACCGCCATCGGCATGACTGTCGATAACAGACATCTCGGTGGTAGGAGTGGTAGAAAAGCCAGTCTCTATCACATCAATCCCCATACCCTGAAGGGTACCAACCACTAGGCGGTCAACCATAGCACCAGAAAGGCGAGCATCGCGACCCACCACGAGGGTAAGGCGTTTGCCCGATTGATTTCTACGCTGCAAGAATGTAGCAAAAGCGGTAGTGAATTTTACAACATCGAGAGGGCTAAGGCCTTTGTCAGGAGCACCTCCGATGGTGCCACGAATACCCGAAATAGATTTAATAAGACTCATAACTAATAATTATTTATTACCACTCAAATCGGTTGATACTGTGACGCTAACACCACACGATCAATCAAAATGAGCATCGATATCAATTGCAAAGATACAAAAAATTCTTAAATAACACACATTTCATAATCACACACAATTCTAGCAAGCCCATTATGCAACAACATTGATGATAGGAATCGCAGCCAATGAAAAGTGCCATTCATTTTGATTGGACAAAAACGAAGTCAAAAAAAATAACAGACTCGGATTTTTTTTGTATATTTGCTTTTTTAAAGATAATATAATAATAAATTTATTCTTTTGGGTAACAAGGGAATAGATTAATTTGGACTAGTTATGCATATTGCTATTGCAGGAAATATCGGCTCGGGAAAGACAACTTTGACCCAAATGTTGGCTCGACACTATGGCTATCGGCCTATTTTCGAATCGACCGAGAGTAACCCTTATATCAACAGCTTCTATGAGGATATGCGCCGTTGGTCGTTCAACATCCAAATCTATTACCTCCACACCCGCACCCGTCAACTACTGGACATACAGAAAGAGAACAAAAACATCATCCAGGACCGCACCCTCTACGAAGATGCCTACATCTTCACCCCCAACCTTCATGCCATGGGCTTGCTCAACACCCGTGACTTTGAAAACTACCAACACACTTTTGAATTGGTATCCTCTTTCCTCCAGCCACCTGATCTGCTCATCTACATCCGCGCCGATGTGCCCACCCTCATCCGCAATATCCAAGCCCGTGGCAGAGAATACGAAAACAGTATTCGTCTGGACTACCTCACAGGGTTGAACAAACGCTACGAAGACTGGATTGAAAAGTACCACAAGGGCAAATGCATCATTGTAGATTTGGCCAAACTTGATTTCGTGACCAACGAAGAAGACCTTGGCGTGGTGTACAACATGATTGACGCTGAAACAAACTCACTTTTCAACTAACACTGACAACAAAATACTAAACATAACAAACGCATGAAAGTACTCGCCGTAATACCCGCACGATATGCCTCTACCCGATTCCCGGGCAAGCCATTGGCACAACTGGGAGGCAAGCCCATTATCCAATGGGTGTGGGAATGTGTGTCCAAGATGGATGCACTGGCAGATGCAGTAGTGGCCACTGACGACGAGCGCATCATGCAAGCCGTTGCCCAGTTTGGCGGCCACGCAATGCTCACCAGCACCACTCATCGCAGCGGCACCGACCGATGTGGCGAAGTGTTGGCCAACCTCGAATCACAGGGTAAGCACTACGATGTGGTGGTGAACCTCCAAGGTGACGAACCTTTCACCCAGCAGTCGCAACTGGAAACCCTCATCCAAGCCTTCTCCTGCCCCGAGACCCAAATTGCCACCCTCAAAACCCTCATCCGCACCCAAGAGGAACTTCTCTCGGCCAACAACGTGAAAGTAATAGCATCGGCTCAAGGCAGAGCCATCTATTTCAGCCGACAGCCTATCCCCTATCTCCGTGGGGTAGCGGTAGAGTCTTGGCTCAACCAGCAGGACTATTTCAAGCATGTGGGCATCTACGCATTCCGTGCCGAGACACTGAAAGAGGTGGTGAAACTCGCCCCATCGCCACTTGAGGTGAGCGAATCCCTCGAACAACTTCGCTGGCTCGAAAATGGATACACCATCCAAGTGTGCTCCACAAGCCATGCAAATATTGGCATCGACACCCCAGAGGACTTGACCGCTGCCGAACGTTTTTTACTTGAATCTTTGAAAAAATAATGTACCTATGAATATTACTGACCTTATCGTAGATTTTATAAAAGAAGGAAATGTAGTTGAATTCCCCGGTATGGGAACCCTTTCCAGCTGCACTATTGATGCCCACCACGACCAGGCCACAGGCACCTACTATCCCACCCGCCGTTCTGTGGAGATGAATAATACGATATCCGGAAACCGCGCCATCATCAGCCGCATTGCTGAGAAAGAGTGCGTGTCGCCCGAAATCGCAGAGCAAGTGTGGAGCAACTTCGTGGGCGCACTGGAAGACAAGCTGAAGCGAACCCCAAGCGGACACGAGTTCTCCGGCATTGGCACCATGCGCCGCGTGGGTAATCGCGTGGTTTTTGATGCTATCGAAGGACTTGACTTGGATGCCGACAAGCATCACGAACAACCTTTGGAAAATATCGCCACCTACACTCCCAAGAACACGGTGGATCCTTTTGCTGCTTTTGAGAAACCTACTCCCGAGCCTGAACCTGCTCCGGTTCCTGAACCCGAACCCATGCCCGAGCCAAAACCCGAGCCTGTTCACGAACCCACTCCAGAGCCAGAACCCGAACCCATCGTGGTTCCCGAACCCGAGCAAAAGCCTGAACCTGCAGAAGATCAACAACCCAACAACGCTTTCGCAGCTGCTACCGCAGCCGCTGCAACTGCTGCTGCAGCCACCACTATTGCTGCTGCAGCCAATGCCGACCATCTGTCGGAAGTGAAACGAATGCTCGACGAGATTCCCTCCTCGCCTAAGGATGCAAAGGAGCTCCGCCGTGCCGAGAAAGCCGCTGCCAAAGCCGAAAAGGCTGCCCGCAAAGCTGCAGAAGAAGCACAGAAAGCAGCCGCTAAGGAAGCTAAAGAAGCTGCTAAAGAGGCAGCCAAAGCTGCTAAAAATGCTGAGAAGGCTGCTGCCAAGGCCAGTGCCCAGCCCGAAGTGAAACCCGTGGAGAGCATGGCTCAACCTCAGAAAGAAACTAAGAAAAAGAAGAAACACACATGGTTGTGGATCATACTTGTACTGCTCTTGCTTGCCGGTGGTGGTGCATACTACTACTTCTTCTACAATGCCGATGGGAACACCACTTCTGGCGAGAATTGTGCCAGCGACGTGAAGGTGGACTATAGAGACGATTTTGTGGATATGTTCCACATGCTCAAATATTCTGAAATTGACATTCACAACAGCGGAGTGCATGTGCACAACTTTATGGCTGAATACATACACAACTTCCTCTTGGCACGCCACTACAGCAATGCTTTTGTGCCCATCATGAGCATGGTGGACGACTACGCCAATGAACGCTTGAACGAGCTGATGGTAGAGGGCTATTGCCCCCATCGCTTCTTCCCCTATGACTATATGTGGATGAACCGCAACTACAAAGAGTACAAACGCTGTGGAGCCTACAAACACGAATGCACTGTGCAGGGCGAACTGATGGATGTGGAATTCCTTGAGGATATGCTCGACAGAGTTGTTACAAACCTGGGACTGCGTGCTGATGGTTATGGCCTAACTGGCCAGACCGCTGCACCTAAAGCCGCACCCAAGAACGACAAACCTTATGTGGAGTCGGTTCCCGAAGCTCCTACATTCCGCAATAGTAAGCAAGGCTATGACATTGTGGCAGGTTTCTTCACCAACAAAACCTCTGCCAACAAATGCGCCAACCAGCTCAAAGCCCTCGGCAGCGATGCCTACGTAATCAACAAGGCCGGCGGATACTATGTGAGTATGGGTTCTGCCCCCACGATGACAGCTGCACAAGCCATGGAAAAACACATCAAGAGCTGGTATAAGAGCGATGTGAAGATTTATAACTTCAACGAATAAACCTAACACTGCCTAACTCATAGACTATGGGACACCACAAACTGGAACGCTTCGCCGAGAACCTCACATTCCCCAACCTCTTTCAGGTATCGTTTGAGATGCTGCAGGAGGAGGGGTTCAAGTATCGTGGCTGTTGGAACGAATTTTTCGGCAACAACAATCCCATCACACTGGAGCTGGGTTGCGGCAAAGGCGACTACACCGTATCGCTGGCACGCATCCACCCCGACCGCAACTACATCGGTGTGGACATCAAAGGTGCCCGCCTATGGCGTGGAGCTAAGACTAGCAACGAGGAAAAGATGCACAACGTGGCATTCCTCCGCACCCGCATCGAATTAATTGAGCAATTCTTTGCTCCCGATGAAGTGTCGGAGATATGGATCACCTTCCCCGACCCTCAGCCCAAAAAGGAAATGAAGAGACTGACTTGCGAACGATTCCTGTGCTACTACAAGAAATTCCTCAAGGCAGGCTCACCCATCCACCTCAAGACCGACTCTCAAGAACTTCATGAATACACACGCCACGAAGTGATTCCCGCAGGGAACTACCGCATAGAGTACGCCACAACCGACCTCTACGCCACACCTGCGGCAGAACACCCTGAGATTCCATGCTTGGCCGAAGCCCAGATGACTCAAACCTTCTACGAGCGCATGTTCCTAGCTCAAAACATGCCCATCACCTACATCAAATTCTATCTTTTCTAGCAACATAATAATATAGTATTAATATATAAAAACTTCATTTTATGTCAGGACATAATAAATGGTCAAAGATTAAGAGAGCCAAAGGCGCAGCTGATGCCAAGCGCTCAAAACAGTATTCCAAAATTTTGAAAGAAGTAGCAGTTGCCGTACGCGAAGGCGGTCCTGATCCCGACAGCAACCCCCGTCTGCGTCTGCTCGTGCAGAATGCCCGTGGCTGCAACATGCCCAAGGACACCCTGATGCGTGCCATCTCCAAAGCAAGCGACAAAGATGCTGCTGTACTTCAGGAAATCACTTTCGAGTGCCACGTGAGTCACGGTATCGCACTCTTCATCGAGTGTCTCTCCGACAACAACATGCGTACCGTTGCTAACGTTCGTTCCATCATGAACAAGAACGGTGGTACCATGGAGACCAATGGCAGCCTTAGCTTTGCATTCACCCGCAAGGGCGTTTTCGTAGTGCCCCGCAAACCCGAGATGGATGTTGAAGAACTTGAGATGAACCTTATCGACGGTGGTCTCGACGAGATGGAGGTGGATGACGAATACCTGACCCTCTACACTGCTTACGAAGACTTTGGCAACATGGTCAAGACCCTCGAAGAAATGGGTATTGAATGCGAGAGCGCAGAGCTCCAGCGCATTGCCAACACTCCTCGTGAGATTGACACCGATACCATCAAGAAGGTGATGAAGGTTATCAACCTCCTCGAAGAGGATGACGACGTTACCAACGTCTTCCACGATATGGACATCCCCGATGATTTCGAAGAAGAATAGTATTTAATGAAATTATTCTTAGTACCCACTCCTGTTGGCAACCTCGGCGACATGACTTATCGTGCCGTCGAGGTGCTCAAAGGAGTTGATTTGGTTCTAGCAGAGGACACTCGCACTTCGCGTGTGGTGATGCAGCACTACGTTATCGACACTCCGTTGCAAGCATACCACATCTTCAATGAGCACCAAACCCTCCAACGCGTCATCGACCGACTCTTGAGCGGCATGGACATCGCACTGGTGACCGATGCCGGCACGCCTGGCATCAGTGACCCAGGCTTTCTTTTGGTGCGCGAATGCGTGAAGAATGATATCCCCGTTGAAACCCTTCCCGGTGCCACTGCCTTTGTGCCAGCTTTGGTGGACAGCGGACTGCCATGCGACAGATTCGTCTTCCTTGGCTTCCTGCCCCACAAAAAAGGACGCCAAACCGCCATCGGACTCTTAGCACAAGAGTCTCGCACAATGATCATCTACGAATCGCCCTACCGTCTGGTGAAATTGCTCGAAGAGCTTATCGAAGTGCTGGGAGAAGACCGTCAAGTGAGCGTATCACGCGAGATAAGTAAACTCCATGCCGAGACGGCCCGCGGCACCTTACGCCAAGTGCACGAACATTTCTCAGCCAAGGAAGTGAAAGGCGAAATAGTGGTGATTGTGGGAGCAAAAGAAAAGGACCAAAAAGACTAAACTTCTCAGCGTTTTGCACGCTAAAAACATCAAAGAAAAAACACAATAGTGCCTCTAAACATCTTCATCACTCGAATCCTATGCGCCCTTGTGGCAGGTATCCTCATAGGACTGGAACGCCAACTGCGCAAACGCAACGCGGGGTTGGCTGTGAATGCGTTGGTGGCTGTAGGGGCATGCGTATTTATACTACTGTCAGAGAGCGTTATCTATGTCGCCACCGTGAACGGAGGGCCCGTCAACAACGACAACCTGAGAGTGCTATCTCAGATTGTCACCGGCATCGGTTTTCTGGGCGCAGGCGTTATCATGAAGGACGGATTCACCGTCCACGGTCTCAACAGTGCTGCCACCATCTGGTGCAGTGCCGCCGTAGGTTCACTCTGCGGATATGGCATGTGGCATCATGCGGGTATCACCGTCATCGTAATACTCTTTATCAACTGGATAATCAAGAATATTGAGAACTGGGTAGAAAAGAGAAACGATGACAACAAAAAAAAGTGAAACAAATTAACCTCATTTGCGTATAATCACAGAGCCTTGAACCGCCCAAGGCTCCGCTAGGATAGCCAACTGAACAAACAACTCACTAAACTATATTTATTACGCACATGAAGAAACATTATACACCTGAAGAATTATTAGAGATAGATTTGGAAAAAGATCAATTAAACATGGAAAAAGACTTTATACCACACGCAGAAGTAATACCTATAGCCTCCAAAGAATCCGAAATGGATATGCTCACCGAAAATGGCATACCCGATATCATGCCCCTGCTGCCCATCCGCAGCGGAGTGCTCTTCCCTGGCGTGGTGATGCCCATTGGGGTAAGCCGTTCCAGCTCGTTGAAACTGGTGCAAGATGCCGAGAAACGCCACAAAAAAATCGCTGTGGTAACACAGCGTCATGACGTAGAAGAACCCGATATTGAAGACCTTTACTCCGAAGGTGTTATCGGATATGTGCTGCGCGTGATACATCTGCCCAATAACGATGTGCTGGCCGTAATCCAAGGCACACAGAAATGCCATCTCGACCAGATCGTTGGTTCTCAACCATTCTACACCGCCCACTGCTCATTGATTGAGGAGGACACCCACATCACCCACCCCAAAGACTTCAAACGTCTTGCCAAAGCCATCCGCAAACGTTTCTCCGACCTCCAAGAGAAAAAGCGCGAAGGCAATGAGTTGATGGCCAAAGAGATGTCCAATGCCATCTCCAGCATCGAGAGCGACCTCATCCTTATCAACTATGTGGCCTCTCACCTTGAGATCAGTGAAGAGATGAAACACGATCTGCTTGTAATCAATGATTATGAGAGCCGTGCCGAACAAACACTCATCCGCATTCATGAATGTGAAAAGT
This sequence comes from Bacteroidales bacterium, assembly GCA_024400505.1. GTDB lineage: Bacteria > Bacteroidota > Bacteroidia > Bacteroidales > P3 > Colimorpha. Next base: position 3,355 of record JAKSMP010000039.1, on the reverse strand, counting down.
TCTACGAACTCCGTGAGGAGATTGAAGAAAAAACACGACAGAACATGAATCGTGGCCAACGCCAATACTTCTTGCAGCAGCAGATGCAGCAAATCCAAGAAGAGCTTGGCGACGGCGAACCACCTGAAATCAAACGCATCCTGGAACAGTTGGATGAGAACGAATATCCTGCCCGAGTGACTTATGCCGTGATGAAGAGTGTGGAGAAACTGCGTCGCACCCCCATGCAGACTCCCGATTTCACCGTAGAGCTCAACTATTGTGAAACGCTGCTCGAAATCCCTTGGTACTATGCCAGCGAAGACAACATGGACATCGAAAATGCCCGTGCCACCCTCGACCACGACCACTACGGCATGGAGAAAGTCAAAGACCGCATCCTGGAATACCTGGCCGTAGTCAGCCTCACCAAGAGTTTCAAGAGCCCCATCCTCTGCTTTGTGGGACCTCCAGGCACCGGCAAAACCTCCCTTGGCAAATCCATCGCCAACGCCCTTGGCCGCGAGTATGTTCGCATGGCCTTGGGTGGTCTGCACGACGAGGCCGAAATCCGCGGACACCGCAAAACCTACGTGGGAGCCATGCCTGGCCGCATCATCCAGAGCATGAAAAAAGCCAAGTCCATCAATCCCGTATTCGTACTCGATGAAATCGACAAAGTGCAAAGCATGTCCAACCATGGCGACCCCACTTCTGCCCTGCTAGAAGTGCTCGACCCCGAGCAAAACAATGCATTCCACGACAACTACTTGGATATCGACTACGACCTCTCCAACGTATTCTTCATTGCCACGGCCAATTCGCTCAACGGCATTCAACCCGCCTTGCTCGACCGAATGGAAGTCATCGACATTTCGGGATACATCTTGGAAGAGAAATTGGAAATCGCCACTCGCCATATCATCCCCAACCAATTGGTAAAACATGGTTTCACCAAGAAAGGTCTCACTTTCAGTCCCGAAGTGCTCACTGCCATTATCAACGACTATACGCGTGAGAGTGGTGTCCGCCAGTTGGAGAAAGTGATTGCCAAAGTAATCCGCAGCCGTGCCGTCACCAAGGCCAAAGGCGACCGTGTGAAACGAGCCATTGCCATCAACGAACTCAAACCCATCTTGGGTCTCCCCATCCACAACAGCGACGGCTGCGGCACCGAACCTCGCGTGGGCGTGGTCACCGGTTTGGCATGGACGCAGGTAGGCGGAGAGATACTTTTCATCGAATCCTGCAAAAGCAAAGGCAAAGGCTCCCTCACCATGACGGGCAATCTGGGCGATGTGATGAAAGAATCTGCCACCCTGGCATTCGAATACATCAAATCCAACGCCTCACAATTCGGCATCTCCGATGAGCAACTGGAGAGCTGCAATCTCCACATCCATGTGCCCGAAGGTGCCACCCCCAAAGACGGTCCCTCTGCCGGCATCACCATGTTCGTGTCCATGATTTCCACCCTCACCAACAAAGCGGTCAACCCCCATGTGGCCATGACGGGCGAAATCACCCTCCGCGGAATGGTCACCCCCGTGGGCGGCATCAAGGAGAAAATCTTGGCTGCCAAACGTGCAGGCATCACCGACCTCATTCTCTGCCACGACAACCGCCGCGACATCGAGGACATCCCCCAACAATACCTCCAAGGCCTCACCTTCCACTATATCGGAGAGATGAAAGAAGCCCTGGCCATCGCACTCCAACAATAATGAATAAGAAATCCACACTCCTTGTCCTGCTGATACTGCCGTTCATGGCATTGGCACAAATGCCGCTGACCGTGGTCCAGCAGGACAATATCAAACTCCCTTGGGGCCTCAACAACCTCACCATTCTCGATGGTAGGCTCTTGGGCAACAGCAAGGGCGTTATGCTCTCTGCCCCCATCCACAACAAGGCAGTCTATTATCTCCAGCCCGACACACTCGAACGGACCATCAAAGCCAACTTCAGCTTTGCCTTCCGCCATCCCATCGACTCCACACTCTACTTCTCCCACATGGACGAAGACAAACATCGCCTGGGCCTTTTCACCCATACCCAAGAACGCCGTTCGCGCAACAAGAAGATCGACTTCCGAGGCTGGTTCCGCGACATCTGCCACCCCACCATCTCACCCGATGGCAGCATGATCGTCTTCTCCTCCCAAGGCAAGATCGGACTGGGTGGCCAAGACCTCTGGTGCTCTTTCTGGAATGGCAAACGATGGTCCAAACCCATCAACATGGGCGGAGTCATCAACACTGCCGGCCATGAGGTTGACCCCGTATTCTATGGCCAATTCCTCATCTACTCCTCCAGCGAGTCGCTCGACAGCAACGCCCTCTACCATTTCCATGCGGTGAAAATACCCGCACATGCCACTGCCGAAAACATCCTTTTCGACCAATTCAAAGTCCAGCGGCTCCCCGAACCCCTCAACAGCAATGGCTCCGACCGCTCAATGGCAGTGGACCTTGCCCATGGTTTCGGCTTCTGGACCACCACTCGCAACGGCAAAACCGAGCTCTATTGCTTTGATGGCAGTCTCGAAGGGGTGATTCTCTCCGGCACCGTGGCCGAAGAACGAGGCCGCCGCATCGACAACGCATCGGTCAAAGTGCTGCGCAACGGTCGCCTCATCGCTTCCACCACCACCGATTCCACCGGCTTCTATCAATTGGTCATCCTCCCTGGCAACGACTACGAAATTCTCGTATCCAAACCCAACTACTTCAACTACTCCCAACCGCTCACAGTCCTTCGCACCAACGAGGATCAACTTGTATCACCCGTCACCAAAGACATCTCACTCGAATTCCTGCACCTCAACCGCATCATGGTCTTCGACCATATCTATCGCCCCGGTGCCGAAGCCGAAATCTCTGCCGAGGGAGCCAACGCCCTCTCCCCTCTTGTCAACTACCTCAGAGACAATCCCCACGTGAGCCTCCAGCTCACCCTGTTTTGCTCCGAAACGGCAGACTCCACCTTCAACAACCTACTTATCAATCAAAGAATCATTAACTTACAGCAATACTTCTCCACCACCCTACCTTCAATCAGCCAAATTTCATTCAAAAATGGCAACACCGAAGGCAAAAACGAGTCACCAAAGTCCAGCAAAAGTTCAATTTTTGCAGTATTTTCAATCAAGGACAAATAATTGATACTCAATCAACACTCGCGCATCAATAAAGCATCAGCAACAGAAAAATAAAAAAAAATTTTGTCAATTCAAAAAATTGTTGTACTTTTGCACCCGTTTTCGAGAGGATGATAATCACAAACGAAACAAATTGTTCGGGGTGTGGCGCAGTTGGCTAGCGCACTTGCATGGGGTGCAAGGGGTCGAAAGTTCGAGTCTTTTCACCCCGACAAT
>JAKSMP010000038.1 GCA_024400505.1 Bacteroidales bacterium | reverse complement strand
TCCGGCAACTGACTGTCAAATACAAAGCCTCGACCCTCACGGGCCGAGGCTTTTTTGTTATTTCATCATCAAATAATGCTATTGATTCGTGATGGCTATTTCAAAATCTCATCATTCCATAGTTTCTGTAGGAAAATGGTGGCAGGGTATATCTCTATATCATTTAGTTGCCTGGGCTTGGCATCCAATGATACTACAATAAGTCGCGCTTCTGGATGTTCTTCTTTGAAGAGTCTGAGGCCCGACAATTGACGTGCTTGTACTTGATTGGATGATTTGATCTCTATGGCCACTTGTGCGTCACCCAGGACAGCATCGACCTCGTGCTCCGAATAGGTGTGCCAATAACTGAGTGCATTCTCAATATTTCGATAGCTTAGATAAGCTATCAATTCTTGGATAATCAAGTGCTCAAAGGCATGGCCAAAATCAGCAGAGCCAGGCACTAAAGTCTTCCTACCTAGGAGATAGTTGGGTATGCTGACATCAAAATAATAGAACTTGGGTGACTGGCGCAATTTGCGTTTGACAGCCTTTTGATATGCGGGTATCATATAACCTACCAAGGTCTCTTCTAATATCGAGAAGTACTCTTTGACAGTCTTTGAGTCTATGCCACAGTCGCTAGCAATATTGCTATAGTTAACCATCTCTCCATCAGTCAGCGCAGCAACCTCCATAAACCGGTTGAAAGCTTGCAGGTTGCGCACCAACGACTCCGCCTTTATCTCTTCCTTTAGATACACTCCGATGTAGGCCTGCATTCTCCGCCATGCCACATCCGGTGTAGCCATATAATGGCGGGGTAAGAGACCTTGGTTGACGGCCTTTATCAAATCAAAATCAGGGATTTCAGCACTTACCAATGGAAATAATTTAATCGGTATCGCTCTTCCGCCTAAGGTATTGATACCTTGCCGCTTTAGCTTTCTAGCACTGCTTCTGCAGAGGATAAAACGCAGATTCTTGCGCACTATCAACCGATGCACTTCGTTGAGGAGTTCAGGCAGTAAAGGAACCTCGTCAATCACCACCAGACTATTGTCGGGCAACATAGACAGCTCTTGACCCAATAAAGCCGGGTTGCGACTTAGACGTTCTAGCGTTTTGCCATCCAACAAATCATACCAAGTAGCATCGGGATAACGTTCCATCAGCAAAGTTGACTTGCCTGTTTGACGGGCACCAAAGACGAACACGCTGTCACCATCTACAATTGATAAATCTACGATACGGTTATACATAACATCAAAAAGTCTTGTTACTAATTTTTGCAAAAATACTATTTTTTATCAATTATTGAGTATTTAAAATAATAGGTTTAGTCCTTTAGTTGAATTACAATAATATAACACTCTGCAAAAGCATGAATATTCGGAGTGCTACTCCGAATATTTCGGTAATTTTCGGAATAGCACTCCAGATTTTCACTGATTTCTCGGAATAGAAGGTGCGCTATTAAGGCTAATAATGGTTGATTGCTGCAGCCTATTCCTAGCCCCTATTGATTCACGTCGCCAGGCAAGCGGATCGACGGCAAGAATTTTACATAGTAGTGCCTACGGCAGTACTTACCGAAGAAGCAAACCGTTCACACATGATTACCACGTTGGAAATCCAGCTCAATCATATAGAATATTTCGATATTGAATCTAAGAAGAAGATTAATAACGATGATAAACAATAATAATTGGCTAGTTACGTTATTGTTAAACATGAGAAGACCCGAAATAGTAAGTCAGATTGCGCAAACATTGCGTCGTATAGCTCCTACGGCTGAGGCTATTCTTTACGGTAGCGAAGCTAGAGGCGATGCTCATGCCGGTAGCGATATCGACTTACTAATCCTTGTTGATGGCGATAAGTTGTCCCTCTCTCAAGAAGAGGCTATCACCATACCATTATATCAGATTGAATTGGCTACAGGTGTTCCGGTTAGTCCTTTGGTCATGCTCAAAAGCCAATGGTACAATCGCCCAATAAAAACTCCCTTCTATATTAATGTTATGAATGAAGGAATCACATTATGAAACAAGAACTTGATGATGCTAGCCGCGCAGCCCTAGTGAAATATCGTATGACTAGAGCAACAGAAACCATTAAAGAGGTTGATCTGTTATCAGATAATGGTTATTTCAATACGGCTGTTAGTCGTCTGTATTACGCGTGCTTTTATGCTACTGAGGCATTGTTGCTTGACAATAAGATTCAAGCCCAGACTCATTCTGGTGTGAAGACAATGTTTGGCATGCATTTTGTGGCCACAGGAAAGGTACCTATAGCAATTGGGAAAACATTGTCCACACTTTTCGAAAAGCGGCAGAGCGGGGACTATGAAGATTTTGTGTTTTGTGACCAGCAAGATGTTATTGAATTAAAAGCAAAAGCCATCGAGTTTATACAATACATTAGTATCTTATTGTAGTATAGACTAATATCTATTGCATTAGATGTAAAATTCAGCACTTGTATCTAACAATAATTTTCAATCCGCCAACTAACCTTTCCCTGATAAGTAGAATAATTGTTGCGGATTATAAATCCTTATAGTAAGTTGTGTCGGATTTGTAATCCGACACAACGACAAGCGATTTGAATATCCATAGGGACAGATAATTGCATAAAACCAAAAGTCTCTATTAGTGAGTTGGGCCGGATTTTCTATCCGACCTAACACCAGGTTGTCTAAATAGCCCCCCTAGGACAGAAGGATAATAATTTGTTATTACTATCGATTATACCCCTCACAAGAGCTATCGCAGCCTAGGCAGCCCCCATAACAATCGCCCATGCAGCCTCCTTCACAATCACCCATACAGGAGCCGGAGCACTGCCAACATGAAGCCATGTACGAAGGGTTTGTTCCATCAACACCAACTAATATAGGAAGTTGTAATTTGGAAGTTAATGCTTTTAGCATTTCTTCGCCTAATGGAAAAATCTCAAGAAATGTTTTTGATTTCATAATGTTTGGATTAAGTTAATTGATTTATTTTAAGAATTGCATTAATTGTCAAGGCGTCTTTTTCTAATATTGAATCTGAAGATTGTAGTTTCTTAAGAAGTCTCTGCCCATGATATTGTGCGCTAGCTCTTATCTTTAGTTTATTAAGCATACATTTCTGCTCAGAACGACAAGTAATCTTTCCTGTGGTACAATAATTATCACCATAACAACCATAACAAACAGGATAAATATAACACTCACTAAAGCATCGTTTATCAATAAATAAGTTAGGGTCTGAAAAATCTAATGATAATATTTCCTCAAGCTGTTGTTCCGACATAGACACTGGTGAGAAAAATGTACATGGATATTTCTTCCCATCAATGTCCACAACTACCATATTATCCCCAGTTCCGCAGCGTTTTCGAGATTCGTTTTCTCTATTCTCACATGCTGCTAGCGGATAAGCGAAGATTCGTGGATCGTCAAATTCGGGATGATTGAGATAATAGTCAACAAGTAACTTTAGTTGTTCCGCTATTATTTCAAACTTTGTGTCAAAGTCCTCCATTAATACACCTTCAACAAAGTTACATCCACCAATTTTAAATCCATATTCCTGAATAAAAATGACATCGTCTGCCAAATGCTGCAAGTTTTTGTCACTAATCGTCATTTTGATTGGCTGGTCTGGCCAATTTGTCAAAAAGAAATCAAGGTCAATTTTATCAAATGAATTACACCTATTTATGTCGTGAGTTTCTTTCCTCCCGTCCAAGCTTAGGCATAGGGAAAACCTTCTTTTGTTCAGCACAAACCAATCCTTCATTTCTCTAGTCATTATTGTACCATTAGTAGTAGCAAAAAAAATGTATTTCTTATTCCAAGTATTCATCCAAACCCATTCGCACAGTTCTCGAATTAAAGCAAACTCAAGTAACGGTTCACCCCCAATAAAACTTATGTGAACCTCTTCATAATCTCCCTCCGTAAGATATTTTGATAATGTCTCCTTTGCTATTTCTAATGACATTCTTTTGGCTGTTGTCTTGTTGTGCTCATAACAATACACACATGACAAATTACAGTTATGTGTAACAACCAATGTTAAATCAAATGGTAACTGCTTTATCGATTTTTTCTTAACATTCATAATTAAGATTGAATGCATTATCTCACCTCTGGCTCGAAAGGTGAGTACATACAAAAAGAAAGTGGAGCCTTCCACTACCGACGATATTTCAGTAAGGTAGGGCTGGACTCCCCGAAACAAAAAATAAGGTCTAGGTGAAATGCTCCACTAGGCCGTATCGTAGGATTATACGAGTACAAACCAAGTGAGCTCATCAACAGACTTTATTCCTTTGTTTCGCTAAAATGTCCAGTTTTACCTTACTAGGAATAAAGCGTATAATGCGCTTTCTCAATTAATTGCGATGCTATTTCTCGCTAGCATCGTCTTTACAAATATACATATTATTTCAGAATTGGCAAATTTTTTGTTGTTCCTTGCTGAAAAGGGGGGAGGCTGTTTGCTCTACTGCATACATGATCCGTCCTCCTGCTGGGGATGTGGGTTTGCATCTCTTTCTGTGATGGACAGATATTGGCAGGAAAGAGGTGGTTTGTTTTTTCAATAGGTTTATTCAAATATTCGATTTGGTGGGGTTGAGAAATGGTTGTACTTTTGCATCATGGTTCAGAGATGATTCTGTCCGCAATAAATGATTAATAACCTTTTAAACCAAACAATTATGAAGAGAATTTCTAAAACGCTGCTGTGCTGCTTTCCGCTGTTGTGTGCTTCGTGCTCGTCTTCGGATGATATTGTGACTACAACGGTGGCGCAGCTGGATCTGGAGAAGTATGTGGGCCAATGGTATGAGGTTGCCCGATTCGACCACCGTTTTGAGCGCGGATTGGTGGGCTGCATGGCCGAATATTCCATTAATGATGATGGAACGGTGAAAGTGCTGAACACCGGCTATGAGGAGACCTTGGACGGCAAATACAAAGAATCAGAGGGCAAAGCCCGTCGCCCCGACGACAACAAGCCGGGGCAGTTGGAGGTGTCGTTCTTCCTGTGGTTCTACAGCCAGTACAATGTGATGGAGCTGGCGGAGGACTATCGCTATGCCTTGGTGGGCAGCAAAACGGATGACTATTTGTGGATATTGAGCCGCACCCCACAGTTATCTTCGGCCGATAAGGATTACCTGCTGGCTCAGGCCAAGGCCCGCGGCTATGATACCGACAAGCTGATATGGGTGGAGCATAATATTGAATGACAAACATACTATTGATTGGGTATTAATGGGGGAGGGGGCCATGTGCTCCCTTCCTTTTTTGCCACGCAAAAAGCAATTCCTTGAATGAATCACAGCGCACGTTGTGCTCGGTGATTCAGTGGGGCCGGATGCGTAGCCTCACTAGTGCTTGAGCGGAGGGCTATCTTAGGCTTTTTGAGGGGCATAAGAGAGGGCAGCTGTTGTGAGTCTATAGACTCGATGGACGAAGAGTCTATAGACACATGCACGTATGAGTCTATAGACTCACAATAGGACGGATAAGCTAGGGTGGAGCGGAAGATGAATAGACAATTGGACTGAGGCATAAGAAATAATACATTCGGGCACACTGTTATGGGTCAAAAGATTAGCCATTGTGGACGGCGGCGAGTGAAAGAAATAATTCGGTCATGTGCAAAAGTTATCGTATATTTGCATTGGAAATGAACTTACAATTCGACGATTATGATACCTTACTCTTTGACCAAGAAACCCATCAACGCCAACCTAATTGCCATCAATCAGGCCAAGAACAGAATCCGTGCGGCACAAGAAGCTGGTGTGCAACCCAGCGCCGAGGATTTGGCCTTGGTGAACTCCGAGCAGAGCGAGTACTTTGCCATTGCCCAGGTGAGCAAGAAGATGTCTATTGAGGATTTGGCCCACCATATTGCTAACCACCAGTGCCCTTATTCCTATGCTGATATTCAAGCCATAATTTTGCGCACTATCGACTGCGTGAAGGAGCAGCTGCTGGAGGGCAAGAAGGTGTCGTTGGGCGGATTAGGTGATTTTCAGGTGAAACTGATATCTGATGGCGAGGCTGACCCAGGCAAGTTCACCTCGGATAATATTACTGACGTGAAAGTGGTGTGGACTTGCGGATCGGAGCTGAAGAACTTGCGCCCCGAAGCCGAGTTCAAAGAGGTTGCCTCGCGTAAGGCACAAGCTGCCGCCCTCAAAGCCATGAAAAAGGGTGAGGGAACGATAGTGTTGTGATGGCAGAAAAGGTTTGTTGGAGGATTAGTTGTACTGTAGCGGTGCTGAAAGGCTGTCTCGATGAGGATGGAATCTGCTAAGCTTTGGCTATTCATACAATATATATAGGCTGTTGGTGTGGTTTAGCACCAAGGTGTTGCCTTTCTGCGTGAGATGTATGAATGTGAGGCTCTCGGGAGCAGAGTGGGTGAGGCAAAGGTCCACGTTTCCACGGTCATCTTGGGCTATCAGCATCACGTTGGGAATACCCCATGATCCATCATCATCTACATTCCACAGCGTCCCCTCCTCGGGGTTGTAGTCGGGTCTTACGTTGGTGGTGTTCACCCATGAGCAAGATACATCTCCATCCACCACCCAGGATACTACCACCATGGCTTCACGATTGGTGATGGCAAATTCGGTGACAACCACTTGCTGCTCTCTGCCATCGTCGCTCACCTTGGCTGCCTGATAGCTGTATCGTACTTTGCGGCCATAGGTGCGTTCCATTTCTTGGACAAAAGAGGTTGGCATGCTTACCTCTTGCTCGCCCCATACCCAACGGCTGAATGAAGGGAAATGGTGTTTGGCCACATAGTTGTTGGTGAGCAGCACCACATCTTGCCACGGGTCTTTGTAGCCGCTGAACATGGCCTTGGCATTGGCGGGATTGCGCAGTTCAAAGTTAGCACCACGCACTCGGTCGGGATTGCTGCAGATACAGGCCATGGCATTCTCATCGTCGAAATGGCTCAGCCCTGTGTGCCGAATGCCGTTGTGCCGATTTTTGAAGAAAGCCCAAGGGTAGTGTTCGTAGTCACCTTCTTTTTGTTCGGTGGGAGAGATGAAATGCTGATGGCTGGCCTGGGTGTTGGAAGGTAAGGTGTGGGCAAAGCAGGGGTTGTATGCTTCGGGCCAGTAGGTGAGCCAGGGACACTCCATATAGGCTCGTGTCTCGATGAGTATTTGAGGATTGTCGTAGGTGACTCTTTTGAGTTGCTGGTTGCCTCTGAAAGCATCAGTGCCCACAAGGGTGACCGACTTGGGCAGGGAAACAGATTCTAGCTTATGGGCGTTGGGTGAGTCGGCATACTGCCGCATGGCATTCTTGCGTATGGTGGTAACAGGATAGACTCTGCCTTGATATTTGACCGCCGACGGGATGACCACCTCGCCCTCATACTTGCCTCCAGGAGCCACCCCTAGCTCATCGCCGTTGGAGGTATGCATGAGGCTGTAGAGGTAGCCATGGTTGTCGGTAAGTATCAATGTGTCGCCACTTTGATGATGGAGCATGCCTTCTACTGTTTGTGCATTGGCCACAAGAAACAGGGACAAAAAGGCAAACAGAAGGGCGATAGGTTTGGCGGTTTTCGTATTCACTTAGTATAGATGTGTTAAGCTTGCTTGCGGATCTCGGCATCGGTTTGGAAAAGGTCGTCGAGAGTGGGCTGGGCAATGAAAGGTGCGGTCTGCATCTGCTTTTCTACGAAGTCGGCTATTTGCAGGAAGGTGAGTTTCCCATCGATGAAACGCTGCACAGCCACTTCGTTGGCAGCATTCATGATGCATGGCATGTTGCCGCCTTGGGCAATGGCTTGGTAGGCAAGAGCCAGGCAGCGGAAGGTGTCCATATCGGGGCTTTCAAAGGTGAGTTGGCTGTATTTCTGCCAGTCGAGGCGGGGCAGATGACTTTCGATGCGCTCGGGGAAACTGAAGGCATACTGGATAGGGGTTTCCATGGTGGGAACGCCCAGCTGGGCTTTGATGCTGCCATCGACATATTGCACCATAGAATGGATGATGCTTTGGGGGTGGACCAATACCTGGATGCGCTCGGCAGGGATGTCGAAGAGCCATTTGGCCTCGATCACTTCAAGGCCTTTGTTCATTAGCGAAGCAGAGTCGATGGTGACTTTGCGCCCCATGCTCCAGTTGGGATGCTTGAGCGCATCGGCAAGCGTCACTTTTGCTAGCTGTTGGCGGTTATAGCCGCGGAAAGGCCCACCAGAGGCGGTAAGGAGAATCTTGTCAACTCCGCCACCTTCGCCCACGAGGCTTTGGAAGATGGCTGAGTGTTCGGAATCTACAGGCAGGATGGGCACATGGTTTTCGAGCGCAGCACGGGTAACAATCTCACCAGCCACAATCATGGTTTCTTTGTTGGCCAAGGCGATGGGTTTGTGGTGCTCTATGGCTCTGAGGGTGGGGCGAAGGCCTGCAAAACCCACGATGGAAGCAAGCACTAAGTCGATGGTGGACATCTCCATGAGGTCGGCCACAGAATCCATGCCGCAAAACACCTTTATGTCGTGTGGTTCAAGGGCTTCTTTTACTTGTTGGTATTTGTTCTCGTCGGATATGGCCACTGCATTGGGATCGAACTCGAGAGCTTGCTGGATAAGCAAGTCGGCGTTACTACCCGCACAGAGTACTTCTACTGAAAAGAGGTCGCGGTGGCGGCGGATGACATTGAGAGCCTGGGTGCCGATGGAACCAGTAGAACCCAGGATGGCAATCCTTTTGGTCATGATAAAAGATGTATTATACTATTTCTTGTGTTTGGCTTCAATCTCCTTGCGCAGGAGAGAGTCGGCTTTGGAATGTTGGTAGCGGATGGCCTCTTGCGATACAGCTTCGACCTGGGTCTGCTGAGTTTCAGTGATAGGCTTGCCGTTGATTACTGCTTGTATAGCAAAGATCATCTGCTCATGCTGGTCGATGACTTGCTCCAAGGAGTCAATCATTTGGGCACTATGAGCTATCTCTTCGCGCTGACTAGGCTTGATATAGCCTGGAATAAGGTTGTGGAGTGGGGTGAAAGAAATGAGGAGTATGGTGAGAACGATGAGCGTGATAGTGCTGATGCCTACTATGGTGAAGATGTTGGTACCTGTAAGCTCCATAGAGAATTTCTCTTTGAGTGTGTCGGTGTCCATCACAGATAGGCGATGTTTGTGGCTCAGTTGCTCGCTCAGCTCCTGCCATTTATTAGAAAGGCGCAACCGCACGGCTGCGCCTTTCTCAGATATTCTATTTATCCAAGGGTTATCCATTAGAAGAATTTGTAGCGAGTGTCTTCTACCTTGGAATTGTCTTTCAGCACTTGCTGGATGCCGCGGAGACCCTGCATGAAGATTTGCTGTTTCTGGTTGCGGATGGCTTCTACATCGGCAGCCACGGGGCTCTTTACTTTGGAGTTGATGCGCACCATGTACACACCGTTGGCACCCTGGATAGGACCGAGAACCTTGCCTGCTTCGCTAGCAGCGATGGCAGCCTGAACTTTGGGTTCCATACCATACTTGTTGAGGTAAGAATCGTTGAAGGAAACGCTGTCGATGGTATCGATGGTAGCATTGACCTTAGCTGCGATAGCCTGGAGGTTGTCAGACTTAGCTTCTTCGAGGCGAGCCTTGAGGAGCTCAGCTTTCTTCTCGATGCGAACCTGATTTTCAATCATAGAACGAATCTGGTCGAGTTTGGCATAACCAGCTTTGTAGATGTCTTTGAGAGCTACAACGATGTACATGTCATCGCCTTCGAAAATCTGATCAGCCACGGTGCCAGCTTCGGTCTTGTCGTTATAAGCCCACTGAACGATAGAGCGAGCGTTCTTCACACCACCGATAGAGTACTGCATAGAGGTGGCCATAGCGTTGCGGATCTGGAGATTCTGAGCCTGAGCGCCAGCGGTCATCTCGGCATAGGTGCGGTTGTTGCCGGCAAACTTGTTGGCTTCGTTATAGATATTGCGAGAGGTAGTTTCGCTAGCAGCGATTTCGCGGGTGATAGCAGCCACACGGTATTTGCGGTGAGCTGCGGTCTTGCCAGTAACCTTCACAAGATAGTAACCAGCTTCAGCAGGATGCTGGAGAACAAACATGCCGCCTTCGGGGGTGTTGATCATCTGCTCGTTGAAGATGCCATAACCACCATCAAGCTGCCATTCAAGGTCGCCGCCATTCTGAGCTTTCTGAGGATCGTCGGAGAATTTGGCTACAGCCTCTTCGAAAGAGATGCTGCCGCTCTTTACAGCGTTCATGATGCTGTCGGTAAGAACCTTGGCTTGTTCGTCGGTGCGGTTGAAGTTTTCACCTGCTTTGTTGTTCAGAACGAGGATAGCACTTGCACGGAGGCTATCAGGGCGATTTTCAATCTTGAGCACTTTGGCCATCATCCATTCATTGCCTGCGATGCGGGGGCTGATGAAGGAACCTTCGCCAGCAGCCATAAGAGCGCTGTCCATAGGAGCTGCGAATTCGCTAGCTTTGCGGAAAGTGGAATCATAGCTGTGAGCTGACTCGGCGTTGACGAAGAAAGTGAGTTCATCAGCAGGTACGGTCTGGAACTCTTCCCAAGTCTCTTCAACTTCTTTCTGGATGTTGAGAAGGTCTTGCTGGGTGGGGATGATGGGGTAGATGATATATTCGAGTTCGCGCATCTCGTCGCGGAGACGGAATTCAGCCTTGTGCTGGTTGTAGTAGTTCTGATAGTCTTTGTCAGTGAGAGTGATCTCATTATCGTTGACAGACTGATAGGAACAATTGATAGCGCAGATATTGCTCAAATCTTTACCCATTTCGGCAATTTGATTAGCAATAGCTTTGGGCATGTACATACCGCGAGCGATGAGGGCACTATATTTCTGCTGTTTGCGATCGGTTTTCACGCTTTTCTCAATCTCCAACCACTGCAGACGCTGCATGGTGTCAAGGTTATCAAAATTCTCAACGTAATACTGAACTGCCTGGCTATTGTAAACACCAGTCTGAGGGTCGGTGAAATACTGACGGAGCATAGGGTGGATAAAATTACCCACATACATATCGCTGATTTCGGCAGGGCTTACAGTGAGACCGAGTTTGCTGAATTCAGCATCGGTGAGGGTCTCGGTCACGAGGGTCTGCCATACTTGTTCGCGAAGCTGGTATTCAACTTCAACGGGTATTTGGTTGACCTGCTGCTGTGCCTTGTAGTTGTTTTCCATCTCTTCAATGAGAGCGTTGAAGTGCTGGTAAGTGATGGTCTGTCCGTTGATCTTGCCCATGTCGGGATATTTGCCTCGGTTCTTGGCAAGGTCACCAATAATGAAGGCTACGATAGCTACACCTACAACGAGAACAGCTATCCAAGAGCGTTTTCTAATGTTTCCAATAATTCCCATAAATATTACTTTTTTATATTATTTCTTAGTTATTATTTGTGCTTTTTAAGCGTGCAAAAGTACAAAGAAATTTTAGAGTATGCTATTTTTTTGCCAAAAATATTTTGGCATTATAGCATACGATAATGAATATCAGTTGTTTGGTTGGAATGAAAAAATCCTATAATTCGGCTTCAAATGTGAATGGAAGTAGGCTTTTTACTCCTGATATCTTGCGAATTCGACCTCCGTTGAGATAGCAAAGGATGGTTAGCTGATTGTGGTAGCGGAGTTCGTATTCCGACATTACTTGACGACAAGCACCACAGGGTGAAGCCTCAGTAAATTCGCCTTGAAAATGACCCACTACAGCTAGTGCTTCCACTGCTTGGTTTGGTTGCTGTGCCGAAGCTGAGAAAAGTGCAGTGCGTTCGGCGCATAATCCAGAAGGGTAAGCTAGATTTTCTTGGTTGCTGCCAGAGACGATGGTGCCATTGGCCAATCTTACAGCAGCGCCCACATGGAAATTGGAGTAGGGGACATAGGCTGTTTCGGTGGCTTTCATGGCTTGCTCCATCAGGGTGCGATCGTCTTGTGACAGTTCCGATAAGGAGTCGTATTCGCTGTATGCGATTTCGAGTGTCTTAAGTTCCATAGATAAAGCTATTTTTCGATTATCGATAAAATATGTGTATCTTTGCAATTTGATATGAAAGAAACGCTTGATTTTGGAAAATATTGTGTCCTTGGTCTTTCGCCCATGGATGATATTACCGATATGCCTTTCCGAGAACTCTGCAAAGGGTTTGGCGCTGACCTATTGATTACTGAGTTCATTGCCTCTGAGGCTCTCAACCGCGAAGCTGAGAAAAGTTATCGCAAGATGAAGTTCTCCTCGAACCAACGTCCATTGGGCATACAGATATTCGGAGCCAATGAGGATGAGTTGCTCCAATGCTTAGATGTGGTGGAGGCTCAAGAGCCTGATTTTATAGATATCAACTGGGGTTGCCCAGTCAAGAAAGTAGCCGGCAAAGGGGCCGGCAGCGGCATATTGAAAGATATACCCAAGATGTTGCGTATCACCGACCTGATGGTAAAGCGGGCTCATTTGCCTGTTACCGTCAAAACCCGCCTTGGCTATGATGCCAATGACAAGCCAATAGTGGAGTTGGCAGAGCGTCTGCAAGATGTAGGCATAGCGGCACTTAGCATCCACGGTCGCACCAAGACACAGATGTACCAAGGCGCTGCCGACTGGACACTTATTGGTGAGGTGAAGAACAATCCTCGCATGCATATCCCCATCTTCGGCAATGGAGATATTGTCACTCCGCAGCAAGCCATAGAAGCCAAGCAGCGCTATGGAGTAGATGGCATACTCATTGGACGTGGTGCAATAGGCAATCCTTGGATTTTTGAGCAGACACAGCGTCTTTTGCGTGGCGAGGATGAACGACCTGTGAGTGTAGCCGAAAGGGTGAAAGTGTGCAGAGATCACCTATTGGAGGCCATCGCCTTCAAGGGCGAACACACAGCCATGTTTGAGATGCGCAAACATTATGGCGGCTATTTCAAAGGCTTGCGAGACTTTAAGCAATTTCGCATACCCATGGTCAATACCACATCGCTCGACCAGATCTTGCCTATTTTTGAGCAGATAGAATCTTTCTATGCCGAATAGGCACTCTATTTCCTGCCCACATAGCGGCATGTGTGTGCTGCATATTGCTGATACTGTTCTCCGAAAGTATTCTTCAGGAAAGTTTCTTCTAGCAATATCTGCTGATGAAAGAGGACCAAAGCCGCCATCGTCATTATCAAATGTACTATATTAGGGAATGCCACAGCTATGCCTACATACAGAAGGTCAAAACCCACAAAAGCAGGGTTGCGGCTGATGCGGAATATGCCATGCGTGACCAACTGGGTTTTATCTTTCTCGGGAATGCCCGCACGCCAGTTGTTGCGCATAGTGGTCATTCCACCCACAAAGAATACTACGCCAATTGAGGCCAACAATATTCCAGTCCACTGCAACCCTTGAGGCATAGGATGCAAGTCAAGCACAACGCTTGCTAAGGCAACCGCCACCATACAATAGCTCACCATTCTCAATGCTGTTTCAACAAGTTTCACTCGTTTGGGTTTATTGCCCTTGCCTAGTTGGTCGGTGGTTATACCCTGCTTATGCTGTAATATCATTTTTGTGATATATGCCCCATAAAAGCAAGCCAGTACTATCAGTGCCCCTATCTTCATGGCGTATTAATTCCTTTCGCTGAATTCCACATGCACCATGTCGCCAAAGGATTTGCCAATGGCCTTACGTATATCCTTGCGAATGCCGATGATGTAGCATGGAAGTCCCATCTTCACAATTTGTCCGCTATAAGGGTGTCCGTCGAAAGTGGCATTCACCAGCAATCGACCTTTGCCAAACAAGGCTTTGATATCGTAAGGCACTTCAACAAATGCTGCATCCATATCGCCATTTTGCAGGATAACGGCATCGAAACTATATTCTAATCCCATAATTACTTCAAAGATTTAGCGTGCGATTTCAATCGTTTGAGTGCTTGACCATAGGGTGAATGGGTGACGCTAATAAAGTATGCCCCCATGGTGGTGGTGTAGGTGACCTTGAACACCTTCTTACCGAACAATTCCTCTTCCGAGAAACTGTCAATTAGCTCCATCATCTCGGCATGGCTTTTTTTGAGCAAAGATATTGCCGTAGAGACAGGTATTGATTGGTGGCGTTGGCGGTTCACCTCGTCCATCTCCTTGTAATTCTTGCGGTAGGGGTCGGGGATAAAGTCTTTGGGTTCGCCTTTGCGGATGTTGTCAACAAAAGCCGACTGCAGACGCTGCCATTCATAGATATGCATCAGCACATCGCGCATATTCTCTCCCTGCTCAAACGTGGTGCACTTGGCCTTGGTTTGGCGTGGCAAGAAGTTGGTTTCCAACACTGATTGGCTGGTGGCGTCTATTGCAGATATCAGAGAGTCGTAACTCTCCTTTGCAGCAGCTATAAGTGATAATTTGTCTTGCGGTTGTGGCATATCTTATTCGCTATTTTACGTCTTGTACAAGTCTTACTGCGCGACCCCAGTCGCGTGGATTGTTGAATTCTGCGGTGATAAGGTCGTCGCTTTGGAAATAAATGGTATATGCACACCATTCTTCATACAAAGGCTTGTCGTAGCAGCGAGTCACCGACCAATATCTGCCCAACTCATTCACGTAAGCCACCTCCAGTCCATTTCGCACACCTGCAGCGGGAAGGAAGATAGCACCGGCGGTTTGCATCTTCACCCATTCTTCGGGAGTATAGCTGTTCTTGAGAACGAAATATTCGCGACCGTCGCCATTGCCCATGCCTGGGTTGAATGTGCATCCCTCGGGTAGAGCCCAATTGTCGGGCAACACCACCAGACCGTTAACGCCTTCAATGCAGGCCACTCCATATTTCTTCTTCGCATCGGGGCGAATGTTGAACAGGTATCCCCATTCGTCGATGGTGAGTGTGCGCCACATGCCCGGTGTGTTTCCGCCATTGCTGATGGCGTTGTAAACGCCCCAATCGCAGTTGGCATATTCACCCACTAAGTCATAGTCGCGTGGAGGCAGAGGGCCATAACCGTCGCCTTGCTCATAGTCGTCCACAAAGTCCCATTCATAGGGCATATAATAGGTATTGCCGCAGTTCCATCCGCTGGTTGCCCAGCCAAAGAGGTCAATCCATCCGGCATAGTAGGGTGAGATATTCTCGTTATCGGTGCCTATGCGGTCCCACTGGTTTTCGGCAAATCGCCAAGTGGCCGTGGTGGCTTTGTATTGTAAGTTGCCTTTGGCAAAACGCACTTGCTGGGTGGCACTTACCGAGAACAAACCATCCACTGCCCCATCTTGGGTAATACCATCCACGGTGGTAGGGGTGTCGGGTGTAGGATTATCGGGGGTCACAGGGTCTTTTTCGCAGGCCACCAGCATACCAAGGGCTGCTGCCATGGTTAACATTAACTTTTTCATAAGAATAGTAGAGATTTATTTTAGGATTTTCTTTTTTAGTTGTCTGATTCGTTCGGCCGATGCATGAATGGCCTCGGCTGATAGTTCGCCAGTGGCAACAAACTCTTGTATGGCCTCCACTGCGCGTGGTACCATGTTGGGGTCGTATTTTCCAGCATTGTTGGACAGGCACAGCATATCGCAACCCGCCAGCAAGGCCATCTTGATGGCCTCCTCAAAACCATATTGCTTGGTAATGGCTCCCATGGCCAAGTCGTCGGTAACAATCACTCCTTCAAACCCTAGCTGGTTGCGCAGTTTCTCTGTGACCACTTGGGGCGAAAGCGAAGCAGGCAGGTTGTCGCCCATTTGACTGTTTATCACATGTGCCACCATCACCATGTCCACATCGTCCGTGGCTATCAATTGCCTGTAAGGCACCAGTTCGTCTTCTTGCCAGCTCTTGCTCACATCCACCAGTCCCGCATGGGTGTCGCCAGTGGCGCTGCCGTGCCCCGGAAAGTGTTTGAGGCAGGAGAGTACGCCTTGCTTGCTTTGGGTTTGAATCCAGATGCGGGCATAGTCGGTCACTTCGTTGCTTTTGTTGGAAAAACTGCGTCCCATCTTGCCAATAACGGGGCATGAGGGATTCACGTTCACATCCACGCAGGGTGCAAAATTGAGGTTGATTCCAGCCTCAGCCAATTCCTTGGCCACAATCATGGCATTGCTCTCCACTGCAGCAGCCCCGCCTTTGGCTGATTCCTGTGCCGAAAGGGTAGAAGGAAAACCATCCTTGGTGCGCAGTCGTGCCACATTGCCGCCCTCTTGGTCCACGCCTATGAGCAGATTGCCTTGGGCATATTTCTGCAAATCATGGCAGAGGTTTTTCAGCTGTTTGGGCGACTCTACATTGCGATGACGGGTGCCCGAAGGTGCGTCGTATTCAAAAAGTATCACGCTGCCCACATGATACTTGCGAATATCACGCACGATGTGGTGCTGTTCATTGATGCTAGTGCCACGAAAGCCCACCAGCAGTATTTCGCCAATATCTTTTCTCAGTTGGATCTCCTGTGCTACAGGTTGTATGCCATCTGTGGTTGCGGGTGTGGGGGAGTTGCCAGTGGTTTGGCCGCATGCTTGAAATCCAAGGGCCAGAAAGATGGTGCAGCATAGCGCTTTCAAGGGCTTGTTACTCATAGTGCTTTATTCAATTATTTATAATATTATTGGTCAACAGCGACGCTTGTCGTTCAGTTGCCAAAAGGTATTCGGTGCAAGATGGATCGTCCCAGGGTTATCTCATCGGCATATTCAAGGTTGTCGCCTATAGCCACGCCGCGAGCTATCGTGGTGACCTTCACCCCTAGGGGTTGCAACTGCTTGTTGAGGTAGAAGTTGGTGGTGTCTCCTTCCATGGTGGTGGGCAGAGCCAGTATCACCTCTTCCACGGGTGCAGGATTGGCTGTTTGTATCCTTTCCAGAAGCGATGAAATATGAAGGTCGCGGATACCGATACCATCGATAGGCGATATCACACCGCCTAACACATGGTACAGTCCTCGGTATTGCTGCGTGTTCTCGATGGCCATCACATCCTGAATATTCTCCACCACGCAGATAATACTTTGCACCCTCTTGGGGCTGGCGCAGATGGGGCACAACTCTGTGTCGCTGATGCTGTGGCACACACGGCAGTAATGAATGTCGGTGGTGAGCTTGTGGATGGCATCAGATAATTGGTACACCTCCTCACTGGGCTGTTTCAGCAGGTGCAGTGCAAATCTCAGTGCCGAGCGCTTGCCCACTCCTGGGAGTGCCGATAGCGCCTCTACAGCTTGTGTCAAAGTGGTGGAAGGGAGGTCCATGAGTTAAGTGTTATTCAATCATTAAGTGCTTGCAAATTCTGTTCAGTTTCATTTGCAAAAATACACATTTTTTCTTGTTCCCACACATTTTTTTCCCATGCAAATGATATTGGGCCTTGCATGGCATCGGCCAAGGCCTGGCTTTAGCACCATAGGAATATCGTTTTTGAATAGCCCCCAACCGCCAAATTTGACCTGTCTTATCTTTTTCCATTCAGCAAGTTATAGGGAAGGTCTGTTGAAAATAAGGTCAAATAACAAAAAAATGCGTATCTTTGCATCGCGAAACATTGATATATTATTGAATAATTCATCATTATTATTATGAAACATATAACGGACTTTACCATTGTTGGTCGCGAGCAGTTGGGAAAGCAGTATTTCTCACTCACCTTGCGCCACCCTCAGCAACTCCCCGAGATAGCAGCCGGACAATTCGTAGAGGTGGAAGTGCGCAACAACCGCGATGTGATGCTGCGCCGCCCTATCTCCATCCATGATGTTGACCCCCAAGAAAATACCCTCACACTTCTTATCCAAATGGTGGGCAAAGGCACACGCCAGCTTGCACAGTTGCAGGTGGGCGATCAGCTCAACCTTATTTACCCCCTGGGTCGTGGTTTCTCTGTCAGCGGCAGCAATCCCCTGTTGGTGGGTGGTGGTGCCGGCATTGCCCCCTTGCTCCACTTGGCCAAGTGCTACAAAGCCAAAGGCATCGAACCCACCATTCTGCTTGGTGGGCGCACCCGTGATTTGATTCCTGTGCGTGAGGCCTTTGAACCCTATGGCCGATTGCTGATATCCACCGAGGATGGTAGCCTGGGCGAGAAAGGGCTGGTTACTCAGCACTCCCAGTTTGGTGCCCACTACGACCAAATATGCACCTGCGGTCCCACCCCCATGATGAAAGCCGTGGGACGCTATGCTGTGCAGCATGGCATCAGCTGCCAGGTGTCGCTGGAGAATATGATGGCTTGTGGCATAGGTGCCTGCCTCTGCTGTGTGACCGACACCGACGATGGCCACAAATGTGTGTGCAAAGAAGGCCCCGTATTCGATGTGCTGAAATTAAAGAAGTGGATGGGCATAGAGTGAATTTCTGAATTATAAGTTCTGAAATAATGAGTGTAGGGGAGCTCCCCTTCTCAAGTTCTTTAAAAACTAAAGATTATGGCAAAATTAGAAACAAAGATACACAACCTTACCCTCAAGAATCCCGTGATGACCGCTTCTGGCACCTTTGGCTATGGCGAAGAGTTTGCCGATTTTATCGACCTCTCGCGTTTGGGTGGCATCATCGTTAAAGGCACCACCGGCGAACGTCGCCAAGGCAATCCCTATCCCCGCATGGCCGAAACACCCATGGGTATGCTCAACGCCGTGGGTCTGCAGAATGTGGGAGTGGGCACTTTCTGCAAGGAAGTCTATCCTCGTATCAAAGACATCAACACCAATATTTTGGTCAATGTGAGCGGCTCTTCTATTGAGGAATATTGCGCTGTGGCAGAACAAATCAACGAATTGGACAACATACCTGGCATCGAGCTCAACATCAGCTGCCCCAATGTGAAGAAAGGAGGTATGGGTTTTGGCACCAATCCCGAGATGGCCGCCCAGGTGGTGAGCGAAGTGCGCAAGGTCTATGGCAAGACCCTCATCGTCAAACTCACCCCCAATGTCACCAGCATTGTGGATATTGCCAAAGCAGTGGAACAGGCTGGCGCCGACAGCGTTTCGCTCATCAACACCATGTTGGGCATGGCCATCGATGTAGAGCGTCAGCGTCCCTATCTCAGCACCATCACAGGCGGCCTTAGTGGCCCTTGCGTAAAACCTGTGGCTGTCCGCATGGTGTGGCAAGTGTCTCATGCCGTGCAGATTCCTGTAGTGGGCTTGGGTGGCATCAGCTGCGCCAACGATGCGCTGGAGTTCCTCATGGCTGGTGCCAAAGCCATCGAGGTGGGTACAGCCAACTTTGTTGATCCCACAGTCACTGTCAAGATTGTCGAAGGTCTGCAGGACTACTGCCAGCGCCACGGTATTGACGATATCAACGATATCATAGGCATTATCTGACCATAAGTAATAACCAAAACGTTATAGTTTGAGGCTGGGTGATACAAGTCAGCCTCAAACTATCTTACCCTCTTTGCCATGATATTGATAGCAGATAGCGGCAGCACCAAAACTCGCTGGGCTTTGGCCCACGATGTGGCGGGCTCTATGCTCACCACCCAGGGGCTCAACCCCCACCTCACTGATGCAGATACCATTAGTCGGGTGCTGCAAGATGTGTGTGCGGCTCTGCCCTCGAGTGCTGCGGTGGAAACCATTCATTTCTATGGGGCAGGCTGCGGCACAGCCGAAAGCCAATGCCACATGAGCCAGCTGTTGGGCCGGGCTTTCCCCGCTGCCCATTGTTGGGTTGAAGGTGATATGTTGGGCGCTTGTAGGGCTGCTTGTGGCGCCAATCCGGGGTTGGTGGGCATACTGGGCACGGGTAGCAACCTGTGCTATTTCGATGGTCATCGGATTGCCCTCCAGCGGTTCTCCACTGGTTACATTCTGGGTGATGAAGGTTCGGGCAATCATATTGGTCGCCAGCTGCTCAAAGATGCGCTAGAGGATCGAATGCCCCACGATATTAGCCTGGCTTTTCATCAGGCCTACCCTTTATCCAACAACGAGTTCATCTCCCGTCTCTATAGCCAACCCTATCCCAACCGCTTTTTGGCTTCTTTTGCTTCCTTTGCTGCTCAGCATCAGCAGCATCCCTATATCGAGCAAGTGCTGAATGATTGTTTTGGTGCGTTTCTTGAAGGACTTGATTTCTACAAAGCCTATCGGCATCTCCCGTTGCATCTAGTTGGGGGCATCACCCACTCTTTCCAATCCCAGTTGCGGCACGTGGCTCAAGCCATGGGCTATAGCATAGCTTCCATGGTGGCCGACCCCTTGCCCAGCCTTGTCCGCTACCACCTATTGTAGGCTACTTCCCAAGGGTGCATCTGCGGCCTCCACTCTCCATTTTTCATTGCCACATGCCACCATTAAAAGTGAAAGCATTATCAAGGATAGTGGCAGGGTAACTCTTAAGTTTCTAATTTTTTTCTTTTTTCGGAAATTTATTGTTTATAAATACAATAGTGAATGGGTAGGGACTGCTTGTATGGGCAATCCCTATCCGTTCCACTTTTGATTATTTTTTGATGAGTTTCAGGTGCTGAGCCTGGCCGTTGGCGGTGCTGACCTTGACGATGTAGCTGCCTTGGGGGAGGTGGCTGATGTTGAGGCTGTAGCAGGGGCCTTGGTCGGCGGGGGTGGCGTTGAGGAAGATGGTGCGGGTGTGGTGATAGACCTCGCGGCCGGCCATGTCGTAGAGGGTGATGGAGCTGATCTGGTCGGTGGGGCCGTAGAGGTTCATGTAGCCGCGGCTGGGGTTGGGGTAGATGAGCAGGGGGCTGGCCTCGTGGTCGGTGATGCCGGACTGGCCTACGGTGAGGGTCTTGGAGACGGGGGCGGC
This sequence comes from Bacteroidales bacterium, assembly GCA_024400505.1. Classification (GTDB taxonomy): domain Bacteria; phylum Bacteroidota; class Bacteroidia; order Bacteroidales; family P3; genus Colimorpha. The sequence continues at coordinate 4,914 of JAKSMP010000038.1, read as the reverse complement.
AGCCTGGTAGTAGTCGTTGTCGGGGCAGGTGGCGAGGATGGTGCAGGAGCCGCCCGCGAGGAGGTGGAGTGTGGAGCCGTCGATGCGGGCTATGGAGGTGTCGGAGCTGGAGTAGGACACGGGGAGGCCGCTGGTGGAGGTGGCGGTGAGGGTGACGGGGCTGTCGGCGAGGGAGAAGTTGAGGTCCTGCTCCCAGATGATGGACTGCTCTTCGCGGTGGTAGGGCACGGCGAAAGCATCGTTGTGGTAGAGGGCGATGACGGCCATGCTGTGATTTGTGCCGTAGTCAAGATGAAGGTCGCCGAAGTCCTGTGGTGTGGTGATAGTCTTACGCAAACGCAAGTTGCCTCGGTTGTCAATGGTGGCCCATTGCTCCACCTGATTATCCCGACCGATGTTCATCGTGTCCACCAAAGTGCCGTCGGTAGTCCAATGCTCGATGAAATCCTGAAATCCATGAATATTGCCATATCTTCCAGTGATGAAAACATGATCTTCATGTACAAAATTGTTGTAATGATTAGGAGCAAGAAGATTAAACATGGTGTCAGAAACCGAGAACTGCTGCCAGACACCAGTTTCTTTATCACACTTTAACCAAGCCACTTTAGGTGGAGTAATGCTATACTCACCTAAATTGGGGATAACAATCGTGCCTATACAATCAATCAAAGGTATATATACATAGTTTCCACTTACGTCTATTCCCTGAAAAGGTGCCTGAAAGGGGTATCGTGGGTTCTGAAGACCATGAATCTGATTACACCATAAAGGAATCCCATCGGGGCTAAGTTTTAGTACAAATGGAGGATAGTGCGTTTCGTCGATATGATTGACAGTTAAGTAGATGGAACTATCAAAGTAAACATGGCAGGGGTAGTTGTTTAGTTCACCATGATACATAGCAGTAAGGCCTACCCCGATAGATCCTATTATGTAATAATTACCATCATCATCTAAGTCGAAATCAGTTATGCCATACTTAACATAAGGGTTGATACTGTCTCCATAATATTCATACGATGCGCCAAAGCCATCCAGTCCTTGAACCAGATTTCGGAATGTTCTCAGCTCCCAAGATGGCGAGAATTTGAAAAATGTAAGGTATGCGATACCTTCGGGCTTCTCGGTACTGCCAGGGAGAAAGACGTTGAAAGTATCTGTCACATAAGAATTTGTAGTCGTATCCTGTTTGTGAACCAGTATCCAGAGTGGATCTTCCTCTTGACCAGCTGACTTTGTCTGACAAATAAGGACATTGTTTCCCTCACTGTCTTTATGGAAAAGTCCAGGTCCCCACATAAAAGCTTCGCTACTTCTATAGCCATACAAAGACCCAGGAAAAGTGTAATTAGGCCTAAGCCTCTCTTCAAGAAAGACTGACGATTGTACGTTGCCATCCAAATCCAGCGTGGTGACAAAGGTCCACCAGCCAAAAGCAAAAGGAGGATGGCGTTGAGCCACAGGGGTGGCTGCGACATCCTGACTACGGATCAGTGTGTCGAAAAAATATAGCCATTTGGGGCCTGGCGTAGTTTGCACAGGGTCATCCAACCTTGCTGTACCCACGACAGTAATGTTCGAATCCGTCAATTGAATACCCACATATCCTGTGTATTGTTGACCAGACTTAACTATTCTCGACCACAACAAAGAACCGACAGAATCGAATTTGGCCAAAAATAGAGGTTGCTGGCCACTTGAATGTATTGTGGGATTGTTTACGATGGCCTGGCCGTCATCCCAGCATCCATACTGGCCATAAATGCCAAGGATATAGGTGTTGCCATCAGCATCGTATTCCACCTGCTTGATAAAGTTGGAATAAGAATTAGAGCTATTGTCTGTCCCGCCGAATGCGCGGGCCCACTTCCATTCGCCGCCAGCCGTCTGCGCAAAGGCAGACAGACTGAGGGCGAAGAAGATAAATAATGAAATGAACTTCTTCATGATGTTTTGTTGTGATAAGATTCGTTTCAGGATGGTATGTCTTTTTTGTGATTTTCGTCTTTGTTTCATAGAGAGATCCCCGAAGGATCACCGAGAGATCACCGACGGGGCTGGTGATGCATTCTTAGTCTCCATCGTCACTTTGCTCCAGAAGGCGACCTCTGTTTTCCAATTCTTTGCGCAATTCCTCTTCTGTGGGAAGGTAGGGCAGATATTTGCTGGCAAAGATTTGTTGCGAGTCGTTTATGATAGAATACTTCACCACCGTTTCGTCGCGTTCGGCGCACATCAATATGCCTATGGTGGGATTGTCGCCTTCTCCACGTTTCAGATCGTCAAACATGCGGATATACATGTCCATCTGTCCTACATCCTGATGGGTGAGTTTGTCGGCCTTGAGGTCCACTAACACAAAGCATTTCAAGATGTAGTTATAGAACACCAAATCGATATAGAAATGGCTGGTCTCGGTACTGATGCGATATTGTCTTTTGACGAACGAGAATCCGCGTCCCAGCTCGAGTAGGAAATCCTGCATGTTGGCAATCAGCCGTTCTTCCAATGCCTTCTCCTTGTGGTGAGGATAGGGCGGAAGCCCTACAAACTCTATCACATAAGGGTCTTTCACAAACTGCTTCACATCTATGGAGGCTGCATCCGTATCCTTTGTATCAGAACAGATGTCGCCACTATCCAACTGCCGCTGATAGCAGAACGAGTTGATATTGCGTTCCAGTTGGCGGACGCTCCATTGCTCGCTTGCAGCTGTTTTGAGATACCATTCTCTTGCGTTGGGATCTGATACGCGCATTATCAGCCTGTTGTGGCTCCAAGGCAATTTGATACACAGTGTGTAGCAAATCTCGAAATCAGGGTACGTGCGATAGAATTGACGCATCATCCTAAGGTTGGCATACGAGAACCCGTTGCCAAACTCAGCCGTTAGGTCTCTTGAGAGGTTTTTGAGCAGCTTTTCGCCGTAGGCTGCACGGTCCTCGCCACGCTGTTCTTCTACCACTATTCTTCTGCCAATCATCCAATAGGCAGCCACCATGGCGGTATTCACGGTGCGGGCCACAAGCGCGCGCGACTCTTGCAATATTGCCCGAATGTCGAGCGCTATATTGCCACTCTCGGGGATTTGTTTCAACTTTTCAATATCGTTCATAATACTCTACTTGATACTTATACAGATAACGCACAACCACACAAAGTATTGTCTTTTTCATCGAGTATCAACTGTTTTTCTTTTTGATCTTTTTTATCTCCCTAAGACATCGATTTGCTTGAGTAGTCTTACTGTGTGTTTTTGGCCGTCGTGGGGGTCGCTAGGGTGAGAAGGTAGGGGCGCGTTGTTGTGCGCCCCTGTGATTCTCGCTTGTTGGGTTATTTTTTGATGAGTTTCAGGTGCTGCGCCTGGCCGTTGGTGGTGCTGACCTTGACGATGTAGCTGCCTTGGGGGAGGTGGCTGATGTTGAGGCTGTAGCAGGGGCCTTGGTCGGCGGGGGTGGCGTTGAGGAAGATGGTGCGGGTGTGGTGATAGACCTCGCGGCCGGCCATGTCGTAGAGGGTGATGGAGCTGATCTGGTCGGTGGGGCCGTAGAGGTTCATGTAGCCGCGGCTGGGGTTGGGGTAGATGAGCAGGGGGCTGGCCTCGTGGTCGGTGATGCCGGACTGGCCTACGGTGAGGGTCTTGGAGACGGGGGCGGCAGCCTGGTAGTAGTCGTTGTCGGGGCAGGTGGCGAGGATGGTGCAGGAGCCGCCCGCGAGGAGGTGGAGTGTGGAGCCGTCGATGCGGGCTATGGAGGTGTCGGAGCTGGAGTAGGACACGGGGAGGCCGCTGGTGGAGGTGGCGGTGAGGGTGACGGGGCTGTCGGCGAGGGAGAAGTTGAGATCCTGCTCCCAGATGATGGACTGTTCTTCGCGGTGGTAGGGCACGGCGAAGGCATCGTTGTGGTAGAGGGCGATGACGGCTCTACTCCATGATGTGGATAAGTTGAGATGAATGCTGCCAAAGTCCTGTGAAGACATTACTGTTCTTCGCCAACGCAAGTTGCCTTGATTATCGATGGTTGCCCAATCACATTCGACAGATTGACCCGATATATTCAACGTATCAATTAACGTTCCATCGGTAGTCCAATGCTCTATAGAATTATCATAAGCATTCTGGCCAGTGATAAACACATGGTCTTCGTAGACAAAATTATTAACTCTGTGCGTTTTAAAAGCAGTTAAAGTGTCTGATATTGCATAATGCTGCCAAGTGCCAGTTTGTTTATCACATTTTAGCCAACCAATTTTGCCCCGATATTTATCAAACTCTCCCAAATCAGGAACAATCGTTGTGTAATTATCATCTCTAACAGGGATGTAAACATAACTTCCACTAACATCTATTCCAAGAAAAATAAATGAGAATGGTGCTCTTTCATTAGAGTGCACATGAATTTGGTTGCACCACAACGGAACTCCATTGGGGTCAATCTTTAGCACAAATGGTGGCTTGTATGTTTCGTTAATATGATTTACAGTTAGATAAATAGAACTATCAAAGTAAATATGGCAAGGATAGTTGTTAAGATCGCCATGAAAATTTTGGGTAAAAGGCAGACCCAGTTCCCCTGCTATGTAATAATTTCCATCAGCATCAAGGTCGAACCCATTTATGCCATACTTAAGCCTTGTATTGATGCTGTCTAAATCAATTTCATATGACGCAGGAATCCCGTCTGAGCCCTGAACCAAAATCCTAAATGTTATCAACTGCCATGTCGGAGAAAATTTGTAAAAAGAAAGATGAGCGACATCGTCTTGCATATAGTCTGTACTAGTCGGATAAAAGATATTGAAGGTGTCAGTCATAAATGAATTTGAAGAATCTGGCATGTCTTGCTTGTGAACCAGCACTGAGTATGGATCGTCAGCATCACCCCTGACCTTTTCCTGTAGGACAAAGACATA
>JAKSMP010000037.1 GCA_024400505.1 Bacteroidales bacterium | reverse complement strand
GAGGTAGTAGGGAGGAGGTAGTAGGTAGTAGGTGGTAGGGGTGGGTTATTAACTTTGGGGAGTTGATTATTTTTGGGTGGGGCGGAGATTTATTTCACAAAAAAGGTATAATTTTGCATTTTGAAAAATAATATTCATTGCGCAATGAAAACATACTCTAAAAACTGCCGTAACAGGGTCCTTTGGGGACTCTTGGTCGTGGCTATGCTGCTCCCTTTGAGCGGTAAGGCTCAGGATGTTACATCCTCTTCGCCTACCACCGAGCATCAATACAACGACGACATCCACACTTTTATCATCAAACGTCTGAAACAGACTTGTCAGCAACGCGAAAAACAGATGAATAAGCGTATTCAGCAGATGCTTATCAACCTGCCCAACGCCGAAAAGCTGTATGACGAGACGTTTGTTCGCATCACCACCGACGTGGTGGAGGACACTACCGAGGATGGCAAGCCCGAAATCAACTACGTGTATAACATCAACTACACCTGCCACCATTTTGAGGGCACCGAGGACGACTATCCCTCGGCTGTGTATGCCTGGAATTCTTCCAATTCCTGCCGCGCTATCTGCAACCTCACCAAGACTATGGTGGATCAGGAATTGAGCGATATCTTCGCCCCCGGAAAGAAGACCACCATCACCATCACTTCTACTACCGACGCCGCTGAGATTGCTCACATCGACTACAAGGGCGAATATGGCGATTTCCGCTATATGCCCGCTGTGTTCAACGATGAGCAGGTACGTATCTCGGTGGATAAGAAGGATGGTATCACCACCAATGCTCAGCTGGCATATGTGCGTGCCCAGAGTGTGCACGAGTTTTTGAAGACCAGCGTCAATTCTCTCAAAAATACCGACAACGAGTATCTTTTCGTTACCCGTTGCTTTGACATGACCGGTCCTCACTATCGTCGCAGCAGCATGCGGATTGTGGTGCATGGCGCTTTTGACGCCGCTGCCAAGAATATGGAAGCCGCTCTGCTGAACGACGAATATGTGGATTTCAACATCCCCTCCATCGAAGAAAATATCAACTCCAAGACTTATGCCTTGATTATTGCCGACGAGGAATATACTGCACCGCTGCCCAACTGCGATTTTGCCAGCAACGACGGCGATGTGCTGCACCAGTATTTTGTGCACACGCTGGGTATCCCCACCCGCCATGTGAAGGTGATGCACAATGCCGGCCGTCAGCAAATTAAGGACGAGGGTATCCATTGGCTGAAAGACATCATCAAGGCTCAGAACGGCGATGTGCATATCATCATCTATTATGCCGGCCATGGCGTGAGCAACTCCAAGTTCCAGCCCGCCCTGATGCCCAGTGGCGTGGATGTGAGCAAGATTCGTGCATTCAAGAGCAAGAATGGTGTGCTGCCCAGCGACATCACCCTCAAAGGCGGCGATGCCGAAAAACTGCTGGCACAGTGCATCTCCATCGATACCCTCTGCAACTGGTTCAAGAAGACCACCTGCCTGAGCTATACTTTCATCATCGATGCCAGCTGCAATGGTGTACAGCGCAGCGGCAAGGAGTTTTTCAATATCGAGCGTGAGACCAAACGCTATCGTGCTCCTCGCGTCCGCGACGATATTGTCATCTTCATGTCAGCCGATGGCGACAAGACTTCCTACAGCTTTATCGACCAGCACCACGGTTTCTTCACCTACTATATTTTGAAAGAACTCAAATACACCCGTGGCGAAGTCACCTTCCAGGAACTCTTTAACAACGTGACCAAGAACCAGGCTTACGAGTCGTCGTTGCAGGGCAAATTGCAAGAGCCCAGCATGATCATCGGCGGCACCCTCGGCGAGAACTGGGGCCAGAGAACGTTCATTAATAACTAGAGATAATAGCGCGTAGCGTACTGGGTGAGGGGAAACGCCTACCTACTACTTGCTACTTGATTTAAAAATTATTTCAATCGTGAATACACCTGAATTTATCACCCATTTGGAGGAAGGTCAGATATTTGTGTTTGGCTCCAACCTGGCTGGCCGTCATGGCGGCGGCGCAGCCCGCATAGCCTATGAGCGTTTTGGCGCCGTGATGGGGCAGGGGGTAGGGTTGCAAGGCCAATGCTATGCAATACCCACCATGCAGGGCGGCGTGGATACCATCAAGCCCTACGTGGATGAGTTCATCCTCTTTGCCCAGCAGCACCCTGAGCTCACTTTCCTGGTGACGCGCATCGGGTGTGGCATTGCGGGGTTCCGCGACGAAGAGATAGCTCCGCTGTTTGCCGACGCCCATCTGCTGCCCAACGTGGTGTTGCCCCCCAGGTGGTAAAAAATCCGTGCGGGTGTGCAATAAAGCACTTGCATCTGCGTTATATCACGATAAAAAAACAAGAATAATATAGATTGACAATGAAAAAAGTATTCGTAGCAGCACTTCTCATGGTGCTCGTAATGGGAGCCGCTAGTGCTCAGAACAAATTCCGTGGTATCGTAAAATATAAGCTTACCAGCACTGGCAAGGTGGATATGTCCATTCCTGCCGATCAGAGCACTATGGAAATCAAAGTGTTTGATGATCGTCTTTTCACCGGCCAGACCGTTCAGCGTGGCATGAATGTGACCCAGGCCATCGATTTCAGCCAGGCTTTGGCTTATCTGTCCTACAACGATGTGCAGCTGGAATCCTACGAAGGCGACGGCAAGTTCCTTATCTCCGACAACGCCAACAAGTCCAGCATCGACAGCCTTTATATCGAAGACAAGGAGCCCGAACATTTCTACTATGAGATGGGCAATGGCACCAGAGATTTCTTTGGTTTCACCGCCAAGGAACTGATCATGCATCGCTATGATGTGGAAGGCAACGACAACCCCATGACTTGCTGGTACACCACCGAGATTGGCCCTGAATATACCCTCCTGCCCAACATGACCATGAAGGGTTTCCCCCTGGTGATCACTCAAGATTTGGGCGAAGGCCGTGCTATCACCCTCACCTGCAGCGAAATTGTGAAAGGAAAAGTGAAAGAGATCGACTTTGTGCTGCCCGACGGCTACAAAGATGCCACTCCCGAAGAATTTGCTGAATTCTACAAGGAACTGATGGACGCAGCCTCCTTGCTCGAAAATTAATTGACATCCCGTAAGGTATATAACCCCTTTGTATCCCATTGTGGGGCGCAGAGGGGTTTTCTATCACAAATGGCCCCGGTAGCGGGGCGAACATTTTTTTTAAGAAGCACACACATCTAGTAAAGTAAGCACTATGGCAACCAACAAGAAAGGCAAAAAAGGTAAGAAAAAAACAGTCCGCCCCACCGGCCGGTTAAAAGAGTTTATGGTGTCCACGCAGTTCCGCCGATTGGTGGGTGCGTTGGATGTGCTTTTTGCGGTGTTCTTGGCAGTTGCCATGCTCTCGTTCTTTGTCAAGTGGCCCTCGCACGACAACTGGGTGGGTTCGCTGGGCTTTGGCTGTGCCCGATTCTTTGTGCAGAACCTCTTTGGCATAGCCTCGTTGGGTTTTTCGTTCCTCTTCTTCATCCAAGGCCTTCGTCGTTGGGATGTGAAGTTGCTCCCCTGGCAGCGTACCTTGTGGTCAACCCTCTTCTGGATGGCATGGCTTAGTTCGGTGCTGGGCTATTGCTCAGGCGCATGGGGACACGGAAGCGATGTGGCCGACAACTTCTCGGGTGTGTGTGGCCGATTCATCGCCGCCAAGCTCTACGACCTTATCAAATGGGGCGCAATGGTGTTTTTCTTGTTCATTGCCATCGTGGTGCTGGTGTTTGTTCACAAAGTGCGATTCTCCATGCCCAAGGTGGAAATGCCCAACTTGAACCTGAAAGGCCGTATCAAAGATATTATGCCATCCCAAGACGACGACTCGGATGACGATGACGACGATGATGACAGCGACAAGCAAGAAAAGAAACCCAGCCGACTGGCGGCTCTTTTCCCCAAGCGCGAGAAAGAGTCTCCCAAGCCGCAGGAAGAGACCGCCCCAGCCGAGACCACTGAGGCTCCTGCAGAGCAACCTCAGATGAGTATCGACGACGTGTTTGCCCGCATCAATCAGCGCGCACAAGGCAAGCCGGCCGAAGAAGTGGAAGCACCCGCTCCTGTGCAGTCGCGCACTGAGGATATCCCCTTCAGCATCCAAGTTACAGAGCCCGACCCCGAGCCTGCTCCCCAGGAAGAGGAAGACCCCGTGTATTCTGAATTTGAGAAGATGGGCACCGGCGACACTGGTTCCATCGATACCCTCTATGACCCCCACCTGGACCTGAAGCTCTATCAGATGCCCGACACCGACATACTGATTGACTACGAGACCAAGAACACCAAGGTGACCAAAGAAGAACTGATTGCCAACAAGGACCACATCGTGGAAACCCTGCGCAACTACGGTATAGAGATTATGGAAATCTCGGCTTCTCCGGGACCCACGGTCACCCTCTACGAAATCAAGCCCGCTCCCGGTGTGCGCATTTCCAAGATCAAAGGATTGGAAGACGATATTGCCCTCAGCCTCTCTGCCTTGGGCATCCGCATCATAGCACCCATACCGGGCAAGGGTACGGTGGGTATTGAAGTGCCCAACACCCAGCCCCAGATTGTGTCGATGAAAAATATGCTGGAGTGCGACGCTTTCCAGAATGCCAAGATGGAACTGCCCATCGCATTTGGCAAGACCATTTCCAACGAACCTTTTGTCACCGACCTGGCCAAGATGCCTCACCTGCTGATGGCTGGTGCCACTGGCACAGGTAAGTCGGTGGGATTGAACGCTGTGATTGCTTCACTGCTATACAAAAAACACCCATCAGAACTCAAGTTTGTGATGGTGGATCCCAAGAAGGTGGAACTCTCGCTGTACAACAAAATTGAGCGACACTACCTGGCCAAGCTGCCCGACAGCGACGAACCCATCATCACCGACACCAAGAAAGTGGTGCGCACACTTAACTCACTCTGCATAGAGATGGATCAGCGCTACGACCTGTTGCGCCAGGCCGGTGTGCGCAAAATCACCGAATACAACGACAAATTCATCCACCGCCATCTCAACCCCGAGAACGGCCACCGATATATGCCTTATATCGTGCTGGTGATTGACGAGTTTGCCGACCTTATCATGACGGCAGGCAAGGAGGTGGAGATGCCCATCTGCCGCTTAGCACAGCTGGCCCGCGCCGTGGGTATCCACCTGATCATTGCCACCCAGCGCCCCACCACCAACATCATCACTGGCACCATCAAGGCCAACTTCCCCGCCCGTGTGGCTTTCAAGGTGACCAGCGGTATCGACTCCCGCACCATCCTGGATTGCAGCGGTGCCCAACGCTTGATAGGTCGAGGCGATATGCTCATATCGCTTTCGGGCTCCGACCTCGTGCGCATCCAATGTGCCTTGATTGACACCAAAGAAATTGAAGAATTGGCCGACTGCATTGGCTCGCAACGCGGCTACCCCGACGGATTCCTGCTGCCCGAGTACCTGGACGAGAACGAAGAACCCAACAAAGATTTCGACCCCAAGCAGAAGGACGAGTTCTTCAACGACGCTGCTCGCCTGGTGGTGGCAAGTCAGTTTGGCTCCACCTCGCTGCTACAGCGCAAACTGCAGCTGGGCTACAACCGTGCCGGTCGCATCATCGACCAGCTGGAAGCAGCCGGCATAGTGGGTCCCTACAATGGATCCAAGGCACGTGAGGTGCTGGTGCACGACGAAACTCAACTTGAAGAAATCTTACGCTCGCTTTGATGGACGACTCGATATTCAAATATTGCGAAGACCACACCTCGCAACCCTCGGCTGAGATCAACGATATCTATCGCAGCATAGCCCTCCACACGGCCATGCCCCATATCTCATCCACCCCCTATCAGGGGCAGCTGCTGCGCCTGCTGTCGCTGATGGTGCGCCCCCGGCTGGCGGTGGAGGTGGGCAGCTTTGCGGGCTTTGGTGCCGTGCATATTGCCCAAGGCATACCCGAGGATGGCTGCCTGCATATAGTAGAGGCCAACGAAGAATATGAGCCTTTGATAACGGAACATCTGCAGCAGGCCCATGTGGCGCACAAGGTGCAGCTGCACATAGGGCAGGGAGCGGATGTGATACCCCAGTTGCCCGATGGCATAGGGCTGGCATTTGTGGATGCCGACAAACTCAATTATGAGCGCTATTACGACCTGCTGCTGCCCAAGATGGCACCAGGTGGTTTGCTCATATTTGATAACATGCTGTGGTATGGCCGAGTGATGGAAGCGGCCGAAACCGACCTGCGTTGTGATCGTTCCACCCGCATCATCCAAGCCCTCAACAGCCGCATCACCGCCGACCCCAGGGTGGACAACATACTGCTGCCTCTGCGCGATGGATTGATGATATGCCGGGTGAGGGAGGATGGAGAAAAATGTTAAATCTTGATGAATCCATTTTTTTTCGTACTTTTGCAAATTAAATAATAGTAGTCAGAATATGAAGAAAGTTTTGCTTTTGGCCGGTGCCGCGCTGCTGTTGATGTGCACCGCCTGCACCAAGGAGAAGAATTGTCGCTGTGCGGTACAAGGCACTCAGAATGTGCGCATTGTAACTATCAAGAAAGGCAATTGCAATAAAATCAACGTCATCAATTATTTCGATGCATTAGACACCATGCACACCGATGTGGTGGTATGCACCGACTATCCTTTCGACAGCGATTCACTCATTATCATCCGCTAAATTTGACTCCAGATTATGAAAAAACATATTTTTTTCCTCGCTTTGGCAGCCTTTGCTATGATGGCTTCTTGCTCCAAAGAAACTAAGTGCCGTTGCACCAATGTCAACCCCGACGAACTGGGCAATTATGCCACCACTTACGTCCGTGCCGACAATGGTTTCTCCTGCCGTAAAATCACCAAGCTGGGTGTTGAGCGTCAGCTGGAAGGCCAGTATGTGCGCGAGTTTGAGGAAGTCACCTGCACGGTGGATAAATAAACCCTTCCGATTATAGCCATGGTCCCCTTCCATTCCAAGCCGCTGCGAGTGGCCGCATTGGTGATGCGCTTGATTTTGGGCGCATTCTTCATCGTGTCGGCTATTTCCAAACTGATAGGCATCGACAATTTTGAGATTTACATCTTCACTTTCAACGTGCTGCCCCTTAACCTGTCATTCCTTGCTGCCCGCTTGGTGATTGTGATGGAAATGATATTGGGTATTGGGCTCATAGCCAATGTATTCAACCGATTGATAAATGTTTCTTCGGTGCTGATGCTTTGCTGCTTTACCCTTTTCTTGGGGTATGCAGCCTTGATAGGACGCACCGACAGTTGCCAATGCATGGGCGGGCTGATGGAGATAGACCCCATACACTCCATCCTCAAGAATGCTTTGCTTATGGTGGTGATGCTGTTTGCCATGGGCAGTAGGCCTTGGCAATGGAAACCTCGCTGGTTTGTATGGCTGCCGGTGGTGCTGGCGCCTTTGGTGGCGGTGTTTGTAAGTTCGGCTCCCGACAACTGGATGTTTGGCCCCGAAGAGGAGGTGTTCAACCAAGAGCGTTTGGATTCTGCCATCTCGCCCGAAGGCGACCTCTCCACCCTTGGATTGGGCGAAGGGCGGCATGTGGTGGCGTTCCTCACCCCGGGATGCCCATTTTGCCGCATGGCTGACGAAAAGCTCACCCATATCTGCCGCCGCAACGAATTGGATTCGGCTGCTTTTGTGTATCTCACCCCTAGATCAGACAGCACTGTGGCTGCCTTGACCATGGACACAGCCAACTTTATCCGCCCCAGCTACCTTATCGACCAAAAGACTTGGGCGTATATTACCTATGGCCAGCGCCCCATGATATTCCTGATGGATGGCGGCAAGGTGGAGGCCACTTGCCATTATCGCAACATCAACGAAGGCCAAATAGTAGATTTTATCCAACAATAATGCCCGCCGATATGACTAGAAAATTGATGCTACTCGTTTCGATGCTGATACTGCTAGTGTGCCTGTCCAGCTGCACCAAACGCTGCCGTTGCCAGAAATTCAACCAAGAGATAGTGTATTTCTCCAAGGAACAAGTATCGGCCGAGGGCAAGACCTGTAATCAGATGAAGTTCCGCCCTGGCATGTTCACCCAATACTACTCCTATTGCGAGTGGGTGTATGGCGACTGATTGCAATTTAGGCAATTAGAAATGTAGATATTGCAACTAAAAATATTTAACATTATTGTAATTTGCAATATCAAAAAGTATGATTATCTTTGCAGAGAAATAATTAAAAGAGATGCGAGGTTTTTGAGGCTGATAATGATGCAGATAGACTGCAAAAAGACGCTGAATGATGATTTCTGCTGCTGTCTGAGTGATTAAGGCCAAAAAAATGGCGGCTCCCGTTTCTCCAATCGTAAACTCCCACGAGCCTGGGAAACTCAAATACAATCTACAATGAATAGATTCACTTTACCTAGAGATCTTTATCACGGAAAAGGAGCTATTGATGCTCTCAAAACTTTCAAAGGCAAACGCGCTATGGTTTGCGTAGGCGGTGGCTCGATGAAGAAATTCGGTTTCCTCGACCGTATCTGCAACAACCTCAAAGAGGCTGGCATGGAAGTGCAGCTTTTTGAAGGTATCGAACCCGACCCCAGTGTAGAAACCGTGATGAAAGGCGCTGAGGCTATGCTTCAGTTCCAGCCCGACTGGATTGTGGCTGTTGGCGGTGGCTCCCCCATCGACGCTGCAAAGGCCATGTGGATCAAATATGAATATCCCGAGACCACCTTCGAGCAGATGTGTGTTGTTTTCGGTATCCCCGAGTTGCGCAACAAGGCTCATTTCTGCGCTATCAGTTCTACCTCTGGTACTGCTACTGAGGTGACTGCTTTCTCCATCATCACCGACTACGTTAAGGGTATCAAGTATCCTATCGCTGACTTCCAGATCACTCCCGATGTGGCTATCGTTGACCCCGACTTGGCAGAGACCATGCCCCAGAAACTGGTGGCTCACACCGGTATGGATGCCATCACCCACGCTATTGAGGCATACGTATCCACCTGCCACTGCGACTATACCGACGCTCTTGCCCTCCACTCCACCAAGATGATCAAGAACGACTTGGTGAAGTCCTACAATGGCGATATGACCTGCCGCGCCAACATGCACAACGCTCAGTGCTTGGCTGGTATGGCTTTCAGCAATGCGCTGCTTGGTATCGTTCACTCCATGGCTCACAAGACTGGTGCTGCTTTTGCTGATTTTGGCGCTCACATCATCCATGGTGCTGCCAACGCTATGTATCTGCCCAAGGTGATTGCCTACAATGCTAAGAACCCCGAAGCATTGGTTCGTTATGGCCAGATTGCTGACTTCCTTGGCCTTGGTGGCTGCTGCGACCAGGAGAAGACTCGCCTGCTGATCGACTATCTGCGCAAGATGAACGACGACCTGCGTATCCCCCATTGCATCAAGAACTACGGTGCTGACAGCTATCCCTGCGAGCAAGGTTTCGTTCCTGAGAACGTGTTCCTGGAGCGTCTCCCCGAAATTGCAAAGAACGCTATTGGCGACGCTTGCACCGGCTCCAACCCCCGCCAGCCCAACCAGGAGGAGATGGAGAAACTGCTCAAGTGCTGCTACTACGACACCGAAGTGGACTTCTAATCTGTCACATGATTATTCCTATGAAAGCAGCCGATTCCTCTACGGAAGCGGCTGCTTTTTATTACGGCTCAATACTTGGCGTGGGGTAGGGGAGAGATTATTATTGGTGAATCGCAAAAAAAGAGTATATTTGCAAAACTATTAAATAAATAACCATTATGAAAACACTTAATATCGCGCTAGTTGCGCACGATGCTCGCAAGAAAGAATTTATGGAATGGATAGCCTCTAAATATGAAATATTGGCTCCCCATAAGCTGTATGCCACCGGCACCACAGGCCGCATGATTCAGGAATTGGAAGTGCCTGCCGAAGATGGATTTGTGGCAGACCGTCCGTTGGCCAACAACGTCACCCGTCTGCTTTCGGGTCCCTTGGGCGGCGACCAGCAGATTGGTGCCATGATTGCCGAAGGCAAGATAGACTTGCTGATATTCTTTTGCGACAATCTGATAGTGCAGGGACACCAGACCGATGTGTCGGCACTCACCCGATTGGCTTCGCTCTATAATGTGGCTTTTGCCACCAACCGCACAACAGCCGATCTGCTTTTGTCCAGCCCGCTGCTGTATGACGAGGGGTATGAGATGCTGCTGCCAGAGTGCATTGCCCGCTATGCTAGCCGCAAGGTAGAGTAAATAAGGGAAAATAAAAAAGCCTCCGCATAAGCGAAGGCTTTTTTTATAATAGGTCTATGACCGATTAGAATCTGTAGCGGAGGCCAAGTGCGAGACCATAGCCGAAACCGTTGGAGTGACCGAGGAAGTCCCAGTGAGGACGAGCGTCGAGGGTCACCTGGAGAGGCAGAGCCTGGAAGTTGTATTCAAGACCAGCTTGGCAGTCGAGACCGAGGCCGAGGTTGCTATCGTTGCCTTGCTTGTCCATCCAGAAACCGATGTTAGCACCAACACCAGCATACCAACCGAAGTTGGAGCCGAGTTCGCCTTTCCACTGGTAGATGCCAGTGAGGTTTACGTAACCACCCCAATTAGTGTAGGTGTACCAACCGAGGTCGAGTTCGAGACGGTTTGCACCAAGACCGTGCATGTAGGAGAGTTCAGCACCGTTGCCGCTGCCGAAAGCACCACGTACACCAATTGCGTTCTGAGCGTTAACAGCCATACCGAGGCTGAAAACTGCAACCAAAAGTAAAATAACTTTCTTCATAAATGTAATAAATTTAAGTTAGTTATAAATGATTTTGTTTATTGTTTTCGGTGTTTTTAAGTTTGCAAAGATACAAAAAATTAGATAAGTGAACCACTAAAATCAAAAAATTAACACAATAAGAGCCTCGGCGGTGGCCTATTGCGTGGTGGTAAGTGGAGGTGTGAAATGTTGGTTTGGGAGGGTGTGAGGAAGGAGAAATTTTCTGGATTAAACTTTTTTTTGTACATTTGCATGTTATTAATAAGTACAAGTATAAATATAAAATATTGCAATTGTTATGAATATCCATATTGTACAGCATGATATCGTGACCAATAATCCTGAGGAGAACCTCAAATGGGTACTTGAAGAACTGGAATCAGTTGAAAGCAAGGATGCGTTACTTACCGTATTTCCCGCTTGCACCTTGTGCGGTTCGCCACTTTTTGCGTCGGCTGCCTATACCGACATTCAAAAACGTGCCCAGGCCTGTCTGCAAGAGTTGATTCAAAAGTCGGAGCACCGTGCATTCCTTATCGGCATGCCGCTGCAGATTCAGGACAAAGGATTGTGCAACGCTATCGTATTTGTGCAGAATTGCGCTATCCGAGGCATCATCACCAAGAAGTATCTGGCTCCCGACGAGCAGAAATATTTTGTTCGTGGCGAGGGTGTGCAGTTGATCCAATACCAGGAACAGCAGATTGCCATCGGATTCTATGAAGACTTGAAGGAACTCTCCAAATCGCACATCGACCAGCCCGATATGGTGGTGTGCTGTGGCTGCAACGTGTTTGACTACAACAAGCCGTATCGCATTCGCTACCGTATGCACAAGATTGTGGAGAACTTGAATGCTTCCCTCGTCTTTGTCAACCGCATTGGTGGCGAGGGCAGTTTCCTTTTTGCCGGTGGCAGTATGGCATTGAATGCAGCAGGACAGGTGTTGTGCCAGTTCCCCTATTTCGAATCTCATGCGCAGAGTGTGGATTTGCAGCTGATGGAAGAGTGCGAAGACCAAAAACCTGAGGCGGTGGAACTGGTGTATAAAGCCTTGATTATGGGTATTCGTGATTATTTCCGCAAGAATGGTATGACCAAAGCCGTAGTGGGCCTTTCGGGTGGCATGGATAGTGCTATGGTGTGCGCTTTGGCAGCTGAGGCATTGGGTGCTGAGAATGTGCACGGCATTTTGATGCCTTCGCAGTATAGCACCGATCATTCGGTGAAAGATGCCGAAGATTTGGCGCACAACCTGGGAGTGGAATATGATATCGTGCCTATCAAACCTTTGTTTGATACTTTCCGCCAGACGATGTCTCCCGTGTTTGGTGACAGAGCCGAGGATGTGACAGAAGAAAATATGCAATCGCGCATCCGTGGTATGATTGTGATGGCTTATTCCAATAAATTTGGTGCGCTGATGCTCAACACCTCCAACAAGTCGGAGGCAGCCATGGGCTACGGCACCCTTTATGGCGACTGCTGTGGCGGTATCTCTGTGATAGGAGACCTGTATAAGACCGAGGTGTATGAACTGGCCGAGTATATCAACCGTGAGCGTGAAATCATCCCCATCAACACTATACAAAAACCCCCATCGGCCGAGCTGCGTCCCGGACAGAAAGACACTGATTCGCTGCCCGAATATCCTGTGCTGGATGCTATCCTCAACCTCCATCTTGAAGAGCAACTTTGTTTTGACGAAATAGTGGAAGAAGGCTATGACCCCGAGGTGGTGAAGATGGTGCTGCGCAAGGTGAAACTGAACGAATGGAAGCGCATGCAATGTCCTCCTCAGCTCAAGGTGTCTCCCATGTCGTTCTGTCTCGACCGCAAAATGCCTATCAGTTAATATCACGAGGCTGTACATGTTGTTATGAAAAAGTATATCCCTTTATTCCTGCTCTTGTTTGCCCTCTTATCGTGCAAATCGACCACCCCTGCTGAAACCAATACCCCATGTCCTGTGTGCGGCCAGGAAGTGACCTCTTCCACCGACACATATTGCCAAGCCTGCATGGTATGGCATGTGGATGAAGTAGTGTCGATATGCAAAACCGACACTTCGCGCAATCCCATCGAGGTGTTGGAACACCTCATGTCGCAGGATTTTTGTCCGATGCATGGCCCGTTGCATCATGTGTTGGTGGGCGCTTCGTTGCTCACAGCCTATCATAATGCCGGGGGCGAAGTGGAATTGGAGGCAGCACTGCATACCCT
This sequence comes from Bacteroidales bacterium, assembly GCA_024400505.1. Taxonomy (GTDB): domain Bacteria; phylum Bacteroidota; class Bacteroidia; order Bacteroidales; family P3; genus Colimorpha. The sequence goes on along the minus strand of JAKSMP010000037.1, from coordinate 14,046 downwards.
TATCCGTAGGGGCATGGACATACCGGGTGGGGCTTGTGGCAATTGGGGCGCCTGCGGTGCCTCGCTGAGTGCAGGGATATTCATGAGCATTGTTACCGACAATTCTCCTTTTGCCACCGAATCGTGGCATCTATCAAACTTGCTCACCGCCAAGGCACTGGAGCAGGTTGCCAATAATGGAGGACCTCGCTGCTGCAAGCGCGATTCATATCTATCCATTCTTGCCACCATTGATTTTGTGAAAGAACACTTAGGCGTGGAAATGGAAAAGCCTGTTGTGAAGTGCTCCCGCTCGCAAATCAACCAGCAATGTATTGGTCAGAAATGCCCTTTCTCAGGTAAATGAATGATGAATAGGTAATACAATAGTCAAAAAAACAGGTGTGAATACAAATCCTCAAATAGAACTTGCTGAGCGATATGTGATGGAGACGGGAGTCTCCATCTTTCTTACTGGCAAAGCCGGAACAGGTAAGACTACCTTCTTACATCATATCGTGGAGAAGTGCCCCAAGCGTAGTGTGGTGTTGGCTCCAACGGGTGTGGCTGCTGTGAATGCTGGCGGAGTGACCATCCATAGTTTCTTTCAGCTACCATTCTGCCCCTATTTGCCCGATGTGCCAGAATTGGTGACCGAATATCAATTGCCGGAGAGCAAGAAACAACTTCGCAAGAGCAAAGTGGATATCATTCGCACGTTGGATTTGCTGATTATTGACGAGATAAGCATGGTGAGAGCCGATTTGTTGGATGCCGTGGATGCCACGCTGAGGCGTTATCGTCGCAGCAATAGGCCTTTTGGCGGTGTGCAACTTTTGATGATAGGCGATGTGCAGCAGTTGGCTCCTGTGGTAACCGATGACGAAAAACCCTATATGGATCGCGTCTATCCTTCGCCTTTCTTTTTCCACAGCAAGGCTTTGCAACGTGTGCCGCTCATCACCATTCAGCTGACTACGATTTATCGCCAGCAAGACCCCACTTTTGTCAATCTGCTGAACAACATACGAGATGCCCGCTTCGACGAAGCCACGCTGGCAGCACTAAACACCCGCGTTGTCCCCCAAAATGCCGACAAGTCAGCATCAAATAGCAAACAGCAAGACCCCATACTCCTTACCACCCATAATTACCAAGCCGACCGAGTAAACCGACAGCGGCTGGATGCGCTCACCACCCAACCCTTTGCCTTGGATGCCGAAGTAAAGGGCAACTTCCCAGAGTCGAATTATCCCACAGAGGGACATTTGGTGCTTAAGCCTGGGGCGCAAGTGATGTTTGTGAAGAACGATACATCGGGCGCTCATCGCTATTTCAACGGGAAGATTGGCACGGTGGATAGCCTGGCCACCGAGAAAGATGCAGAGGGCAATACCCGTCAGGTGGTAGTAGTCAATGACGAGCATGGCGATGCCATCATGGTGAGTCCAGAGCTGTGGGAGAATATTAAATACGAGATTGACCCTTCCGATAACCAGATAAAGCAAGTGGTGGATGGTACATTCAGTCAGTATCCATTACGCACGGCTTGGGCCATCACCATCCATAAAGCTCAGGGCTTGACTTTCGATCGCGTGCAGGTGGATGCTTCGGCTGCTTTCACCTATGGTCAAGTTTATGTGGCACTCAGCCGTTGCCGTAGCCTTGAAGGGCTTACCCTTTTGTCGCCCATCACTTCCCGCAATGCTTTTGGCAGCAGCGAGATTGATCAGTTCAATGCATCCTTTACGCCTCCAGCACAGGCCGAGGCTGTTTTGGATCAGCACCGACAGCAATATTTCTTCGACATCCTGTTTGAACTTTTTGGATTCTCTGCCCTCCAGCACGACGTTGATCAAATAGACCGTTTGTTCCAGTCGCATCTACGCACTACTTATCCTAAACAAGCCCAATCTTTGGTGGAAATAAGTCAGCAGATGGCTTCGGCTATTGCCGATGTGGCAGCCCGTTTTTGTAGGCAACTTGCCTCGTCGGGCTCTATGCCGGAAACCGAGCGCATGGCATTTGTTAATGATCGGATTGCCAAGGCTGCCCCCTATTTTTTGACCCAGTTGAAACAAGTAGATGACCAGTTACAGCCGATCTTGTCGGTGAGTGTTGACAACAAAGAGGTGGCCACTCGCCTCAAAGAGATGTCGGAGCGTTACAATGCCTCTCATGGACTGAAAGTGGCTGTGTTGTCCCATGTACAGAAAGAGGGATTTAAAATTGAATCTTATCAGAAAGCCAAGGTTGATTTTGCCCTAGAAAAGCCCAAGAAGATTCGCAAGACTTCTTCTGAGGAAGATATTTATAAGGATGTGAAGAATCCCAAATTGGTGAAGATCCTCACCAAATGGCGCGCAGCCAGAGCCAAGGAAGATTCGTTGCCCGCATACACCATCATTCAACAGAAAAGTTTGCTGGCCATTGCCGACACGCTGCCCACTAGCGGAAAAGAACTGATGAAAATTCCGGGTTTGGGAGCCGCCAAGGTGGCCAAATTCGGGTTGGAGATTGTGCAAATGGTGCAAGACTATATCGAAGAACGAGACTCGCCCAAAGAACCGCTGTATGTGCAAGCTGCCCGCCTTTTTGCGCAAGGCAGTAGCGTAGAGGCTGTGGCAGGATCCATGCTGCGTGCGGTCAGCACGGTGGAAGGTTATCTGCTCGCTGCAGTAGAGAATGGAGTACTTGACCCTGATTTGGTCGTATCCTCCGCTGAACAAGATGAGATATTTGACTATTTCCGCGATCATCCCAAAATGGTGGGACTAATAAACGCTTATGAATATTTCGAAGGACGTTTTTCCTACCTTAAATTGCGTGTTGCCCGTTTCCAGGCCAAAGATTTGGAATGATGGAATTGACGTAGTCGATAATAGCGGTACTAGATGTCAATCACCTTTAACTGTTTCCGTGCTTGATCCACAGACATAAGATTGAAGTGCCACCACTCGCTAGGCAAGGTAATGAGTCCTTGCTGGCGCATTAATTGCCTGAGCATTCGACGGTTGGCATAGGCTTCGGGCGAAATAGAACCTTGGCTCAACAATTGGTCTTCTTTTTCAATGTGAGACTCGGGACCGAAATGGTCGAATTCTGTTCCCATATCAATCCAATTCCCATTAGCATCAACAATGGTGACATCCACAGCTGCACCATAGTTGTGCATCCCTGGTCCATGCAAAGGATTTGCCACATAGATATTCTTGCTTGTGCCTGCCACCAGGTGGAACATTTCATATTGTACTTTCAAGGGCCTTGCAGCATCCAATATCAGTAGATTCCAGTCAGGGTGCAGCTCATGCAAGTTTGCTTGGACCGCTGCCACCTTTTGCGCCAATTGAGGTAGGACGAATGCTTTGTTTAAATCGGCATAAAGTACTTTCCCCACAAAATTGTTGGGTGTCGCATAGACCAACGCAACAGCTATCGTGGGGTCAATTTCTTGAATGTCCACCAACCCTTGTTCACGAAGTTTGGCCTCGGTTGGCGTGTCGGGTGTGGGCACGATAATGGAAATGGTGTCTGCAATACAAGAGTCCTGCACACATTCGATATCGGGCATGGGGCTGCAACCCATGGCCAGTAGCAGGAATATGATGACTGCCAAGCGTGGTTTTATTTCATGAGCTAGAGAACAAAGGTTCATGATATGATTAGTAGATTTAATGATTTTTTTATAAAAAGTTTAACGAAAATGCAAAAGTACGATTTTTTTTTGTAATTTTGCATATCTTAGTTTGAATCTTTAGAATTATTATATTTGTAATTAATTTATTAAAAATATTAATATTATGTCAGAAAAAATCTACAAATTAATGAACGACAATCCCGTTGCTCGTTGGACGGCATTGGCTCTGATTGCGCTGATGATGTTCTTCGGCTACATGTTTGTCGATGTGATGTCTCCTTTGCAGAGTTTAGTAGAGGTGGAACGTGGCTGGTCGCCTTCCAACTTCGGTACCTATGCTGCTGGTGAGTACATCCTCAACGTTTGCGGTTTCCTTATCTTGGCTGGTATTATCCTCGACAAGATGGGCATTCGTTTCACAGGTACCCTTTCTGCATCTATGATGCTCATCGGTGCCATTATCAAGTTCTATGGCATTAGTGATGCTTTCCAGAGCACCGCTTTCTGCGGTTGGCTTGATTCATGGTGGACTACTCTTCCTGGTAGTGCTAAGATGGCTGCCCTTGGTTTCATGATTTTCGGTTGCGGTTGCGAGATGGCCGGTATCACTGTCTCTCGTTCCATCGCCAAGTGGTTCGAAGGTAAAGAAATGGCTCTGGCTATGGGTCTCGAAATGGCCATCGCTCGTGTGGGCGTTTTCGCCATCTTCTCCATCAGCCCTCTGCTGGCCGAGAAACTTGGTACTTCCGTTTTTGGCAAGACCACTGTTGTCGCTCCTGTTGCATTCTGCACCTGCCTGCTTTGCATCGGTCTCATCTTCTTCTTGGTATTCTGTGTGATGGACAAGAAATTTGATAAGCAACTTGGCGAACACGCTTCTGGCGAGGCTGAGGAAGAATTTAAGGCTTCTGATATTCTGACCATCTTCGGCAGCAAGATTTTCTGGGTTATTGCCCTCCTCTGCGTGCTCTATTACAGCGCAATTTTCCCCTTCCAGCGCTATGGTGCTAACATGCTCCAGTGCAACCTTGATGGTATCAGCCCTGCTCAGGCTTCCAACATCTTCCGTTGGTTCCCCATTGGTGCAGCTGCTATTACCCCCTTCTTGGGTGCTTTCTTGGATAAGAAAGGTAAAGGTGCTACCATGCTCATGTTCGGTGCATTGCTCCTCATCATCTGCCACCTGGTATTTGCTTTCGTACTTCCCGCTACCCGTAGCTCACTTTTGGCTTATGTCACCATCGTAATCCTCGGTGTGAGCTTCGCTTTGGTTCCTGCAGCTCTTTGGCCCAGCGTGCCCAAGGTGATGAATCCCCGTTATCTTGGTAGCGCATATTCTCTCATCTTCTGGGTTCAGAACGTTGGCCTCTGCTTTGTGCCCGTGCTCATCGGCAGCGTGTTGCAGAGCAGCAATGCTTCTAACCCCGCAGTTATTGCAGCTAAAGAAGCCATTGAGAATGGCGCACAGGATGTATTCATCCCCTACAACTACACTGTGCCTCTGGTGATCTTTGCATCCTTTGGTGTGTTGGCTCTCTTGCTTGCCATCTATCTCAAAGCTATTGACAAGAAGAACAACTATCACCTTGAAGAACCCAACATCAAGGCTGAATAACAAGTCTTTCCCATTATAACAAATGCAGAGAATGTAATTTTCATTCTCTGCATTTTTCTTTACCAGAGGTGCAGAATGTGGCTTTGCTTTTGTCGATAGAACGGTTTATTTGTGGCGTGCAAAATTCCTAATTATAATATGTCCGTTTTTTTTCGTATCTTTGCATTTTAAAATCTGATAACAATAATAATATATAATATGCAAACAGTTACCTTAGGCAAGTCGGGACTCGTTGTTCCGAAAAATGGTTTTGGTGCGCTTCCTATTCAGCGCATTTCTCAGCAAGATACAGTATATCTGCTTCACAAAGCATTGGATCACGGTATGTATTATTTTGATACAGCCCGATTCTACACTGATAGCGAGGAAAAACTAGGTGCCGCATTCCACGACCGTCGCGACAAGGTGATTATTAGCACCAAAACGGGTTGCAATACCGTTCAGGAATTTTGGGATCAGCTAGCCGAAAGCCTGCGATTGCTCCGTACTGACTATATCGACCTCTATCAGTTCCACAACCCAGCTTTTTGTCCCAAACCTGGCGATGGAACTGGCCTCTACGAAGCTATGTTGGAGGCCAAACAGCAGGGTAAGATACGCCATATTGGCATTACTAATCATCGTATGACAGTGGCTCAAGAAGCCATCGACTGCGGATATTACGAGACCCTTCAGTTCCCATTCTCATATCTGGCTAATGATGCGGAGCTGCATTTGGTGGAGCAGTGTCGCGAAAAGAATGTAGGATTCATTGCCATGAAGGGTTTGGCAGGTGGCTTGATCAACCATGCCGCTACCGCTTATGCTTATCTGGCACAGTTCCCTCATGTGGAGCCTATCTGGGGCATCCAGCGCGAAAGTGAGTTGGACGAATTCATCTCCTTTATGGACAATCCTCCAGTGCTTACTGACGAAATGCGTGAGCGTATTGCTAGAGATAAGGAAATGCTCAGTGGCGATTTCTGCCGTGGATGTGGCTACTGCCAACCTTGTCCTGCTGGAATTGAGATTGAGAGTTGCAACCGTATGTATCTTTTCCTCCGTCGTGCGCCCTATAGCGTTTATCTGACCGAAGAGTTCAAAGAGAAAATGGAACAAATTGAAAAGTGCAAGGGTTGTGGTCAATGCCGCAAAAAGTGCCCCTACAATCTTGATACGCCCAATTTGCTAAAACGCAACTACGAAGATTTCAAAGAACATTGGGCTAAACGCAAAGAGTACGGAATGTAAATCTTTTTAAATTTCGGCTCACCTTATTCCATTTTACAAGTTCGCATCTACAAAATACCTCCACAAAGCATTGCATTGTGGAGGTATCCTTTTTATATTGGAATCTTTGTTTACTTGACTTCAATGTCAATGACGGTCAGTTGATGGTTGTTGACTGAAAATTTTACATCCCGCCCCGCAAACGACATACCATAAATGCGCATAGGGTCGTCTTGATATTGTGGACGAGGATCATGGGCAAGCGCATCAATGAGGGGCTGCTGAAGTTCGGTTGCGAGTCTGCTGAGCAGGGCTTGTGGGCATTCTACATTGAGTAGCCTATCTGCGGGACGGGAGGCAAAGCCACTGCGTGCTTCGGGATGGCTATCGGTGTAGGGAAGGTAGGGTTTGATGTCGAATATGGGTGTTCCGTCCATCAAGTCGGCACCGTAAATGTGCAGTACTGGACCCAGGGTAGGGTGCTGCTCGATGTGGTCGAGCTTTACAGATGAAAGACCTATCGCATTGGGACGGAACGGACTACGGGTGGCAAATACACCGATTCTTTCGTTGCCACCTAAGCGTGGCGGTCGCACTGTGGGTGACCAGTCTTCGCGTACGGCTTGGCTGAACTGCCAGACTAACCATATATATTCAAATCCGTCTAATCCACGCACGGCATCAGGCACACGGTAGGACGGTTCAAAAATGATGCGTCCTGGAGTATTGACGATGCCTGCCTGGCGAGGAACACCAAACTTGGTGTCAAAACAAGTGCTGATATGTGCTATGACTTTTAGCGTATAGGTTTCCATAGGGGTACTTAGAATCGAAGATAAGGTGCAATCCAATAGGAAAGGCTGGTACAAAGGATGCCCAATCCTGCTCCAGCCAAGACATCACCTAAGTAATGGCGGTTGTTGTACATGCGCATAAAACCCACTCCTGTGGCTAGAGTGTATCCGGCCACGGCAATGCCTGGATAGTCTTTGCCGTATTCCCGACGAAGGAATTCGGCGCACATAAATGCTGTCATGGTGTGCCCAGATGGAAAACTATTGAAAACTCCACCATAGGGGCGTTCCTCTCGGACTGTATATTTTATGCCGTTGCAAATAACTAGCTGGAATAAACTGCAACTGACGGAGAGTGAGGCAAGGTCGCGCCAGGAATGCTGCGATGGAAGCCCGAATGATTTGAGCACGAAGACGCTCACGCCAGGCGCAAATTGTAGATAATCTTCAATCTCGAAGCGGGGATGCCCGTCGGCTTGAAGACGATCGCGGATTGCAAAGTCTATATTTTGATGAAACGATGGTACTTCTGCAACAATGGCTCCGCAGGTGAAAAGTGTGGCAGGTGCTATCGCCTGCCCAAAGCTGAATTGGTGGTTATAGCCACATGATAAAGAATCGGAACGTTGACCCCATGCAAAGGCTATAGACAAAAGCAGGCTTGCAATGATAATCGTTTTTTTCATGGCAGATTCATTGTGGTTCCGATTAATGAATAGGAATTAATCTGCCGTCAGCCAGTTGTGGAACAACTGGGCAGGTATCGAGTTTGAAAGCAAATGCTATGTCTTGGGTGGCACCCTGTCCAAAACTCATGAGGCGCTGAACATGAGACGCATGCTTTAAGCAATATTCAAATGGGTCTGGCTGAGCTAACTGCCAGAGACCCATTGCTGCATGGACAGCATCGTTGCGTGAGGTGTAAATACCGCTGTTGATGAGTCGTTGGCAGAGAGCCCCAGCAAAGAGTGCATCTTCAATGCTAAAATCGTTCATCCACCCGCTGCAAAGGATCACAAGGTCTTGGGGATTATCCAACAATTGCTGGGTGAGGAGGCTGATGTTGGCAAATGAACCCACGAAGGTGCGTTCGGCATCACTAGCCCGAAGAATGCACACGGTGCCATTTGTGGTGCTGAAAGCTATTTTTTGTCCGCTAAGATCCATGTTGAGATATTCTGTGGGAGAGTTGCCGCACTCAGCATTGTCAATCTTCTTTCCGCCCCGTTCGGCTGCGCGTAGATATCCTTGTTGGCGATATGTTTCGAGGGCTTCAAGTGTGTCGAGCGGTACTACTTCCGTTGCCCCAGCCTGGAAAGCTGCACAAATGGCTGTAGTAGCTCTCAGAATATCTACCGCTACAGCAATATGGTTTTGCTTAATAGTGCGATAGGGGTAAAGCGCGGGTGAGAAACATAACTCAATCTGTGGTGAAGCATTCATTTCCAAAAGCGTCTTCGTTATATTCGGTACGTTCAATACTGCCATCGGGATTGATGACAAATCCGTAGAAGGCAGGGTTGGCTATGTATTTGCTGTCTTTCTGATACATCCAACGGCTGGATGCCGTGGGTACATTACGTAGCGCGAAATCGCTCATTTGCTCTAGTAGGATGCAGCGATGCGCCAGTCGGCTTTCAATTTGGGTGCGACTAATAAACTCATTGTCTGTGGCGAGTTCGATGGGCTCTCCTTTTTCATTAACGGGTTGCATCTTGTCACCTCTTATCCAGCAGTGCATCAACTCTAGCCCACTCTTGGTGGAGCGGAGCGTATATTCCACATACGACACAACCTCGTTTACTTCGGGTTTCTCCCATTTGTGAATGGCCACTAGTAGGACGGCATCGATGCCGTAATCAGCGGATAAATATTGTATGTTGTCAAGAGAGAGTTGACGATAGGTGCAGGGCTTTTGTGCCAAGATGATGTCGGATGCCAGCGTGGGAATCACGTAGTATCCACGACTGACAAGGGGCGCACCACAACTCTGACGTAGATAATGGGCTGCTAGGGTAAGCTCATCATTGAGTACTTGATCTTGCGTGGTCTTTACAGGCGGCCGTTTGGTATTGTCTTGAACAGGAGCCACGAGTATGGTGATAGTTTGCTCTTTGTAGAGGTCTTCATAGGTGGCTATTTTCTGCTCCCCCTTGCATGATATGGTTAGCAAGATAACCATTATCGCTATTATGTGCAAAAGATGTTTCATCGTGTTGGCTATTGGTTGTCAGTAGTTGAAGATTGTTTCTTTGCAGCCTTGGCGGCTTCCGCTTTTGCTTTCTGTGCTGCTTTTTTATCGGCCGCTTTCTGTTTGTCGGCTGCCCGTTTGGCAGCTTCCTTCTCCTTCTGTGCCGCTTTCTTGGCGGCAGCCTTATTTTTCAGTGCATCTTCTTTGGCTTTGGCTTGGGAGCGACGCTCTCGTTCTTTTGCTTTTGCGGCTTCTTTTTTTGCTTTTTGAGTTGCCTTGGCCTGTTCTGCTTTCTCTTCTTGCTGTTGAAGTTTTAGCTGTTTGCGATACTCTGGGTCATTCTCCAATTGCTCTTTTGATTCAATCTGGGCTGGCGTCAGGGTGATATGTATGGTGTCAAGGGACTTGAGGTCGATATGCGAAGTGTCGATATGTTTGTCGTGGGCTTGGTTGGGAGTGAGCGTATGAGCCAAAAAGTCCACATAGCGAGCATTGTTTGGGAAGAAAGTTCTCTCGTTGTTGAACATCACATTTGCTTGGGTGGTGCATCCTAGTTTTGCTAATACAACACCATAGTCGGCATAAAGGCCTGGGTAGAACACTTTGCGGTCGAGGTTGAGGTTGATAGCCTCGGCATAACTCTTGGCTAGTTGCAAGGTGTTGAGCTCATCAGTGGGCTCAAATTGGTGATACATCAGCGGGGCTGGATTGGACGTGAGGGTGCCTTGTTGAATACATGCGGAGAGCATCATGCTGCCAACAATGGTCCAAAGAACTTTTTTCTTCATATTTCAGATGAGTCTAATGATAAAAAAATAAACGGCAACTTCATAAGCCGGGTTCTGTCCTGCCCAGAGGCAGTCTCTATCATCAATCTACTACCGATGTCGCCATCGGTCTCTATCAACCTACCCCCCAGCAACGGGCGAGCCAGCCCTTAACTGCTGGTATATTTGGTCTTTCAACCCATAAGGTTTGCCATCAAGCCGTATCACTGCGACTTGTCGTGAGCTCTTACCTCGCGCTTGCACCCTTACCTGCATCTTGATGCAGGCGGTTTGTCTTTCTGTGGCACTCGCTGTCGGCGGAGCGCTTGCCTCTCCGTCGCCTTCCCGTTAGGAAGTATGGTGGCTCGAGTTGCCCGGACTTTCCTCCCGCTATACCCTTGCGGGTGCAGCCGGCGATAGAGTCCGTTGCCGTTTATTTAATTTTGCAAAGATACACTTTTTTTAGCAAATAATGACTTTTTGAATCATTTTTGTGCTTCCTCCTCGTACCATCCGGCATAAGTGGCATAGCTGTCAACGATGCGGTTGATAAGGCCGGATTGTAGTTCTGGGCTCACACTCTTGATTTTCTTGGCTGGGCATCCGGCATAAACGGAGCCCGGTTCTGTGTGCATCCCCTGTGTGAGTACTGCTCCGGCGGCAATCACGCAATTGGATTCTACCACGGCATCGTCCATCACAATCGCACCCATACCGATGAGCACATTGTCATGGATGGTGCAGCCATGTACCACGGCATTGTGGGCAATGGATACATTGTTTCCAATAGTGAGGGGCGATTTCTGATAAGTGGCGTGGAGACAAGCATTGTCTTGAATGTTCACTCGGTTGCCAATCTTGATGAAGTGAACATCTCCACGTATCACGGCGTTGAACCATACGTTGCAGTCGTCGCCCATCACCACATCGCCAATAATGGTGGCTGTGGGGGCGAGCCATATGTTTTTGCCAAATTGAGGTGTTTTACCTCTCAGGGGGATGATGTTTGCCATAATATAATATTGTATGATATATTGGTTGTCGTTAGATGCTGCAAGCGCGGAGCCATGCAATCTCTTCTGCCCAAATGGTGGGGTCAGGCGTTTCCAGGATAAGGGGCATGTTGTCGAATCTGGAGTCCTGCATCAGTCGGGCAAAGAAATCGCGACCAATGAATCCATTGCCGAGGGTCTCGTGGCGGTCCACGCGGCTTCCGCAGGGTTTCTTGCAGTCATTGAGGTGCATGGCCCGCAGGTAGTGGAATCCGATGACGTTGTCGAACTCTTCGAAAGTTGTATAGTAGCCCATCTCGTTGCTCAGTTCGTACCCTGCGGCAAAAGTGTGGCAAGTGTCAATGCATACGCCCACTCTGCTCTTGTCGTTGATGCCGCTGATGATGCGGGCAATCTGGCTGAATTTGTATCCCAGATTGGTTCCCTGGCCGGCGGTGTTCTCAATCACCGCTGTCACACCTTGGGTCTTCTCAAGGGCCAGGTTGATTTCCTGGGCTATTTGGTCGAGGCATTCCTCTTCACTCACTTGCTTGAGATGGCTGCCGGGATGGAAATTGAGCAGACGGAGCCCTAGCTGCTGACAGCGGACCATCTCGTCAAGGAAGGCATTGCGCGACTTGATGAGATTCTCCTCGTTGGGGCATCCCAGATTGATAAGATAGCTGTCGTGGGGCAGCACATAGGCTGGGTCGAAACCGCGGTCGGATAGGAGTTGCTGGAATGTGTGGATCTCGTCGGTGGTAAGGGGCTTGCTGGTCCAGGTCTTTTGATTTCTAGTGAAAAGGGCAAAGGCGTTGGCCCCTATTGCTTCGGCATTGAGGATAGCATTGCCAATGCCACCGCTTGCACTCACATGTGCACCAATGAATTTCATGAATTAAAGATTGTCGTTGGTGAGCTGGTCTTGGTCGGGAATGGTTTCTTTAGGGTTATTGCCCCATTCGTTGGCTCCGGGTTTGCTATCGGTAGCCATCCATACGATATAGATGACAAATAATGCTATAGATGCCAAGAATACAAGGATGCCAGTAAAGGAGGTTGTGTCCCAAATGGCAGAGAAGAAGCCAAGAATGAAATTAATAATATAATAAATAAGAAGCCATGTGCCCGAACGTCCAATGTCGTGGAGTCGGCGTACGGTGACTGCAAGCGTGGGTACGAGCACGGCTAGGCCATATATCATAAGGAGAATGTAGAAAGGGCTGGTGAACAGTTTCACCACCATAGCCATAGGGTCTTCCATATCGGGATCCTGAATGGCAAGAGAGATGATCTGGGACATGAATCCAATGCACAGTACTAGCGCAATGATGGTGTTGAAAAGGGTGAAGAACCAGAATTCTTTTCGGCGGGCACGTCCACTGAAGTCGGCATAATGCTTGAAACAATAGATAAAGTACTTCATTTTTGTTGGTGGTTTAGATGGTTGAAAAAAACTTAAAGGATGGGGAATTTTAACTTCTGACTAGTTGGTTGGATCTTCTGTGGGGTGTGATTCTTGGATGGAATTGCCCAGGTCTTTGGGATTGGGACCGTATTGGTTTGGTCCATATTCGGAATCCTTGAAATAGAAGAAAATGAATAAGCAGCTAACAGCAAGGACTGCAAGGTTCTCAATAATAGCTTGCGTTGGGGCCATGCTGGCCACAAACTGTGCTCCATAAAGAAGAAAAAGCCAATATCCCGATTTGCCGATATCGTGCAGCCGTCGAACCTGCACGGCAAGAGTTGGAACAATGAATGCCAGCCAAGCAATAAGTAATGCATATATAAATGGATTGCCTAGCATGGAAGCCAACAGCTCGGTTTGGTCAAGTTCTTCGCCAGAATTGATTAGCAGGAATAGTGGCTTGAACAATCCGATGTAGATAATAAAATATATAATGCCAGTAAACAATTGGAAGAACCAAAATTCTTTGCGGCGGGCACGGCCGCTAAAGTCGGCATATTGAGTGAGGCATTTTAAGAACCATTTCATAACTGTTTAGCGTTTGTTGGGATTTTCAATTGGTTGATATCTTAAAACCCTAAGTATCGGTTTCTTGGAGTTTCTTGTCGTTGGATAATGGGTACATAAAGAGCCTAAAGCAAAGGCTCGCTTTAGGCTCTTTATATGGTGATGATACTATTTCATCAAGAAGTTGATGTCGTCTTCGAGGGCGTACTCTTTGGTGTTGGCCAAAGATTTATAGAAGACTTTCATCTTGTTGGGTTTGCCAATAAGTTTCAGCTGACCATTCTCAAGGCTGAGAGCTGTGGCTTCGCGGATGGCTGCAACCACAGCGGTGGGGTTGACCATGATGTATTCCTTCAAACGGTCGTCGCGAGTTTCACCGCCGTGTTTGGGGTCAAAGAAGTCGGTGTAGTGGGGGTTGATTTGGAAAGGAACGAGGCCCATGCACTCGAAGCTGAGAGGCTCCACGATGGGCATATCGTTGGTGGTGCAAAGGGTAGGACCGGCCACATTGCTACCTGCGCTCCATCCCATGTAGGGCATACCGGCTTTGGCTCTGCGGCTGATAGCCTGCATCACGCCCAGGCGCTGCATTTCGCGCACCAGGTGGAAAGTGTTGCCACCGCCTACGGCCACGCACTCTGCCTCATAAACAGCCTTTACGGGGTCGGCAGCATGATGGATGCTGGTCAGTTTTACACCAAATTCGGCATAAACTGCCTTTACTTTTGCCTCATAGGCATTGTAGCTGGTTTTCAGTCCGCCTTCGGCCAAGCTTACACCTGCATAGGGAACGAAAAGTACGCGTTTAACATTGTGGCGTTTGCAGAAATCGGCCACCATATCTTTGCACCATCCGAGGTAGGCTTCGCCACGCATGGTAGAGT
>JAKSMP010000036.1 GCA_024400505.1 Bacteroidales bacterium | reverse complement strand
TTCTTTGCGGCAGCCTCCTCGGCCAGGCGTTTTTCTTCAGCGGCCTTCTTTGCGGCAGCCTCTTCGGCTAGGCGTTTTTCTTCAGCAGCCTTCTTTGCGGCGGCCTCTTCGGCCAAGCGTTTTTCCTCAGCGGCCTTCTTTGCGGCGACCTCTTCGGCCAAGCGTTTTTCCTCTTCGGCCTTGGCGGCGGCGACTTTCAAATCCATCGCCAGCAAGTCCTCGGCGGGAGTGCACAGCTCCTGTTCGGCCTTGAGTGCGGCCACATAAAGATTGCGCAGCTCTTGGAGTATAACATCAATTTCAATCTGGGCCAAGTCGCCCTCATTTTTTCGGATGCGAGAGGCCATCAAACCGAGTCTCTCAAGCCCTTCAACCAACGAGTTTCCTATATTATTCATATATACAGATTATTTCAACTTATTTAAAACAAAAAAGATGCACAAATCCCTTTGCGCAAATTACTGCTACAAAGATACAATTCTATCTTCAATAATGCAAAAAATAAATGATTATCCGCTAAGTAGGTGCCATCCTCCCCGCCTTACACTCCAAGGTTCACAGGGCCTTCTCGCCCCCTTGAAAAGTGGATGAAAGTGGTTGCATGGGTGTTTTTTTTAGCACCCCGAGCCCCAAAATTGCAGGGCTCATTTGTTCTCTGCTGAGCGATAAGGGAAAGCTTTTTTTAGGGGAAAGCGATAGAAGGAGTATAGAGCCACTATACAGCCAGCCTACTTGCAGCGAGGCCGATCCCTAGGAGGGAATGGCCGAAAAGCATGCTAATGATTGCGGACAAAGCATGCCAAGGCATCAAAGAAAGCGTTGGGCATCGATGAGGGTGGCATCACTAGAGCGCGTTTGGCTTGTCAAGCGGTTCGGCTTGACCAGGACAAACAGGGGAAGTCTCTTAGACGAACCAAGGGAAAGCCGACAAGTGTTTTGGGGTTAAGGCAGGGATCATTCAGCCACGGGGCTTTGCTGGTGGCAGGATAGGGCTTTGATTCTCGCTAGGTGTTTGAAATCAGTTAAAAGAACGAGGCTTGATTATTTTTTCAATTATTTTTAGTACTTTTGTAGTTGCTTTTGATAGAATAAATTTATTATAAACATATTAATTAATAATTATTTACAATGAAGAAACTACGTCTTATTGTATGTTTTGTGGCCCTGGCAGCTGTATCTTTGGGTTCGGCTTGGGCGCAGAAAACTTATCAGTACAAGACTTACCCCAACGACCCTCTCGGTGTGAGAGAATATACGTTGGACAATGGTCTTAAGGTGTTTATGAGCGTGTATAAGGACGCTCCTAAGATTCAAACTTACATTGCTGTGCGTGCTGGCTCGAAGAACGACCCCCACGAGACTACCGGCTTGGCCCACTATCTGGAGCACATGATGTTCAAGGGCACTCAGAAACTGGGTACCACCGACTGGGAGAAGGAAAAGGTGCTGATTCAGAAGATTGAAGGCCTTTTTGAGGGTTACCGCCAGGTGGAGAACGAGCAGCTGCGCGCTCAGATCTACCACCTCATCGACAGTCTCAGCTACGAGGCTTCGAAGATTGCCATTGCCAACGAGTATGACAAGGCCATGAGCGCCATCGGCTCCACCGGCACCAACGCTTTCACCAGCAACGACTACACGATGTATGTGGAGAATATCCCCAACAACCAGCTGGACACTTGGTGCGAGATTGAGGCCGATCGTTTCCAGAACCTCGTTCTCCGTCTGTTCCACACCGAGTTGGAGACCATCTACGAGGAGAAGAACATGAGCCTGACCAAGGACAACCGCAAGGCCAACGACGCTATGTTCAACGCGCTGTTTCCCCACCACCCCTATGGCAACCAGACCACCTTGGGCAGCCAGGAGCATTTGAAGAATCCCTCGATGCTCAACATCCGCAACTTTGTGGCTCAATATTATGTGCCCAACAATATCTGCATCAGCTTGGCTGGCGATTTCGACCCCGAGGAGGCTATTCGCATTATCGACAAATACTGGGGCAACATGAAGCCCGGCAATGTGCCTGTGCTGAATTATGAGAAGGAGCAGCCTATCACCGCTGTGATCACCCGCGAGGTGAAGGGCTTGGATGCCGAGAACACGATCCGCGCCTATCGCCTGGACAGCGGCAACGGCAGCCGCGACGCTTTGTTGGCTCAGCTGCTCGAAAGCGTGCTGAACAACGGCAAGTGCGGTCTCATCGACCTCAACATCAACCAGGAGCAGAAGTGCTTGGGCGCTTATGCAGGCTCTTATATCCTCAACGACTATGGCGCATTCATGTTTGGCGGCCAGCCCAACAAGGGCCAGACCTTGGAGCAGGTGCAGGCATTGTTCGACGACCAGGTGGCTCTTGTGAAACTGGGCCATTTCGAGGATTGGATGCTGGAAGCTGCCATCAACAACATGAAGCTTGCTATCATGAAGCAGGCCGAGAGCAACAACAGCCGCGCCAGCCAGATGGCTTACGCTTTTGTGGAGCACCGCAACTGGGGCGATGTGTGCAACGAAATCAACGAACTCTCCAAGATCACCAAGCAGGATATCGTCAATTTTGCCAACCGTCTGTTCAAGGACAACAACTATGTGATCATCAACAAGCGTCAGGGCGAGCCTGATCCTATCCTCAAGGTTTCCAAACCCGCTATCACCCCCATCGAGGTGGGCCGCGACAACGAGAGCGAATTTTTGAAAGATATCAAGTCGCGCCAAGTGACCCCCATCGAGCCCGCTTATGTCAACTTTGCCAAGGATATGCAGAAAGGCAAGCTGAGCAACGGCGCCGAGGTGCTGTATGTGAAGAATGTTGAGAACAAGACTTTCAACCTCGTTTATCGTTTCGATTTCGGTGCTCGTGCCGACAAGACCATCGACCTGGCTGCCGATGTGCTGGACTACCTGAACACCAGCAAGCACACCGCTCAGCAGCTGCAGGAGGAGTTCTACAAGCTGGCTTGCAACTACAGTGTGAGCGTGGGTGCTGAAAATATCAATGTGAGCATCAGCGGCTTGAGCGAGAACATGACCAAGGCTATGGCTCTGGTGGATGAAATCATCACCGACTGCCAGCCCAATGAGCAGGCCCTGCAGATGTTGGTGGCTCGTATCCTCCAAGGCCGCGAGAACGGCAAGAAGAATCAGCAGCGTTGCTTCTCGGCTTTGGCCAGCTATGGTATGTATGGTGCCGAGAACCCCACCACCGACCAGCTGAGCGCCGACCAGCTGAAGGCCTACACCTGCCAGCAGCTCACCGATGCTATGCACTCCCTCTTCAACTACAAGCATCGCGTGCTTTACTATGGTCCCGAAGCCCTGAAGGACGTTCAGACCTTGGTGAACAACAACCACAAGAATGTAAAGACTTTTGCCAAGAATCCTGTGAACAAGAAGTTCACCCCCAAGGCTGTGACCGAGAACACTATCTATTTTGTTGACTACAACGCCAACCAGACTTATATGCGCGAATATTTCCGCGGCGAGAAATTCAACACCAAGAACGCTCCCGTGATGAATATCTTCAATGAATATTTTGGCGGCAGCATGAACGCTATCGTGTTCCAGGAGATGCGTGAGAAACGCTCCTTGGCCTACAGCGCTCAGAGCTACTACAGCACCCCCGGCGACAAGGAAGGCTATTTCACCAACAACGCCATCATCGCCACCCAGAACGACAAACTCATCGATGCCATGAACGCTTTCAACGGCCTCTTCGATGAGATGCCTGTGGCCGAAGCCAACTTCCAGCTGGCCAAGGATGCCAAAATCAACGAAATCCGCACTGCCCGCACCACCAAGATGGGCATCATCAACAGCTATCTCTCTTATGAGAAGATGGGCTTTGATATGAAAAAGACCCGCGCTCAGATTTTGTATGAGGCTTATCCCGCTGTGACGATGAAGGATGTGGTCAACTTCAACCACAAGTACATCAAAGGCCAGAAGAAGGTTTATATGTGCTTGGGTAAGGAGTCCGACATGAATTTCGACGAGCTTGCCAAGTTTGGCAAGGTGAAGAAACTCACCATCGAAGAAATCTTCGGATACTAGGATTTGATTCAACGTCAAACGTATGGAACGGGGCGGCGGTCGAATGACTGCCGCCCCGTTTGTTTCTTTTGCCCGCAAAAAAGGGGTTCTTTGTGATTGGATTTTTTTTTGTATCTTTGCAGTGTCCATCTTATTTTTGACAAGGTGGCAGATTGAAAAGCAATATATTTGATATGAGGAATTTGGCAGCAAAGCTGATGATTATTCTAGCATGTGCAATTATCATGCTGCATGCCTTCGTTCCCCATCATCACGACGATTGCTGCGGTGCTGTGGAGTGCTTTTTTGGCTCGCCTCACCACGAGCATCACCACCACCACGATGAGCATCCGCATCCTTTCGACACCTGCCATTTGCAGGATTTGCTCTCGCATCTGGTGCTCACCTCGCGACAGGATGACCTTGCGATCGCCGACTGGCACTGCCTGCAGTCGCATGATTGTTTCCAGCTGATGCTGGCTGCCTTGGCGGATGCCTTGCCGCTGATGGCTTTGCACCCGCACACAGTGTGTTGGCCACATGGTGTGGCTGGTGTTTCACCGGCGCCGTTCCATGGCGCCAAGGCTTTGCGCGCTCCTCCTGCGTGCTGATAGTTCCCCCTCGTTTTTTGTTTGTCAATGATTGCCCCCGCAGTTTTATTGGTTGCGGAAAGGGCGCTTTTGTTGGGCATAATGATTTGCTGCCCATAATCTAATTTTAATTTAATGTAACTATGAAAAAAATAGCTTTTATTGTAGCTGCTGCGCTTGTTTTCGGCCTTGTCCCCGCTTGTCATCATCATGCCGAAGGCGAGCATGCTCACGAATCAGCGCATGACCACGACCACGGTCATGCCCACGATCATCATCACGACCACGGCCATGAGCATGGTCCCAATGTGGTGGCGTTTTCCAATGAACAGGGTCTCAAAGTGGGTCTTGCTTTAGAAAAAGTGGTTTTGAAACCTTTCGGCCAGGTGATTAAAACTTCGGCCAAGGTGATGCCCTCCAAGGGCGACGAACGCCATGCCGTGGCGGCTGCTTCGGGCGTGGTGGTGTTTGCCAACGCCAATTTGGTGGAAGGCACGGCTGTCAAGGCTGGGCAGGTGCTCTTTGAGATTGAGAGCAACGGCATGGCCGACAACAATATGGATGTGCGTCTGCAAGAGGCTTCGGCAGCCTATGCTGTGGCCAAAGCTACCTATGAACGCAAAAAGACACTTGCCGAAGATAAGATTGTGTCGCAGGCCGACTTGGATGCTGCCAAAGCCGCCTACGAAACGGCTCGCGCCAGCTACAACAATTTGAAGAACAATTTCTCTGCCCGTGGGGCTGTGGTGCGTGCCCCTATCAGCGGCTATGTGCAAAGCATTGAGGTGGGCAACGGCAGTTTTGTAGAGGCTGGCCACTCGGTGCTCACCATCTCTCAATGTCGCGACTTGCAGCTGCGAGCCGAGGTGCAGCCGCGCTATTATAGCAGCCTCAAGCATATCACGGGAGTGAATGTTTCTATTCCCGGCGATAGTCAGGTCTATTCGCTTGAGGATTTGGGCGGCAAGATGATTGGCTACGGCAAGGCCACCGACGACGACTGCCCGCTGCTGCCTGTCACTTTCAGCGTGAGGAACTCGGGCAACTTGGTGAGCGGCAGCTTTGTAACCGTTTATATCTCCACCCAGGGCGACCACGATGTGATTTCTGTGCCCAACACTGGATTGGTGGAGGAGATGGGCAATTTCTTTGTGTTCAAGAAGGTGTGCGACGGAGAATATGAGAAATGCCTTGTGACCCTTGGCGCCACCGATGGTGTTCGCACCGAAATTCGCTCGGGCATAGAGGAAGGCGATATCGTGGTGGCCAAAGGCGCTTCGATGGTGCGTTTGGCACAAAATAGCGGAGCCCTCGACCCCCATGCCGGCCATGTCCACTAATCGATAATTGTTGTCACATCGCTAAATATTGATGAATATAATGAAAAAGATTATTTATATAATGCTCCTTTGGACGTTGCCTGTGATTTCGGCTGCTCAGCCCCACTATGCACAGGTGCTCAAAGATTTGGAGTCGAAGAATCCCACGTTGCTGGCCGCTGCCAAGCGTGCTGAAGCCGAGCGGGTGTCTGTGCGTTCGGGTTTGCTGCTGCAAGATCCCGAAGTGGAGGCTGCCTACTATTGGGGCAGCCCGGCTGAAATTGGTGTGCGCTGGGATTTGAGCGTGAGCCAGTCGTTTGAGATGCCCTCGGTGATGGTGCGCAAAGCCCGTTTGCGCAACTTGCAAGAGCATGCTGCCGATATCGATTACCGTGTGGTGCGCAATGCCACCATGCTGGAGACTCAGCTGCAATGTGCCGATTTGATTTATCGCCGCCATCTGGCGTTGGTGTTCAATCGCCGCAGTTTGGCCGCCGCCCAGCTCTATCAGCTCTATCAGCGCAGGTTTGAATTGGGCGATTGCTCTATATTGGAATTCAATAGAGTGCAGATGTATTTGGCCGAGCAGCAACACCTTGCCAACGATGCCAATATGGCCGAGGATTTGGCAATTCACGATTTGTGCGTGTTGATGAATGACGACAAATACCAGCTCGCTCAGGAAACTTACGAGCCAGTGGCGTTGGGCAAGTCTTTTGAAGATTGGTATTCGTCGCTGGAAATGAACAACCCCTATTTGCAACAGCTCAGCAACGAAGTGGATCTCCACCGCCAGCAAGAGCGTATCAGCCGTGCCCAGTGGCTGCCCGAGGTGGCTGTGGGCTATGCTTCAGAGAATGTGGTGGGGGAGACCTTCCGTGGTGTGAGAGTGGGTCTTACGCTGCCCTTGTGGAGCCAGCAACGTGCGGGGAAAGCTGCCCGTCTGCAAGCCGATGCGTCGCAGGAGATGTTCAATGCGCAAAGAGCTGAATTGTTGGGCAAACTGCGATGCATGTACCACCGCCATGAATCACTCATGCGTAATGTGGCAAATTTGCAAAGTGCCTTTGATCATTGCAATAGCATCGATTTGCTCACCAAGGCTTTGGCTGGTGGCGAGATTTCGTTGGAAGATTACTTGTTGCAAGTTGATTATTACTACGACATAGAACTTCGGCTGTGGGAGGCTGCTTATGAACTTGAGCAACTTCACCTCCATCTCAATGCCATTGCTCTTTGATGGCGCAAGGCGCTAATAATTCAATCAACGTTAATTATATATTTAGAATAATGCTAAACAAGATAATACGATTCAGTCTGGATCACAAATTATTCATTATGATGGCTGCCATTCTGCTGATGGTGGCTGGTTTGTGGTCGGCCAATAAAACCGATATCGACGTTTTCCCCGACCTCACTGCACCGCAGGTGGTGGTGATGACGGATGCCCACGGCATGGCTTCGGAGGAGGTGGAACGCCTGGTCACATTTCCAATAGAAACAGCCGTCAATGGCGCTACCAATGTGCGCAGAGTCCGTTCTACATCGCTTCAGGGTAGCAGCTTTGTGTTTGTGGAGTTCGATTGGGGCATGGATGTGTTCCGTGCCCGTCAGATTGTGAGCGAGAAGATGACTACTTTGGCCGAGCAGCTGCCTGAGGGAATTACCCCAGTATTGGCTCCCCAAAGCAGCGTGATGGGTGAAATCCTTTTTGTCAGTCTGCAAGTCAACGACTCGGCAAAGGTCGCTAATCCTACCTCTCAGCAGGAGCTTCGCACTCTGGCCGAATGGGTGGTGAAGCCCGCCATCTTGGGCACGGGTGGTGTGTCTCAGGTGACCATCATCGGTGGCGATTATAAACAGTATCAGATTTTGGCCGACCCTGTGCGCATGCAATCTTTCGGTGTCAGCATGGCGGATATCGAGGCTTTGGGCGCCAGCATTAGTGCCAACTCTACGGGCGGCGTGATTCGCGACTTTGGAAATGAATATGCCCTTCGTGGCATGGGGCGCACTTGCGATGTGGATGAGCTTGGCACCTCATTTGTGACCATGCACAATGGCAAATCTGTTCGCTTGAGCGATGTGGCCGAAGTGCGAGTGGGCTCTGCCCAAAAACAGGGTTATGCCTCCTGCAATGCGCAGCCCGCCGTTATCCTTTCTATCTCCAAACAGCCTAATATCAACACACTGCGTGTGACGGAGAATATCGAGAAGAATTTGGCCAATATCGCCAAGACGCTTCCTGCTGACGTGAATATGAATACCAAGATTTTCCGCCAGGCAGATTTTATTCAGTCTTCGGTGGGCAATGTGGGCAAGGCTTTGCTTGAAGGCGCCGTTTGTGTCATTATCATTCTTTTCCTTTTCTTGGGCAGTTTCCGCACTACTTTGATTTCGATCATTTCTATTCCACTCTCGTTGCTGGGCACTGTGTTGGTGCTGTATTTGATGGGCTACGAAATCAACACCATGACCTTGGGCGGTATGTGCATCGCTATAGGCTCGTTGGTGGATGATGCCATCATTGATGTGGAGAATGTGTATAAGCGTTTGCGTCAGAACCATCTGCTGCCTGTTGATCAACGCGACTCGGCCTACAATGTGGTGTTCCACGGCTCGTCAGAAATCCGTAGCTCAATCATCCATGCCACTTTGATTATCATGATTACCTTCGTGCCCCTTTTCTTCCTCAGCGGATTGGAGGGCCGTATGCTCAAACCGCTGGGTATTGCCTATTTGGTGGCGCTCTTTATGTCGCTGGTGGTGGCCATGACGGTTACTCCGCTTTTGTGCAAACTCCTTTTGTCGGATGAGCAATATCTCACTCGCCGCGAAAAGGACAGTTGGCTGGCCGCATGGTTGCTCAAAGGCTATCATCATGCGCTTGATTGGACTTTCAACCATCGCAAACCTGTGTTGGCCGGAACATTGGCAGCACTGGTGGCCGCTGTTGTGTTGCTTTTCACCATGGGTCGCGATTTCTTGCCACCATTCAATGAAGGATCTCTCACGATTGCTGCAGTGGCCAAGCCGGGTATCTCTTTAGAGGAAAGCAACAAGTTGGGCGCTCTGATAGAAAAGGAACTCCTCTCTATACCCGAAGTCACTTCTACTTCGAGGAGAACCGGTCGCGGTGAGCTGGACGAACACTCGCAAGCCACCAATGGAGCTGAAATTGACGTCAATTTCAGTCTTTCCGGTCGAAGCAAAGATGAGGTGATGGCCGATGTGCGCACCCATTTGGCAGCTGTGCCAGGTGTGGTCACCAGCGTGGGGCAGCCTTTAGGGCACCGTATCGACCACATGGTGAGTGGCACCCAAGCCGCTATTGCTATCAAGGTGTTCGGTACAGACCTGAGCCAGCTATACATCATAGGCAACCAAATCAAAAATGCAACCTCTCAGATAGCAGGTTTGGTGGACGTGAATGTGGAGCAGCAAACCGAAACACCTCAATTGCAAGTCCGTGCCAATCGTGCTATGTTGGCTCAGTATGGTATCTCCATGGAACAGTTTAACCGTTTTGTGGAAACGGCTTTCAATGGGCAGAAGATAGGCGATATCTATGAGGGCCAGCGCAGTTTTGATTTGGTGCTCAAGCAGCGTTTTGCAAATGACACGTTGACCATAGAAGATGTGAAAGATGCCCTTATCGACACTTACGAAGGCGGCAAAGTGCCCCTGGGCGTGGTGGCTGATGTGGTGTCGGTGGGTGGACCCAATACTGTATCGCGCGAGAATGTTCAGCGCAAACTGGTGGTGTCGGCCAATGTGAGTGGGCGCGATGCGCTGAGTGTTGTGGACGATATCCAGCACGCCATAGATGCTAAGGTGAAACTCCCCGAGGGTTACCGAGTGGAATTCGGTGGGCAATTTGAGAGTGCTAAGAGTGCTACCCGCACATTGATTCTGGTATTCATCTTAGCATTGTTGGTCATATACTTGCTACTCTTCACTGAATTTAAGAACCTCTCGCTTTCTCTTATCGTGCTGCTGAATCTCCCCTTGGCTCTGATTGGTGGTGTGTTGGCCGTGAAAATGGGTTCTAATTCACTCAGCATCCCAGCACTAATCGGTTTTATCACACTCTTCGGCATTGCCACCCGAAATGGCATATTGCTGGTGGCACGATTCCAGGCTCTTTTTGCCGAAAATCGACAAGAGGGTCAATCTGTGCGAGATGTAATTGTGCATGGTGCCCTGGATCGTTTCAACCCTATTCTGATGACAGCACTTACCACGGCTCTCTCGCTAGTGCCAATGGTTCTGGCTGCCGATCATCCAGGCAACGAGATTCAAGCACCCATGGCTGTGGTGGTGCTTGGCGGTTTGGTTACATCCACGCTATTGAATATCTTTGTAGTTCCAATCATCTATGAGTGGTACCACAATCGTTCAGCAAAATAAGTTTGGCTGGAGTATTCCTAAAGGGCGGTAGCATGATGTTGCCGCCCTTTTTATGATTCCCCATCATGCTCAGAGATGTTTTGAATCATAGTTTAGCTGCTATCAGATGACCTTATTATTTAGGGTAGGGGTTAAATGTGGATTTGGGTAGGGGTTGCGTGTGAATTTGGGTAGGGGTAAAATGTGAATTTGGGTAGGGGTAAAAATATTTTTTGGGTAGGGTAAAAAATGATAAACGATGGGGTCATTCCTTTTTGCAGAGCAAATGTTTGTTTGATAGAGTAAATTTTGGCACTTGACTCCCTTTGGGTGGTAAGTCCCATACGTGTGGATGGTTGTTTTATGGGATGTCGAAAAAAAGTTGTATCTTTGCAAAATATTAATCGATATTAATAAGTATGGTTTTGGCTAAAAGTGGTATTCCCAATTTGTCAAGTTTGATATGCAAGATTATCTCAACCAACCCCACGTTGCCTTATCGGGTTGGTGATAATTGTACATTCTTGGCTGTGATTGGAATAATATTAGCAACCGAATAGTCGTGAGAAATATGAAACAGACTACATTATGTTATTTGGAACGAGGCAGCCAATACTTGATGCTGCACCGCGTGAAGAAGGAAAATGATGCCAGCCACGATAAGTGGATTGGGGTGGGAGGAAAGTTTGAGGAAGGAGAAAGCCCCGATGAATGTATGCTGCGTGAGGCTAAGGAGGAAACGGGATTGAATATTAGTCAGTGGCGATATCGGGGCATCGTCACCTTTATCAGCGATGTGTGGCCGAGTGAGTACATGCATTTGTTTACCGCCACTGAGTGGGATGGCGAGCAAATAGCATGTGATGAGGGCGATTTGGCTTGGATAGAGAAGCAAAAGCTCTTCGATTTGACCCTATGGGAGGGCGACAAGATATTTCTGAAATTGTTGATGGATCCAAACCAACCATTCTTTTCGCTCAAGCTAGAGTATCATGGCGACGACCTTTTTGCTGCTAAATTGGATGGGCATCCTTTACCATTGAAACCATGATGGTTAATAGGTCCTGCTCCAAATCTCCTCTACATATTTACCTGCGAAATTGATGAATACGCGCATCTCTGCATTGTCGGTCGCGGAAGGATCACGTTGCTCCTTGATTTTGGCATCGGCCATGGAACATAGTTTCAGCGTGAGCGAGCGGACGTCGCTTTGTGTCACCTCGCGAGCTATGACGGAGTTGTCATTGACCCGGTCCCAAAAACCGTAGAAAGTTTCGCTATATGCTTGCTCGATGTCGGCATCGCTGAGGTGTTTCGGGGTGTGGTAAAGTTGCCAATAGATGGTGCAATCCATTCTGCCATCGTCCTTTTGGCAAGCGGTCATCAACGTCCCTAACAAGGCACATGCGATAAGGAGGATTTTTCGTTTCATAATTCGTGATTCTTTTTCGGATTAACGATTGCAAAGATACAATATAATTTCCAATTAGTGAAAATGCGATAAAAAAAACAGTCAATCGAAACACTTTTTAATATTGATTTAAAATAAATTTGCGTATGTCAAAAAATGTTAGTAATTTTGCAGAACGTTTTTCGGGTTGATTGTCCGTATTACGTTCAATAAATCAAGAAGTTAAATAATAAAAATAATTGTGTCATGGGTATCAATGCAAACAAAAAAGTAAAGAGAAGAAAGGTAAGAATCAACGGTAATAAGAACTCCACCAACAACTGGGGTATCAATGCTGCTGGTTGGAACGCTGTTCACAAAGCTGTTATCAACGCTGAATAAGAACTAGCCTCTTTGCTGAAAAAAAGAATAAGGCTGTGCCAAATGGCGCAGCCTTTTTTATTTGTATTCAAATTGTTTCTTTGAGGACTGGACTTGGTGCGAATAATGCTAGAATCGGCTGTGTGAGCCACCACCGCCAAATGAACCACCGCCAAATCCTCCGAATCCACCGTTGCCAAATCCACCACCAAAGTTGCCTCCACCAAAACCTCCGCCACGGGGGAAGATGAAGAATGGGAATGGATTGTAACGTCTTGATTGGTCGTTGGCGTGATCGTTGAAGTGGTCTTTGTCGTTGTTGCTATTCTTGTTGTTGCGTCCGCCGATAATAAATGCAATCACAATGAGAGCGAGGATGGCGATGAATACTTTTCCAAATCCACCGTTTGAGGTGGGAACCTTTGCATCGCTGAATTCACCTTTGCAGGCAGGCTCTATGATGTCCAGTGCTGTGACAATGGCTGTATAGTAATCTCCTTGAGCCAATGCAGGAACCATTTTCTGTGTTATCCTGTTGCATCTTACATCGGGTAGAGCACCTTCGAGTCCGTAGCCGGGTAATATCGCCACATCGCCATAGTCATTCGGGTTGGCTTTGGATTTGATGAGTATTATCACACCGTTGTTTTTCCCTTTCTGTCCCACACCCCATGTGGCACCAATGCGTGTGCCAAGATCCATGATTTCGCAGTCGTGAAGGGTAGGGGTGATGATCACGAGTATCTGATTGGATGTGGTGTTGTCGAAATGGACGAGGCGTTGCTCTAACGTTTTTGCTTGGTCAAGTGTGAGCACTTGGCTGTAGTCGTTGACGAGTTGATTGGTGGGCTCAGGGCACCAAGGTTTCTGCCCCCATATCCAATTGGTTAGGAGAATGAAGATTAGAGGCAGTATGTGTTTGAAGTATTTCAACGTGTGGAGATGTAAAAAATCCCTGGCTATTCACCTAATGAATGGTTTGAGCCAGGGATGGAAATTGCTTAAAACTCGAATTTGATTTCTACGGCGTCTTCTACGCCTTCGGGTGCTTTAAAGTATCCTTTTTTCTGGAAGCCGCAGAGGCTGGCTATGATGTTGTTGGGGAAGACTCGGAGTTGCTTGTTGTAGATGTTCACAGACTCGTTGAATCTGCCACGTTCAGTGGTGATGCGATTTTCACAGCCTTCGATTTGAACCTGCAAATCGCGGAATCCTTGGGTGGCAGTGAGTTCGGGATATCGTTCGACAACCACATTCATTGAGCGTGTGAGCGCCGAGGAAAGGGCGTCCTGTGCTTTTTGGAATTGAGCGAGATTCTCTTCGGTAAGGTTGTTGGCATCTATCTGTACGGAGCCTGCTTTAGCTCTTGCATTGATTACTTCGGTGAGTGTTCCTTTTTCGTAGGTGGCTGCACCTTGCACAGTGGACACCACTTCGTTGATGAGGTCAAAGCGACGTTTATACACGTTTTCTACTTGTGACCATGCCTGGGATACATTTTCCTCGTTGGTGACGAGTTTGTTGCGAACGCTTACGCCCCAGAAAAATCCAATAGACAGTACGGCAAGTAGGCCGATGGTAATAAGGGTTGATCTTTTCATATTTGTATTATATTAATGGGTGAGTTAACTTTCTAAGTGTTCTTTGCGAAGCAGGTCGTTGACTGTTTTCACGGGGTTGAATGTGGCAAGAGGCACTTCAACGAAAAGTGTAATCCAGTTGGCCATGGCTCCGTTCCATAAGCCTGGGAGTTCCTGCGATTTCAGAACGGTGGCGCCTTTGCTCTTTTTGCTAATGAAACCAGTTTCGGGGTCGATGTATTGGCGAAGGTCGAAGTATCTGTTCTTGTAGTTTTTGGTTGCACAAACTAAATCCACCGGATTGAAATGGGTGGCACTTTGAAGAATGCTGCTTTGCTTAGGATCGTTTTGGTTTATTTGTGCAGTCTCAACAATTTGTAGGCTTTTGATTCCATGTGTGTTGAGTGTGATAAATGGACCACCTCCGGGCTCGCCTTGGTTCTTGACCATTCCGCATATTCGCATTGGGCGATTGAGTAGGTTGTGCAAGATGCTAGTCCGTTCTTTAGGCGAAAGCTCTTTATAGTTTTCGGGAAGAAGGAGGTGCAACTTCTCCTGAGCAAATCGCTCAATGGTGCGCAACTGAGTGTCGTTGGGATTTGCATCGAGCTGGTGCAGATACTTGAATGTTTGTTTCTGCAAATCGAGCAAAAGGCCGGCTAATACCTTTTTGTATATAATGGTAGTGTGCTTCATCCAGTCGGGCACCACGTTGTCGATATTCTTGACAAAGATGAGGTCGGCGCGTTGCTCATTGAGGTTCTCGATTAAAGCTCCATGTCCTCCAGGACGGAAAATTAGATTCCCCTCATCATCGCGTAAAGGCTCGTTTTGTTCGTTTACGGCGATGATGTCGGTATAGTGCTTTTGTTCGCTGAATGTGATATGGAGTTTGACGTGGAAGGCATTCTCATAGAATGTTTTCACTTCGGACACTTTCTTGCGGAAGAGTGCACGGTGCTCTGGCGACACGGTGAAGTGAATGTTCACAGTACCATCGTCCATCCTAGCGTATTCAGCACCTTCTACGATGTGCTCTTCAAGCGGAGTTCTTTGAGTATGCCCGTATCGGTGGAATTTGAGCATTCCTTTGGGCAAGCTACCGTAACCCATATATTGGTCTTTGAGGAGGAAGTTGATGACTGTGGCGAAATCTCCGCGGTCCATGTAGTCTCCGAAGTCGGCATGTGCTTGCTCCATGCATGCTTTCAGGTCGTCGAAAAATGCAAAGGTGCGTATGTGCTGCAGGAAGTCTTTGACTGTGGGATGCTCTTTCTCGATATTGTAATCGATGCCGAAATAGGTGGATGAAAAAGCATAGAGGTCCTTGAACATTCGGGTGGCTGCTCCAGAGGCTGGCACGAATTTGAGTATTCGTTTCCCTTTGGATAGTGTCGTATAGGTGGTGACGTAATGGTTGATTTCGCTATCCTCAAGGCGCAGTATTCCTCCATTGTCCACTGTGGCAGCATCAATAAGAATTGTTTTTGGAAAACCTTTTCTAAAATTGTTTATCTGACGTTCGGTGGCCTCGGGGGTGATTCCGAGTGCCTTCATTTGGAGAAGGTCTTTATCGGTAAATGTAGCCATGGCTGTTGTGGTTTAATCTATGAAAAATCCCATTTACCCGTTGTTGGAATGGGTAAATGGGATGTGTGTATGCAATGCAAGATTAAAGTTCTTCAAAATTGGCGTGGCCCAGAACCTTTTCGCCGATGACTTTGACAGTGGCTGTGACAGTTTCGCCAGATTTGAGACGGATGGACTGTTCGCCAGCACGATACCAAGGACGGCCGTTGAGTTCATCGGGTTCGTCTATGCGAGCCTCGATAGTCATAATAGCGGGGGCTGCAAATTTGGTGCGATAGACACCATCTGCGCCACATTGTCCGATGTCAAAGATAGTGCCAGTGATGGGGTTGTTTGGGTCGGCCTCATTGGCTTTGACATATTGCACTTTGACCCATGCTCCACCAGCAGGGGCGTTGTTATTCTGGGAATCCAACACGGTGACATCGAGATAGCACCAAGTGTCCTTGTCGCAAGAGGTGAAAAGGAAAGATGATAATACACTGAATAACAATGTTCCGATAAGGAAAAGACTTTTTTTCTTCATAAAAAATCGTTTATTTTTCTGCTTATATGAATTTTTTTGACTAATTTTGCAACTGCAAAGATAATAAAAATTCGTGGCATGATAACAAAAAAAATAACTTTTTTATTAGTTTTCTTATCTTTTTTTGCTGGTGTATTTGCACAAAAGTCTGATAAACAAGCAAAAGGGAAAGAGAAAATCTACTATGTCAAAATTGAGACTTCTTATGGCGACATGGTCGTAAAATTGTACAATGAGACCCCAAATCACCGAGATAATTTCTTAAAGTTGGTAAAAGATGGCACTTACAACGACCTTCTCTTCCATCGTGTCATCAATCAATTTATGATTCAAGGCGGTGACCCCAATTCTCGCACGGCTAAGCCTGGCCAGATGTTGGGTGATGGGGAACTGGGCTATACCTTGCCTGCCGAGTTTGTTCCGGGTTTGTTCCACAAGCGTGGTGCATTGGCTGCTGCTCGTCAGGGTGATGATGTGAATCCCCAGAAAGCATCTTCCTCTTGCCAATTTTATTTGGTTCAAGGAAATGTATGGACTCCAGATCGCCTCGCAATGATGGAGAGTCGAATGGGAAGAAAATTTACTGACGAACAAGTCAAATGTTATACTTCAATTGGTGGAACTCCTTGGTTAGATGGTGAGTACACCGTATTTGGCGAAGTCGTTGAAGGGCTGGATGTTATCGACAAAATTGCTGCTGTGACATGTGATCCGATGAACCGCCCAATTGAAGATGTAAAAATGAAAATGTCTATTATAAAGTGATGAATCAACTGAAAGACAAAATCCAGGCCTATATCGAAGATATTCAGGCGACTAAGATTGAAAAATTTCAAGACAGGGCTGCGGAAGTGGAAATGTTCCGCGTCAAGTATTTAGGTAAGAAAGGTATCATTAGCGACCTGTTTGAGCAATTCAAAGCTGTGCCGAATGAAGAAAAGAAAGATTTAGGCAAGGCTTTGAATCTCTTGAAGGTGGCTGCTATGGACAAAATCGAGGAGTTTAAAGCCTTCGTGGAAGACCACGAGGCCGAAGAATTGGCTCATGATTTGACCATGCCTGCGGATTTCGCTGAACTTGGATCCCGTCATGTACTCTCTGTTGTGATGAACGAGATTACAGAGATTTTCTCGCGCATTGGTTTTACCGTGGCTGAGTCTGTGGAAATCGAAGACGATTGGCATCTCTTCTCAGCATTGAATTTTCCCCCCGACCATCCAGCTCGTGACATGCAAGATACCTTTTTTGTGGAGAAGGAAGAAGGCAAGCAAGAGGTTGCACTGCGCACCCATACGTCATCTGTTCAGGTGCGTGTGATGGAAAAGAATCAGCCGCCTATCCGTATCATTGCACCGGGTCGAGTGTTCCGTAATGAGGCTATCAGTGCACGTGCACACTGTATTTTCCACCAGGTAGAGGCTCTTTATGTGGACAAGAATGTGTCCTTTGCAGACTTGAAGCAAACTTTGTTGTATTTTGCTAAAGAAATGTTTGGTGAGCAAACCCAGATTCGTTTGCGTCCTTCCTATTTCCCATTCACTGAGCCCTCTGCTGAGATGGATATCTCTTGTAGCGTGTGTGGTGGTAAAGGTTGCAATATCTGTAAAGGTACAGGTTGGCTAGAAATTCTTGGTTGTGGTATGGTTGACCCCAATGTGTTGAAAGCATGCGGTATAGACCCCAATGAATATTCTGGTTTTGCACTCGGTATGGGTGTTGAACGTATGGCCATGCTGAAGTATCAAATTAGAGACTTGCGCCTCTATTTCGAGAACGATCTTCGTTTCTTGAAACAGTTTGAGGCCATTGTGTAGTTAGAATGTTGATTCTATGAGTTCTATATGCCTTAATGGTATGCATTTTTATGCCTACCATGGCTGTTTCCAAGAGGAGCAGCAGATTGGTACATACTTCAATGTCGATGTTGTGCTCGAGACGGATACTTCTCGAGCACAATTAACCGATGATATCTCCGATACGGTGAGTTATCTTGACGTGTACCAAGTGATAAAACGAGAAATGATGACCCCATCACATCTGCTTGAACATGTAGGAGAAAGGGTGTGCTCTTCTATTCTTGCAGAATTTCCTGCAATTGGCGCTGTCTCTGCCAAAGTATCGAAGATGAATCCTCCATTAGGTGGCCATCTGGATTCTGTGACAGTGGTGATTACAAAAGACCGTTTTCAGAAAAACTGAAATAATCTCTCTTACCACTAGGGAGAATACCTACGATTAGGTGGTCAATTATCTTGATATGAAGTAGTTTTCCACCTTCTGATAGGTGTTGCGTAAGCGTTTTGTCAGCTTGACTAGGTGTTAGGTTTCCAGATGGGTGGTTGTGTGCTACAGCTATAGCCACGGCGTTGTGCTCAATGGCTGCTTTAAATAGTATCCGTGGGTCAACTGTGGTTTGGGTGAGTCCTCCCATACCAATGCATTGTTTCCAAGTGACTTTGTTGCGTTGGTTGAGAAAGATTGCCCAAAATTCTTCGTGGGGGAGGTCTATGATTTGTGCTGCGATGCAGTCGAAGAAATCTTGGCTTGACTTCACGATTTCCTCTTTCTTTTTCAAGTTTTCAAAAACCATTCGGTTGCCCAATTCTAGTGCAGCAAGAACTGTCACGGCTTTTGCCATGCCGAGACCTTTGAAGTTTCTCATCATTTCAGGTACTTCCATCCTAGCCAAATCGCTGAGACTATTATTGTTGTGCTTGAGTAGGTTTTGGGCAAGTTCAATGGCCGTGGTACCTTTGACTCCCGTTCGGAGCAGTATCGCTATGAGTTCGCTGTCGGTGAGTGCTTTTTTGCCATTTGCCAACATTTTCTCCCTTGGACGATCTTCTTCTGCCCATTGGCTAATGGGTATGTTGCTGGTGCTTATCGGTTCATCGTTATTTGCCATGTCTTTATTATTTTTTGCAAAAATACATTTTTTTAGGGAAATATTTGTGGTGTCGATAATTTTTCTTATCTTTGCATATTCAAAATGTGTAAAATAAAAAAATAATTTAATACATAAGATATGCAGAATAAAGGACTTATCAAATTTCTTACGTGGGCATTTGTCTTAGTCTGTTTGTATCAATTGTCTTTTACGATTGTTACTAGCAGAGTTGAGAAGAAAGCTAGAGCTGCGGCTGAAGCTTATGTCCAGAACGCAACAACTCAAAATTTTATCAGCACGAGAGCTCGTGGAAATGAAGTTTATGCTCAGACTCTGAAGGACTCCCTTCTGATTGATGCAGAAGCTCAATATCTTGATTCCATGGCTAGTGAGAAAGTTTATCTTGGATATACTTTCCGTCAGTGCCAGTCTCGTGAAATCAATCTCGGTCTTGACCTCAAGGGCGGTATGAATGTGATGCTTGAAGTATCTACCGTCGATGTGGTTCGTGCTCTCGCAGGTCACACCGAAGATTCCACTTTCAACAAGGCAATCGAAATGGCTGTGGCTAACCAGAAGAAAACCACCAACCGTGACTTTGTCTCCCTTTTCTACGATGCTATCGTGAAGATCGATCCCAATGTGCAGTTGGCTTCTTATTTCAACACCCAGCTCCGTGATCGCATCAAGTTGAACGACAATAATGACGCTGTTATCAAGGTTGTTAAGGAAGAGGCTGCTAGCGCTTATGACCGTACTTATGAAATTCTTCGTCAGCGTATCGATAAATTTGGTGTTGCTCAGCCTACCATCCAGCAACTCCGTGCTTCTGAACGTATCCTCGTTGAACTTCCTGGTGTGAAAGATCCTCAGCGTGTTCGCAAACTCTTGCAGGGTACTGCTCAGCTTGAGTTCTGGCTGACCTATGACAACACCGAGGCTTATGCTATGCTTGAGAAGGCTGACAAGTATGTTGCTTCTATTGGCGGTGCCGAATCTAAGGCCGCCGAGACTAGCCAAGAGGTCGCCGAAGTTGAGGAAACTGAATCTGACTCGTCCAATGCTGCTAGCGCACTTCTCGAAGCAGCAGAAGCGACTTCCGAGGTTGAAGCTTCCATGGCTGAAGCCACCAAAGATCATCCTCTTTTCAATGCCAATATGCTTATGCCCAACATTGACAACAATGGTGGACTTCTCAGAGGTCCTGTTGTGGGTTATGCTCAGGCTAAGAACCGCGACGCTATCAGCCGCATGATTCAAATTGCTTTTGATAAGAAAGTACTTGATGCTCGTACTGTGAAATTCCTCTGGGGCGCAAAACCCATTAAGGACGGTTCTGATATTTATCAGCTTTTCGCAATCAAAATTAACACTCGTGACGGTTCCGCTCTCCTTGATGGTGGCGTGATTACCGATGCTCATCATGACTTCTCTCAGGCTGGTGCCAACAACGAGATTTCAATGACCATGAATACCGAAGGTGCTCGTGAGTGGAAGCGTATCACTGGCGAGAATGTGGGTAATTGTATTGCCATCGTGCTTGATGACCTTGTTTACTCCGCACCTAATGTCAATGGCGAGATTTCTGGTGGTCGTTCATCTATCACCGGTGACTTCTCTCTCGAAGAGGCTAAGGACCTTGCCAATATCCTCAAGTCGGGTAAACTTCCCGCTCCTGCAGTAATCGTCCAGGAAGCTGTGGTTGGTCCTTCTCTCGGTCAGGAATCCATCAACAAGGGTCTCCTCTCATTCATCCTTGCTTTCATTATTGTACTTATTTATATGGTCGTGTTCTACAACCGTGGTGGTTGGGTATCGGTCATTGCTCTTATCACTAACATCTTCCTGCTGATGGGTGTCCTCGCATCCCTTGGCTCAGTTCTCACCATGCCTGGTATTGCAGGTATTGTCCTCACCTTGGCTATGGCCGTTGACGGTAACGTTATTATCTACGAACGTATCAAGGAATTGCTCCGCACTGGATCTAGCATGATTAATGCTGTGACTGAAGGTTTCAAAAATGCTTATTCTGCAATTATTGATGGTCAGGTGACCACTTTCCTCTTAGGCATCGTTCTTATCATGTTCGGTTCAGGTCCTGTCCAGGGCTTCGCAGTCACCCTTTGCGTTGGTATTGTCACCTCCCTCTTCACCTCTATCTTCATCACCCGTCTTTGTATCGATTGGATGTTGAACCATAAGAAGAACCTCAATTTCTCCTTCCCCTTCTCTGAGAATTTCATGCAGAATGTGCATGTTGATTTCATTGGCAAACGCAAAACCTATTACACCATCGCTTGTGTGGCTATCGTAATCTGTCTTGCTGGTATCTGCGTCCGTGGATTGAGCCGTGGTATTGATTTCACTGGTGGTCGTACTTTCGTTGTCCGTTTTGATCAGCCCGTCAATGCTGTTGACGTTCGCGCTTCTCTTAATGCAGTGTTTGGCGATGCTCCCGAAGTGAAGACTTACGGTCCCACTTCTCAGTTGAAAATCACCACCAAGTACAAAGTTGATGAAGATGGTGAAGCTGTCAATAACGAAATCATTGGCAAGATTTATTCTGGCACCAAGAGCTACTTTGCTAACCAGATTTCTGAGGAAGAGTTCCGCAGCACAGAATCCAACCCCCTCGGCATTATCCAGTCCGAACAGGTTGGCGCAACTATCGCAAACGACCTCGTTCGTAATGCATTCTTGGCCGTTATTGGTGGCCTTCTCGTAATGTTTGTTTACATTGGTCTCCGTTTCAAGAGCTGGCGTTTCGGTGTGGGTAGTGTTACTGCTCTTGCTCACGATACCATCCTTGTTATTGGTCTCTTCGCATTGCTCCATGGTCTCCTTCCCTTCAATCTTGATGTTGACCAGTCTTTCATCGCTGCAGTGCTGACCGTCATCGGTTACTCCATCAATGCGACTGTGGTTATCTTCGACCGTGTTCGTGAAAACCGCAAGAACTTCCCCAAACGTTCTCTCACCGATCAGATGAACGATGCTATCAATTCCACCTTGGCTCGTACCATCAATACTAGTGGTACCACCTTCTTCACCCTCTTGATGATGTTCATCTTCGGCGGTGAGGTGATCCGTGGTTTCGTGTTCGCTATCCTTATCGGTGTGATTGTTGGTGTGTTCTCCTCTGTTTGCATTGCTTGCTCCATTGTTTACGAGATTTCCAAGAAAGATCAAAAACAGCTTGCATAATATATTGATTATTGTATCAGAGTAGAAAAAGTGATATGAATACTTTTCTTATCATAATGGGCGTTGCTCTCTGGGTCGGCTTCAGTGCGCTTCAGAAAAAGAAGCAGCTTGGCGCCGACTCGGAGGACACCTCCGTTCCTTTTCCTGATGATGCAAAGAGTGTTTTTGAGACACTCTTTGAGCAGCATATAGGGGTCTCACCAGAAATGGAGTCTTTTGAAGAGGATTTTGGAGATGTCGTTGATGAGGAGCCGGGTGGCCAGCCTTATCAGACCAAACAACCTGAGGTGGTTGAACCTGCTCCAGTTGCAACTCCAGTTGCTTTCTCTACCCAGCCTTCCTCCCAGCCTGTTGTTAGTGGTGTCGATTTTGACCTCCGTCAGGCTGTAATATACCAAACGATACTCTCGAATAAATATATCGATGAGTTTCATTCGTCTGAAGTTAATTAATCATTTTTAGTAATAATACCAAAATAGTATGTTTAAAAAAGTACTAATGACAATCGGTCTGCTGCTAATGGCGAATTTCGTCTTGGCGCAAGGTATCATTAAAGGTGCCATTACCGATCCGAAGACAAAGGAACCTGTTCCTTTTGCCAACGTCGTTGCTCAGCAAGACGGTAAAACAATCAAGAGTGCTCAGACTGACATCAATGGTGAATTTATGATGAAGGGCGTGCCTGTTGGTCAATACACCATCAAGGCTTCCTGTGTTGGTTTCCCCAACTATGAACGTCCTGGATTCACTGTAAAGGCATCTGGTGTGTCAATCTGTAACATCGAAATGACTCAACAGTCCATCGCTTTGGACGTTGTGAACGTTGTCGATGAACGCATTTCAATCATTGATGTGGGTGATGCATCATCAGGTAAACGAATGGGTGCCGAAGAGATTGCTCACATGCCCGGTAACTCCATCGACAATGTTGTCGCTGCCGTTGGTGGTGTCGGATACAATGATGGTGGTACTTCTTCCGCTCGTGGTGAAGAAGGTATGGTCACCATGACTAATGGCGTTCGTAAACGTACTGGTGTGAATGTGCCTAAAGAGGCTATTCAGGAAATCCAGGTCATCCTCGGTGGTACTCCCGCTAGCATCGGTGAGGCTATCGGCGGTACTCAGATTATTACCCTTAAGCCGCCAACCGGCAGCCTCAAGGGTTCTATCCGTTATGACGCTCTCCTCGACTATCGTATGTACAACAACCTCAACATTTGGTTGAGTGGTCCTGTGATTCGCACCAAAATTAAAGATCCCAACACTGGTGAAGTGACTGGTGATAAGACTTTGGTCGGTTTCCGTTTCACTGCGGATGGCCGTTACTCCAACAATGGTTTCTATCGCCCCAAAGGTTATCGCTACCAGGTGGTGAATGATGCTCTTGTTCAGCAGTTTGAGCAATCTCCTATTGCTTATGATCCCGTCAATGGTACTGTTGACTATGCTGCAGAGTCTGGTCTTTATGCTAGCGACTTTGTAACCATCAAGAATCTTACCGCAAAAGATTTTTCTGGTGACAAGACTCGCGTCCCCAAGACTCAGTCCTATTCAATTAGTACTCAGTTGGCTTTCGATGTTCGTTTCAATGATCAGACTCAGTTGACTGTTACTGGTGACTTGGATTTCTCCCATAGCCCTGAGAATTCTCTTATGCCCCTTAACATGTCTCGTTGCGCCAACAATGTTTCTACTTCCACAAACTGGGATATCACTGTTGACTTCACTCAGAGTTTTACCGATTCTGAAGAGGCAAATG
Organism: Bacteroidales bacterium; assembly: GCA_024400505.1. GTDB lineage: Bacteria > Bacteroidota > Bacteroidia > Bacteroidales > P3 > Colimorpha. The sequence goes on along the minus strand of JAKSMP010000036.1, from coordinate 3,426 downwards.
CTAACAACACTGATGGGCAAAGTAGCTCCGCTAAACTGATTAAGGATATTAAATATAATATCACCGCTATGTTCAACCGCGCAAAATCTCATACTTACAATGAGGTTTTCGGTGGCTCTATCGATGATGTGTTCAAGTATGGCTATAATGGTTCTGTTCAGACCAATCAGCTTCCTTCTTATGAACTTGTTCCTTCTTTCAGCTATAATGGTATTAGCCGTGCTGCTTTTGTTCAAAATAGCTGGGTTGATCTCATCGATTGGTCCACTTACGAACCTTTCGCTGGCAACCAAGTTTATGCTAACTACAATCTTCAGCTCCTCAGTATCCCTGATATAGCTAATTCTATCACCAACATCGACGTTCTCCGTTACTACAAGGGTCTTGCAAACGGTGATACTCCTGGTAACATTTACGGTCTTCTCAACAACGTTGGTGCTCAGGGAACCACTTACGCCACCAGCCAGACTGACTATATCTATGTAAGTGCCAAGGCCGGTGCTTCTATTAAGGATCACAACATTGAACTTGGTTTCCAATATGACCGTATGAATCAGTCCTCCTACCAACTCGGTGCATTTTCCCTCTGGACCATCATGCGTCAGAATGCCAATGTCCACATCTCTCAGATGGATTTGAACAATCCTCATTATCGTTGGGAAGGTTCCACCCTTTATGTTGACTATGACCGTTATCTCAACAGCCCCGCTCAGTCTCATTTCGACAAAGCAATGCGTGACTATCTTGGTTGGTCTGGCAACTACGAAGGAGAGCGCTCCTATCTTGATATCGACCGCTACAAACCCGAAGATTATGTGGCTGCTGGTGGTATGGATATGTTCTCTGCTGATGAACTTTTCAACAATGGTTCTAATCTCGTTGCTTATTATGGTTACGACCACACTGGTAAAAAGTATAACGCCAAAGGTGGTTGGGATCTTGACAAGTTCTACAACCTTCAGGATGGCAAATACCGCTATCTTCCTGAGTACACTCCCACCTACATGGCTGGTTACATTCAGGATGAATTCTACTTCTCCGATCTTATCTTCAACGTGGGTGTTCGTGTTGACGTATTCGATGCTGAACAATATGTGTTGAAAGATCCTTATCTGCTTTATGAGTCCTACACTGTTGGTGACCTCCGTAAGGGTAAAGCCGTTTATAATGGTGACATTTACGACGGTGCTGCTGACAACTGGGTAGTTTATGTTGATGCAGCTGATGCTGAAACCCCCTCAATCATGGGTTATCGTTCTGGTTCCACTTGGTACAATGCAAATGGTATCGAACAAGCTAATCCCAATTCTATCGTTGGTGCTTCTGGTAAGCCTACTCCTTATCGTACTCCTAACGGTCAGAGAGCCCTCCGTAACAATACCGTTGGTTCCGAAGCTTTCGAAGACTACACTCCTCAAGTTGTTGTCATGCCTCGTATCGCATTCTCCTTCCCCGTGGGTGAGAAATCTCAGTTCCAGGCATCTTACGACATTATCGCTCGTCGTCCTTCCAGCAACTGGCGTGCTGACTATTTGAGCTACTACTACATGTCTCAGAAGACTTACTTCAACAATCCTAACTTGAAACCTGAGCGTATCACCAACTATGAACTCGGTTTCCAGCAGGCATTGACCGATAAGATGGCTATCAGCATCAGTGCTTATTACAAAGAAACCCGCGATCTTATCCAGTTGGTTCAGTATGCAGGTGCCGATCCTAACACTCAGTACTATTCCTATGATAATATCGACTTCAAGACCATTAAGGGTCTCACTGTAAGTTATGATGTCCGTCAGCTTGGCAATATGCGTATCAATGCTAACTATACCTTGCAGTATGCTGAAGGTACTGGTCTGACCGCGACTACTATGACCGAACTTATCAAGGAAGGTTACACCACCATCAAGATGCTCAATCCTATCGGTGATGACCGCCGTCATGAGTTCAAGGTTAACCTCGACTATCGTTATGGCATGGGCAAAAAATATACTGGTCCGAAGATTGAACGTATCGTAAAAGACACCAATGGTGTTGAAAGAAAGAAGACCATCAATGTCCTTGAGAATTTTGGTGTTAACTTCATGGCTGTTGCTCAGTCTGGTCGTCCCTACACCAAAGCCTTTAGCCACAACCAAGGAACTATTGTGGGTAGCTACAACGGTGCTCGTTTGCCATGGGGCTTCTATTTCGATGTTGTTCTTGATAAAGCATTCCCCATCAAGGTTAAGAAACATCAGACTAACCTGATTCTTGCACTTACTATCAGCAACTTGTTCAATATCCGTAACACTACCTCTGTATTCCCCGTTACTGGTAACCCCGAGGACGATGGCTATTTGACCGACCCCGAGACTCAGACTGTTATCAACAACTATCTTGATCCTCTGTCCTATCGTGACCTCTACGCCATTACTTCCATGAATGGTTACTGGCGTCACAATAGTCCTCGTACTTTCAGACTTTCTTTGGCTTACTCCTTCTAAAACTTAAACGAGTAAAAAAATTAAAACATGAAAAATATATTTAGCAAATTAGTATTAGCGGTTTTCTTCGTTACCTTCATGGTAGGGACTGCTTACGCTGAAGATTGCAAGACCTGCAAAAGGTCGAACAGTCATAAGGCCAATGTTCAGTCCAAAGCCGCTGTGTGCAAACGTGCACAGAGTACCGCAGAGCTGAATGTCAATAATGTCAGAGCACAGATCAATGCCTATGGCAACATGTGGTATGACGGTAGTGTGGCTAAATACCACCTTCCCAAGAATAGCAACACTTGCCCCCTCTTCTGCGCAGCTTTGTGGATTGGTGGTACCGATGTTAATGATCAGCTCCGTATTGCCGCTCTCCGTTTCGGCTCTGAAGGTGATGATTACTGGCCCGGTCCCCTTGAGTTGACTACTGCCTATGTTGACCTCCCCGTTTGTAATGCTTTCGATAAACACTTCACCATTACCAAGAACGAGGTTCAGGCATTCATGGCCATGTTCAACTATGATGAGAATGGCGCAACTCCCAATGAGTCCTATTCTCCTGATGCTATCTCCGCCACTATCAAGAATTGGCCCGCTTCTGGTATCAATTCCAACCAGTCTCCTTATCTTGCTCCTTTCTATGATGCAAATCATGACGGTGTTTATAACTGGGAAGATGGTGACTATCCTTATTATGATTTCAATAATGATCTCTGCCCTCGTACCCTTAAAGCTCTTTGGGGCCGCGAGTACACTTCTCATGTTGCCACTACTCTCGAGACCGAAGCTGGTATCGTTAGAGGCGGTCTTCTCTCCGACCAGGTCCTTAAAGGTGACCAGACTATTTGGTGGGTTTTCAACGATATGGGTAATGTCCACACTGAATCTAATGGTCAGCCCATCGGTATGGAAATTCGTGCTCAGGCATTTGCTTTCTCTACCAACGATGAAATCA
>JAKSMP010000035.1 GCA_024400505.1 Bacteroidales bacterium | reverse complement strand
GACCACCAGTCTGACGGCCTTCACCACCACCCATGGGGTGATCAACAGGGTTCATAACAACGCCGCGGTTGCGAGGACGACGGCCCTGCCAACGGCTACGGCCAGCCTTACCACCAACTTCGAGGTTGTGCTCAGTGTTGGAAACAACACCAACGGTAGCACGGCAAGCCTGAAGAATCATGCGCATTTCGCCGCTAGGCATCTTGATGATAGCATATTTATCATCACGAGACATTAGCTGAGCGTAAGCACCAGCACTGCGAACCATCTTAGCACCCTGGCCAGGACGGAGCTCAATGTTGTGAATCAGAGTACCGAAAGGAATTTCGGCGAGAGTCAGAGTGTTACCGACTTCAGGAGCAACACCTTTACCAGACTCAATGGTCTGACCGACTTTTAAACCCTGGGGGCAGAGGATGTAACGTTTCTCACCGTCGGCATAGCAAACGAGAGCGATACGAGAGGTACGATTGGGGTCGTACTCAATAGTCTTCACCACAGCGGGGATACCATCTTTATCTCTCTTGAAATCGATGATACGATACAACTGTTTATGACCACCGCCGATGTAGCGCATGGTCATCTTACCCTGGTTGTTGCGGCCGCCGGACTTGCCGTAGCCGAATACCAAACTTTTTTCCGGTTTGCTAGTCGTGATGTCGTCGTTGGTAACAACGATTTTGTGACGCTGACCGGGGGTTGTCGGTTTAATTTTCTTTAAAGCCATTTTTTGTTTTGTTCTTTTTAGTCTCTTATCAGTGGACTATACTATTATTAATTAATTGTTTATAAAAGTACGTACTTAAGGCATGGGGTTAAAAAACCTCATGCCTTAAGCAACATACATATTAGATATTCTCGTAGAAGTCGATGGCGCAGCCTTCTGCCAAAGTAACGATGGCCTTCTTGTAAGCGTTGGTACGTCCTACAATGTAACCAGCTTTGGTATAACGAGCTTTAACCTTGCCGCTGTAGTTCATAGTGTTGACGTCAAGAACCTTAACACCGTAGAAACTCTCAACAGCCTTTTTGATCTCAATCTTATTGGCGCGCTTGTCAACGACAAAACCATAACGATTCAACACCTTAGGCTCGGGCTTGTTTTGGTTGCGCTGAATGCGGTTAAGCTTAGGAGCTGCAGCTGCCTCGGTGATTCTCGTCATCTTTTCGCTAATCAGAGGTTTTACTATGATATTCATGTTAAACTTTCTTAATTCTTGTTACTAACTTCTTTATTTCGTTGCCAAAACGCGATTAATCTCGCTGATTGAGCCCTCACAGAGCACCAAGTTTGTAGCATTCATAATGTCATAAGTATTTAACTGAGACACAGTTACAACCTTTACACCTTGGAGGTTACGAGCAGACAAAGATACGAAATTATTTTGATTTTCAAGAACTACGAGTGATTTTTTCTCAGCAACTTTCAAATTGTTGAGGATTTCAATCATCTTCTTGGTCTTGGGAGCCTCGAGAGTGATGTTCTCAACGATGGTGAGGTGGTTCTCAGCGGCCTTCATAGCGAGAGCGGAACGGCGAGCGAGACGCTTCACTTTGATGTTAAGTTTGAAACGATAATCGCGAGGTTTGGGTCCGAAGATAGTACCACCACCGACAAATACGGGGCTCTTCAAATCGCCAGAACGAGCACCACCAGTGCCTTTCTGACGTTTGAGTTTGCGGGTGCTATGTGCGTTTTCGCTACGCTCTTTAGCCTTAGCGGTTCCCTGACGCTGGTCTGCCAAGTACTGTTTGACATCCAGATAAATTGCGTGCTGGTTAGGCTCGACGGCGAAGATAGAATCGTCAAGGGTGATGGTTCTACCGGTTTCGCTACCATTGATGTTATATACTTTTAACTCCATCTCTCAAGTTTTAAAATTGAACCTTTGGGTCCGGGTACAGAACCTTTAACTAAAATCAAATTCTTCTCAGCGATGATCTTCACAACCTGGAGGTTCTGAATCTTCACACGGTGATTGCCGGTCTGACCAGCCATGCGCATGCCTTTGAATACGCGAGAAGGATAGGAGCTAGCGCCTACCGAACCGGGAGCGCGGAGACGGTCGTGCTGGCCGTGAGTCTTATCACCAACACCGCCAAAGCCGTGACGAGTGACGACGCCCTGGAAACCATGACCTTTGGAGGTTCCGACGACATCAACGAATTCGCCTTCTGCGAATACATCGACTGTTAATACTTCACCATATTGTTTTTTGCTGCCTTCCTCGAAACGGCTGAACTCAGCGAGATAGCGTTTGGGGGTGGTGTTAGCTTTTGCGAAGTGGCCTTTCATGGGTTTGGTGGTACGGCTTTCTTTCTGTTCACCAAAAGCAAGCTGAATAGCCTCATAACCATCTTTCTCGATGGTTTTAACTTGTGTTACTACACAAGGACCAGCTTCAATAACAGTGCACGGAATCTGCTTTCCGTCGGCATCAAAAAGACTGGTCATACCAATTTTTTTACCAAGTAATCCTGACATTGTGTTTTCTTTGGATTTTTGTTTGTTAATAGTTTTCAGCTTATTTTCGCCGCAGCCGAGCGGTGCGACTACTCACATTGGCTGAGAGTTAATTTCAGACCTTGATTTCAACTTCGACACCGCTGGGAAGCTCCAGTTTCATGAGTGCATCGATAGTCTTTGCACGATCATTGATTTCGATGTCCATCAAGCGCTTGTAGCTGCTGAGTTCAAACTGCTCGCGGCTCTTCTTGTTGACGAAGGTAGAGCGGTTGACGGTGAAGATCTTTTTGTTGGTAGGCAGAGGAATAGGTCCATTCACCACTGCACCAGTCATCTTAACGGTCTTTACAATTCTCTCGGCAGATTTGTCGACGAGATTGTGGTCGTAAGATTTCAGTTTAATTCTAATTCTTTGACTCACGGTTAAAGTTATTTGATTATTAATTTATTTCCTTTATTTATTTTTCAAAATAGCTTCCTGCTGGTCTTTGCTGAGCTCGGCATAATGGGAGAATTCCATGGTGCTGTTTGCACGGCCAGAGGTGATGGTACGCAAGGAGGTGACATAACCGAACATCATCTCCAGAGGCACTTTCGAATGGATTGCCTGGACGCCCACCTTTGCCTCGATATTCTCAAGAATGCCACGACGACGATTGAGGTCGCTGGTCACATCACCAACATAGGCGTCGGGAGTGAGCACTTCGAGCTTCATGATAGGTTCAAGAAGAACAGGATTTGCCTTGCGACAAGCTGCCTTGAAACCAATCTTGGCACAGAGTTCGAAAGAGAGCTGGTCGGAATCAACAGGATGGAACGATCCATCGATGATTCTCACCTTCATGCTATCCATGGGATAACCAGCCATAACGCCGTTCATCATGGCCTCCTTGAAACCCTTTTCAAGTGCGGGCATGTATTCTTTAGGAATATTGCCACCCTTCACCTCGTTGACAAACTGCAGTCCCATGACACCCTCATCGGCAGGACCGATTTCGAAGAGGACATCAGCGAACTTACCTTTACCACCAGTCTGTTTTTTATAGATTTCATGGTGCTGGACAGTAGTGGTGATAGCCTCTTTGTATGCCACCTGGGGACGGCCTTGGTTAACCTCAACCTGAAATTCGCGACGGAGGCGGTCCAAGATGATATCAAGGTGAAGCTCACCCATACCGCTGATGATTGTTTGGCCGGAGACCTCATCGGTTTTCACGCGGAAAGTGGGGTCTTCCTCAACCAGTTTCATCAAAGCGTTGGTCAGTTTATCCATGTCGCCTTGGGTCAAAGGCTCAACGGCGATGCTGATCACTGGCTCGGGGAACTTCATCGATTCGAGGATGATGGGGTGCTTTTCATCGCAGAGGGTGTGGCCAGTCTTGATATCCTTGAATCCCACAGCAGCTGCGATATCGCCAGCCTCGATGCGGTCGATAGGGTTCTGCTTGTTGGAATGCATCTGCATGATACGAGAGATGCGCTCCTTCTTGCCAGTGTTGGCATTATAGACATAAGAGCCTGATTCGAGAGAACCGCTATATACGCGGAAGAAACAGAGGCGGCCCACATAAGGATCGGTGGCGATTTTGAAAGCAAGAGCAGAGAATGGTGCCTTAGCGTCGATTGGACGAGAGTCCGGCTCATCAGTTTTGGGGTTGATGCCATCCACTTCCTGCATATCCATGGGGCTGGGGAGGAAAGCAGCCACAGCATCAAGAAGGGTTTGAACACCTTTATTCTTGAAAGCAGAGCCGCACATCACAGGCACAATCTTCATAGAGAGAGTGGCCTTGCGAATCTCAGCTAGGATTTCATCAGCGGTGATAGAGTCGGGGTCGTCGAAGAACTTCATCATCAATTCCTCATTCTCCTCGGCCACGCCTTCGACAAGTTTCTGACGATATTCAGCGGCGATATCTTTCAAGTCGTCTGGCATAGGGATTTCGGTGAAAGACTGACCGTTGGAACTTTCGTCCCAAACGAGAGCCTTATTCGAAATCAAGTCCACCACGCCCTTAAAAAGACTCTCTTGACCGATGGGGATTTCGATAGGGATGGGATTAGCTCCGAGACGTTCTTTAATTTGGTTGACCACATTGAAGAAATCGGCACCGGAGCGGTCCATCTTGTTGACGAAAGCGATACGAGGCACACCATATTTGTCGGCCTGACGCCACACAGTCTCGGACTGGGGCTCAACGCCGCCAACAGCGCAGAAGACGGCGATAGCGCCATCAAGCACGCGCAGGGAGCGTTCCACCTCGACGGTGAAATCCACATGGCCTGGTGTATCGATGATGTTGTACTTATAACGATTATTATGCCAATCCCAAAACACAGTAGTAGCAGCGGAAGTGATGGTGATACCACGCTCCTGTTCTTGAACCATCCAGTCCATAGTAGCTGATCCCTCATGTGTCTCGCCAAGTTTGTAGTTCTTGCCGGTGTAAAAGAGGATACGTTCAGTCGTCGTCGTTTTGCCGGCGTCGATATGGGCCATGATGCCAATGTTTCTAGTGTATTTAAGGTCTGACATTAATCTTTAGTGGTTTATATCTAAGCTATTTGAAATTTAATCTGATGAATATTATAGAATATACTATAATTAGAAACGGAAATGGGAGAAGGCCTTGTTTGCCTCAGCCATGCGGTGGATATCCTCCTTACGCTTGAAGGCTGCACCCTCCTCTTTGTAAGCGGCCTGGATTTCAGCAGCGAGTTTGAGAGCCATGGTCTTCTCACCGCGCTTGCGGCTGAAAGAGATAAGGTTCTTCATGCCGATGGACTGTTTGCGCTCGGGGCGGATTTCGGTAGGAACCTGGAAGGTAGCACCACCGATACGGCGGCTCTTTACCTCAACGCTAGGAGTGATGTTAGCGAGGGCTTTCTTCCAAACCTCGAGACCGTCTTCCTTAGTGCGGTCAGCCACGACATCGATTGCCTCGTAGAAGATCTTGTAAGCGATGGTCTTCTTGCCACCCATCATCAGGTTGTTTACGAACTTGGTAACGAGGACATCATTATATTTAGGATCCGGAAGGATGATACGTTTTCTGGGTTTAGCTTTTCTCATTTTTCTTTTCGTTAGCGAACCGTCTCTCGACCGGTTCTTAATCCATAAATCTTAGTTCTTAATTATTTAGCAGCCTGTTTGGGACGCTTTGCACCGTATTTGGAACGACGCTGTCTGCGACCATCGACTCCGCTGGTATCAAGGGCGCCGCGGATGATGTGATAACGAACGCCGGGGAGGTCTTTAACACGGCCGCCACGGATCATAACGATGGAGTGCTCCTGCAGGTTGTGACCTTCACCAGGGATGTAAGCATTCACTTCCTTACCATTGGTGAGACGTACACGGGCAACTTTACGCATTGCCGAGTTAGGTTTTTTAGGGGTGGTGGTGTACACACGGGTGCAGACGCCACGACGCTGAGGGCAGCTGTCGAGGGCGGGAGACTTGGACTTATACTCCATCTGCTGACGTCCTTTGCGAACTAATTGCTGAATTGTTGGCATTTTGTTTCTTTGATGTTATATATTTAATTATTAATGTTTTCTAGCAATTCCTCGGGGCGCAATTGCCCCACGAATCGAACTGCAAAATTACGACAAAATTTCCAATCCACAAAACTATCCGGCCTTAGAATTTCTTAAACAATCTTAAAATTTTATGTAGAAATTGTTTCTCAGGGTTTTACAGATTGCATTTTTGCACACACCAAAGTCAAATCCGGAAGTTATTAACAGCATAACTGATATCTCGGACGGCTTCGGCCCAAAAGAGTTACCAACAGTTTATCAACAGTACGCAACTTCAACCGATCCTACCTACCATCCAAAGCCTAAATACCCCCTATCGGCAAGTATCAATGCCCGAAAGGCCATCGACGGGGCTATGCCGATTTGAAACCAGGTGAAGGATGGTCCTAGGTAGCTCCTCCGATACAGGAAGGATAAATCTTCGCCAGCAGAAGGCCCCATCTTCGCTCGCAGCCCCTACCTGAACGAAGCCGAGCGAAGGAGCAGCGAAGCGTGAGCGAAGGAGCAGCGAAGCGTGAGCGAAGGGGCAGCGAAGCGTGAGCGAAGGGGCAGCGAAGCGTGAGCGAAGGAGCAGCGAAGCGTGAGCGAAGGAGCAGCGAAGCGTGAGCGAACAACCAACGAGGTTATAGCGAAGGCAGGAAGCGAAAAATGATGATGAAGATGCAACGGCAAAATCATCATCAGGCTATAATACAAATACTTAAACACAGCAATACACAGAACAACACAACACAAACAGTTAAATATCTGCAACTTAGACAAAATATGAATAAAAATTCAAATAAAAAAGACAGCAAAAATAGAAAAAAGGTGGACTTTTTGAACAAAAAAGAGGAAAACCAAAGGGAAGAGCACTAAAATATTATATGAATTTTATATTGATTATCAACAAGAACACCAACAATAGCACAAAAAAACGAAAAAAAATTTTGGTAATTCAAAATAATGTCGTATTTTTGCACTCGCATTTGAGACAGAAAGAGAGGTCTTTGATAAATCAGATGCAAACAAAGTTGGTCCGGTAGTTCAGTTTGGTTAGAATACATGCCTGTCACGCATGGGGTCGCGAGTTCGAGTCTCGTCCGGACCGCCAAACAAAAAGGAGCCCTCAGTTATGAGGGCTTTTTTTTTGCCACATAGTCTCCCGCATCCGAGAGCAAGGATGATGCCGAGATGCCAATCCGGGGCTGACCGGTTTTGACAGCAAGGAGGGGGATTTGTAAGCATGCAGGCTCACGCACTAGTAGCCTCAACCATGGGTGCATTAAATTTAATTGGCGAAAATAACTACGCTCTTGCTGCATAACTGAAGTATAGTAGGTTATCTTAATCCCCGCAACAGCTGCAGGGACAAGACATCTCCCCGCGACCACGCCCGTCGGTCAAAGAAACGGAGGTGCTCATCAAGAACGGGATAGTCAGCAACAAGCTTCGGATTGCTGATGAAGTTTTAGAAGCTAAGGTCGGCCTTGGGTGTCCGCGTCCAGAGTCGTCCCGACAATCAATCACGGAATAAGCATGTAGAAAGCACATCTGTCACTTGTTTGGACGAGGGTTCGACTCCCTCCAGCTCCACAATTTGAGGCTCAAACGAGCCTCTTTTTGTTTCCCTATATTGCTGAAAATCACAACAAATACACTATATATCAGCATACTATAAAAGGGGGTTAATTTGAGTTTATTATGGGTTAATTAGGTACATTTTTGTTTCTCGTTTGTTTCTCATTCAAAAAATATGTGTATCTTTGCACCGCGAAACAAAAACAAAAATGTACCTATTATGCCACGAAAGAAGCAACCAGCGAAAGCAAAAGAACCCGTGCGGCTGCGGTCGAAAAAACTTGCCAACGGTAACCAGTCGCTCTATTTGGACTACTACAAGGAAGGACGGCGGGAGTATGAGTATTTGCGCCTGTATCTCGTACCAGAAAGAACCCCGTTTGACAAAATCACCAACGCCGAGACGCTGCGGGCTGCAAACGCAATCAAAGCCGAGCGCGTAACGTCTATTATTGCCGAGGATGCAGGGTTAAAGAAGGTGGCACAATCGAAAATCCTACTGTCGGACTGGATGCGAGAATGTGCCGACCGAGCGTTGCAAAAGACCGTTGAGGGAATGAACCGCCACACCTGGGGGCGTATGCTGGAACAAACGGGGGCGGTGCTGACCGAGTACGCGGGGGCGCGTGTCCGGCTGAAAGACATAGACAAGGAGTTTGTAAAGGGTTTCATTGACTACCTGCAACACGGGTATATCATAACGAGGGGGTGCGCCAACAAGGGGCAACACCTCTCCCCGAAATCAGCACACAAGAAATACAGTTGCTTCCGCTTTGCCCTCAATGAGGCGGTGCGAGACGGCATATTGCACTCCAACCCCTGCAATCTGCTGTCGAGTACGGACAAAATCGAGGTGCCGGAAAGTACACGGGAATATTTGACCGAGGAAGAACTGAAAGCGTTGGAGGCAACCCCCACAGCGTCGGCGGTGCGGTCTGTCTATCTGTTTATGTGCTGCTGCGGTCTGCGTATATCGGACGTGAAGGGGCTGCGGTGGGCTGACATCGAGAAGGACGGCGGGCGGTGGCGGCTGCGTATTCGCCAGCAAAAGACACAGACACCCCTCTATTTGCCCCTGTCGGATGCAGCGCGGCAATATCTACCAGCACAGGGCGACAAGCCCGCAGACAGCCCCGTTTTCGAGGGTCTGCCGACCGAGCCAGCAATGAATAGGGCATTGAAGCGGTGGGCGACAGCTGCGGGCATTACGAAGAACCTGACGCTACACACAGCGCGGCACACTTTCGCAACCCTAATGCTGACGAAGGGCGCGGACTTGTACACCACGAGCAAACTGTTAGGACACCGAGAAATCGGAACTACACAGATATACGCCAAGATTATAGACAAGAAGAAGGAGAACGCCGTAGATTTGTTGAACAACCTATTTTGATAGATTATGAAGATACCACAGCAAGTTATCGAGGCGGCACAATATGAGGGCTGCAATAGTGTCAAATATTTAGGGAAAAACGGCACGTTGGATGTGTTCGGAATAAGCGAGGTGGACGACAACGGGCGACCCGTCCCCGTGGGTCTGCCTACGCTGGTATTATGGGACGGTGAGACGGTGGAGTTTGTCTGCGGCGAAGATGCGTTGCACTACCCCATCGGCGAAAATGGTATCGAGATACCGCAACAGGTGAAGGAAGCCGCCGAAGGAATGGGAACGGTGATAACGTATGTACACCACTTGAAAGGCTATGACGTTTATTGCGTAGGCACTCCCCGTGACGAAAACGGCGACAGACCCCCTACGGGTCTGCCAATGGCTGTCTTGTTCAAGGACGGGAAGGCTACGCCCGTTGTCGGGGTCGATGCCTTCAAATGGCTATAAAAAAGACTAAATTAACCAAGAAAAACCAAAAAAAAACAACATTTAAGGGGGTATTTGCAGGGGTGCAGATACCCCCTTAAACATTAAATAATCTTAACAGAAATGTGTTATTTCCAAAATACTTACTATTTGATTGAAACACAGTGATTTTATTGTAATCACGTCGGATTTTTCGTATATCTTTGCATCGCATTTCGAGGAAGCCCGCGAGGTGAGAAGCGGCGACCCCTCAGAAGTGCGCCGAGAGGTACGGGCGGCGAGGTCTCACCCTCCAACACCGACCGCAACGCAAAGAACAACGCACAATGAAATTAACACACATCGAAGAACAATTGCAGCGCATCGAACGCGCTGCCCTGCTGGGTGCAAAAACCGTCTATACAATGGACGAGGCGGCGGTATTCCTGGGGTTGTCGAAGTCGTACATCTACGAACTTGTGAGCCGTAAGGACATACCTTATTGCAAAGCCGACCACGGCGGGCGTATCACCTACTTTAACCGCTCCGACTTGGAAGCGTGGGCGACCTCTCACCGTGTCGCCAGCAACGCCGAGGTATCACAACAAGCGGTGGCGCACGTTGTCGCCGCTCCGAGAACGGGCAGAAAGGGGGCAAGGAAATGAGCAACACAGCACAAACAAAACAGCCCCCAGTAATACCCGCCGAGGCATACGCACAGCGGGCTATTATGGCGGCACTATCGGACGGACTGCCCCACAGCGTCCGCGAACTGGTACAGGAGGCGAAACAGTCAGACCCCCGCACGGCAATACGGCAACTGCGGCGTAAGGGCGTGGAAATCTCCGACCAATGGCTAGTGAACTCCAACGGCATACGCTACAAGGTCTATTTCATCACACGGCACAACCTATGAAAGCAATTACAGACAACGATATTTGCCCGTACAGGCGCGACCGCCGCCGCCAGTCTATCGAGTGCGCCAATTGCCGTTACAACCGAGTTACGGACATACGCAGATCTGAATTGACGCGGTTTCATCGCATATTGCCAACGGCGGGAACTGTCTGTATTGCCGACGAACAACCACAATACCACATCATCAATATACTGACACAATGAAAGACGATTTTATATTCCGTGGTTCGTGGTATCGGGCGGCTCAAAATCTTGGTGCAGACGATAGGCTGACGTGTTACGAAATGATTATGCAATATGTGTTCGAGGGGAAAGAACCCGACCCCACATTGTACATTGCAAAGGCTATCACGTCGCCGTGGATTGAGCAGATAGACAAGGACGCGGCGGCATACGAAAGGAAGTGCAGCACCAACGCCGCCAATGCAGCCGCCAGATGGCAGCGAGAGTTAGAACCGCAGCCGCCAACCTCCGGCACAGCCCCCGTCGAAGAACCAGCACCGAAGAAACTCCGCCAGCGTTTCACCCCTCCGACCGTGGCAGAGGTAGCGGACTACTGCAAGGAACGCGGGAACGGTATCGACGCACGACAATTCGTGGACTACTACACGGCGAAAGGGTGGAAGGTTGGCAACGCCTCAATGAAGGATTGGGAAGCCGCCGTAAGGACGTGGGAGCAGCGGGAACACACCAACGCCCACGGCAACGCCAAAACAGCCCCACAGGGCGTTAAATTGGGCGTTGGCGAGTACATCGACCGCACCGGCGGATTGAGGCACTACACACCAACAAGAACCGTACCAATGGACGCACCCCCGCGCCCGTCCACGTCGGACGTTTGGAGCGAGGAAAAACAGCAATGGGTATATATACCCGACTAACGAAAAACACAGCAATATGGGTATCAAACAGACAACACCAATGAGCGAGATAGACCGCCAAATTGAGGCGGCAATCGAGAACCAGCGGAAACAGTTTATCAAGCACCTCCAAGTTATCGGCGAAAAGGTGGTGAACGAGGCGAGGGAGAAAGGCAGTTACAAAGACCAAACGGGCAACCTCCGTTCTTCTATCGGTTACATCGTCGTTGTGGACGGAAGGGTTATAGAAGGGCGTGGCGCATCGTTTCAAGTGGTGAAGGACGGACACCAGGGCGCGAAAGAGGGGCGCGAGTACATCAGCCAACTGGCAGCAGACTACCCCACAGGAATTGCCCTTATAGTCGTTGCCGGGAAGAACTACGCCAAATTTGTACAGGCACGGGGTTTCGACGTTACGATAAGCGCGGAACATCTAGCCAGCCGCCTGTTGCTGGAACTTGGAATGCCAAACATCAAACGTATAGAATAGTAGCAATATGAAGAAGCAAAGAACATTGATTGACCCCCGACAGGTGAGGGGCGAGGGCGAACCGCCGACAGGGTATGCGGCGAGACTTGACGAACTGGCTACGGCAATGGCATTGGGAAACCAGCGTTTCACGTCCGCCGACATCCGCAACGTGTTTCACCTACCCAACGCAGTACGAGCTGTGGCAGCACTCCGACGGCAGGGCTACGACATCAAACAAGAGTTTGTGAAGGACGGACACGGGCGTTACAGGTGGGAGTATTATATGCCCCCCATCGACCACGACACACTACCGCCGGAACTACGCGCGGCGATCCAAAACGGACAGTAAGAAAAATAGTAAGTATAACCAAATTAACAAAGAAAATGGACTACAACAGCATTAAAGGAAAGTACACAGATGCAGCCCGCCAGCGTCGCACGAAAATTCAACTGTCAGATGCGAAAGTCGCCAGCCTCAAAGAAGCCGTAAAGCAGGCGGAACGCGACCGCGAACAATACCGACTCAAATTCGGCGAGGTAAGCCGCGAGAAGTCGCAGAAGTGGCAGGAAGCAACGGCACAAATCTACAGCCTCAATAAGCGACTGGCAGAGGCACAGGACAAAATCGCCGCCCTGTCTCTGGGTGAGGCGGGAATGAAGAAACTTACCGAAAAACTTTAACACCTCAAACAATGGAAACGAGATTAGACCGACAGAGAGCCAACGAGCAGGAACGCGCCCAGCGCATCAAGAATATGCAGGAACTTGAAGAGCAGCTGCAAGAAGCCCGAGACGTGTTGGCAGTCATCACGGGCGAGGGCTACGAAGCCGACCAGGAACGCCGCACGGTACAGGCGCACATCGAAGAACTGCAAAGCCTCTTCGACGGCGAGAAAGAGGCGTATGAACTTACCTACGTCGACAGCAAGACCGCCGCCGACATCACCGAGAAAATGGGGCTGTAATCGGGCATTTTGACACAGGTGAAGGTGACACAAGGGCGGGGTGTACCAATCGAGGCGCACCCCGTTTGTTTTGCCCGCTGGTGGCGTTGCGGTGGCGAGGTGGCACAACTGACCGCAGCCAACGAGAAAGCCCCGCAGAAGCCAACGGCGGGCGTTCTACGGGGCG
Source organism: Bacteroidales bacterium (assembly GCA_024400505.1). Lineage (GTDB taxonomy): Bacteria > Bacteroidota > Bacteroidia > Bacteroidales > P3 > Colimorpha. The sequence goes on along the minus strand of JAKSMP010000035.1, from coordinate 14,814 downwards.
ACAATAGGAGCGAGGGCGAAAGAGTGTCTATATCTCGTCGCTTTTCATTCCTACCGCCTCATTAATGGAAGCCATAATGCAGCAACCTATATAGTCGCTGTATTCATTGGCAAGGGTTGACAATTCCGTGTCACTTCCGGATGCATCGGCGACCAAACGCGGAAATCCTAACGTTTCCGCATACGAATGAACCCTATCGGCGAGGGCTGAAAACTCCCGTAACAGAACAATGCCCGTGGCGGTCTGCTCCGAAACTTTGATTTGTGTTGCTGTGTTACTCATTGTTCTCCCTTCCTGTATCTATATCCCTATTATGTCATTGTTCCCCCTTCCTGTATCTATATCCCTATTATGTGAAAGACCTAACGCCTCTTCAAGTTGCTCAATTCTGCGTTTCAAATAATCTTCCTTAAATCGGGAAACATCTGACAAAGCAAGAAACGCATTATTGATACCGTCTATTGAAGACTGACCCGTGTAGTAGTTTTCACAAATAAAATATACCTTATACTGTAGCATATCTGTCAGGGCGTTGTGGTAGTTATCTACTTGTGAAAATTCCCACATACCGCAATAGTCAATAGGGGCGGGGTCTAACACTTGCTGTCCACCTTTTACGGTTATGGTCTTTAGAGGCTGTTTTTTTTCTGTGTTGCTCATTGTTGAATATTTTTTGAATTTTGACGGTGCAAAGGTACGAACTATTTTTGAATTGACAAAATACAACTATCTGATAATTAATATAATATGATTGTATTACAATCACTTTTCCCCGTGGGAGTATTGTCGCCGATCCTGGCAGTCAGTACACTAAAAAAATAAATTCCCTACCACGAAATTTTTCAATCGGGGTGCGCTCCGAGGGGTACAACTGGCACTCCGATGAGGTGAAAACTGTTGTTTTTGCCCTGCTGAAAATCGATGCGGTCGTATGCGGTCGTATGCGGTCGTATGCGGTTGTATGCGAATGGTACGATATGATTATGATTAGATATGATTTGATATGAAAAGATAGAGGGTATATTTTTGTTGTGCGCTGTCGCGCACCGCGCCCCCGTGGGTTGTGTTTGGGTGGTTTCGCCGTCGGTCAGTATTGTCGGTACTCCACACAGACAGACACGGCGCACTCCTACCAGCACGGACGGCGACACCAAAGAACCGCGCCGACGGGGTGGCGGTGGGCTGCAGGGTGCGATCCGAGGGGTTACTCGTGCCGGAACTTGCACCCGTGTACGCGCGCGCGATGTCTGGCAGACTGTCGCCCATCAGCGCGAACCTCCGAGGCTGACACCCTCAAAAATGCCGACGGCGCACCCTTACACGGGGGTTATTACATAACCCCCTATATTGTGTTTGTTAGTGCTTTATTTATGTTACTTTCTGTATTGGAAAGTAAAAGTATTTGATAAAACGCACAAATATAGTGAGTTGTGAGGGTTTGCAATAATTCGAGCAACAAATGAACAACAAAAGTGCCTGTGCATCAACACTCTGTGATTATATTGTAATCACTTTGCAACTATTTTTCTTCCAAGTGGGGAAAAAGTCGTATCTTTGCATCTGCTTTCGAAGGTCGAAAGCATAATTCGTAGTGCAGTTGTATGGATGCGGTGTGTTGTCGTTCGGCACGCTGCTGGGGGTGTGTGGGAGGCAATAAAGGTACATTTTTGTTTCCGCTTTGTTTCTTGTTGCTCAATCCGACACCCCTATTTTATTGAGAAACTGCATTTTCTTCAATGAAATATCGGGAGCCTCCAGCTCCACCAGAAAAAAAAGAACCGCTTATTGAGCGATTCTTTTTTTTGTATTATGGCAGCTGGAGGGAGTCGGTCGAATGAGAATGGTTGAGGGTTTTCGAAAGGGGTTTCGAAAACTGAGTATTCCGCTCCTCGCCCTTCGGCTCGCTCGCTGGCGGACGGTTCTTATCCGTCCTTTCCTCTCCAGCTCCACCAGAAAAAAAAGAACCGCTTATTGAGCGATTCTTTTTTTGTATTATGGCAGCTGGAGTGAGTCGGTCGAATGTGAATGGTTGAGGGTTTTCGAAAGGGGTTTCGAAAACTGAGTATTCCGCTCCTCGCCCTTCGGCTCGCTCGCTGGCGGACGGTTCTTATCCGTCCTTTCCTCTCCAGCTCCACCAGAAAAAAAGAACCGCTTATTGAGCGATTCTTTTTTTTGTATTATGGCAGCTTTGTGCTGACTTCGTCAGCCGTAGCCCCCTCCCCCACCTTATGCTCGAACTTCGAGTATAAGAACCAGGGTATGTTTCGACAAAATCCATTCCTTATAGGGAACGGCCTTCTCGTCAAGGAACAAGCTTTCCCTCTTCTGTCCCGAAGCCAAGTTTTTCTCTCGTGGAGGGCAGAGCGTCCTCTAGAAGGGGCTTGGATGAGGTCATGTCGCCATTCAGGTGCGCCTCTGGCACACGCTATCGCTGCGCCATTTACCCCACAGGCATTGGCTAATGTCCCAATGTCTGTGGGGTTTCGCACCGATATAGCGTCGGTGGAGTAGCGTCTTCGAAACTTTGATGGCCTCTCCAAATTCGGCAAAAACGGATTTCGGCGAGAAAATAGCAGCGTGGGTGCCAGGTGTAAATTTGGTTGCACATACTCTATTTCTATGGGGAAAGAAGAACCCACTCGCCAAGATTCTAAATTGGGGAATGACACTTGACGCCCGTGACACCTTGACACGACTCCAGCGCATAAGTGACCCAACTGCCCGATGGGGTATTGCCGTAGTATTGCCGTGGTAACGCCTATTGATCGAAAGGCAGGACCAAGTATTCGGGGGTCCCTATCTTTGCCCAATTATTGAGGAGGGCTTTTAATATATGGGGAGATGGGGGGATATGTATATAATATAGTATATATAATATATACATTTTAATATATAGGCGGCATCTGATGGGGGTGGGGGAAAGAGGAGCAAGCACACGCAGCCCCACAAGAGCAAAAGAAGTAGTAATAGCGCATGATATTCACCATATTCCAATCCCGAAGCAGACGAACGAACCGAAGAAATCCAACCATATGTTGGTGGCAGCATAGACCTGGCTGTGGCCATACTGGCTGATATTAAGTTACAGACTGATAACTCTCAAAACCATGAAGGCACAGTTCAAGATTCACCCATTGGGTGGTGGAGCAATATGCGCCCCAAGGTTTATGATTAGATTTTGGTCTCAGAATTGATTCTTTGACCGGCAGCAGGCAGAAACGCACCACCATCGACTTCCATACGAGTTCAATGGGCTGCTTAAAATCGTGGTAGTGTGGGCAATAAAATGGGGACGGCAGCGTTTTATAGAACACACCCTTAAAACAAGTAGAAAGAAATGCACAAACACACGCTATGCCTGGCACTGATGCTGATGTTGGGCGTCACCTGGGCGAATGCCGACCTACCCTTCCGCCAACACCGCTATGAAACTTTGAAAAACCTGCCTTGCGACAGCAACGCCATACTTTTTGTGGGCAACAGCATCACCGACATGTTTCCCTGGCACGAAGCTTTCTGCAACCTGCCCGAGCCTTACCACATCTGCAACCGCGGGGTGTCGGGTGCACTCAGCAGCGAGGTGCTGGCCAACATCGGCTGGATGGTGCGTGAACACCCCTACAAGCTGCTTTTGATGGTAGGCACCAACGACTTAGGGTCGGGCATCAGCCCCAAGCAGGTGGCCGACAATATAGATAGCACACTGGCACTTGTACATCAACTTTCGCCCCGCACACAGGTGATACTGCACAGCATTCTGCCCTCGACATCGGGCAGCCGCACCCTGGCAGCCGAGCGCGAAACCAATCGGCTCTTGGCGCAGACAGCCGCCAAACACGGGGCCACCTTTATTGACCTTTACGACAAGATGATGGGCATCACCACCGACACGGCCTATTCGCTGGACGGCTTGCACCTGACGGCGCGGGCCTACGGCATTTGGTGCCAAGAGATTGCCCCCAAGATTCACCCCCAATGCCGCTGCGCACTGCAGCTGCCCTCGATGGCCGACAGGCGGCTGTGGGGGTCGGCATCGATGCGCATTGGCTACTACGGAGCCCTGCCCTCCACCCCCCGCGACATATTGGTTGTGGGTGGCGAGATGGCCAAATGTGGAGAATGGAACGAGCTGACGGGGAACGCCCGCATGCTGAACCGCGGCATAGGCTGGGGCGCGATGACCGCCGAGCAGGAACGCCAACACACACAGGCCGCTCTGGCCTACATCGAGGCCCAAGGGGCAGAATATGAAGCCATCTATGTGCTGGCAGACGACACCTGCTGCCCGCCCGACCAGGGAAAGGTGTACTACCTGCCGCTGCGCAAGCTGCTGGACGCACAATACTTCGACGGCCCCTACCTCAACAGCCTGGGCTACAGCCAAGCAGCCCAACTCATAAACCAATCCATCGCAGCCCACACCCCCGAGGAAAGATTCGTGGAGTGCGCCCACACCGTGTATGCCATCGCAGGAACGCCATTTGCCCAGTATGTGCACACAAACGTGGGCATCAGCATAGAGCAGCTACCCGCCGGGCTGGAATGGATGCCCCGCAAAGGAATGATAGCAGGCACAGTAGATGACACCGGCACCTATACCTATTATATAGTGAGCAACCACTCACGCGACACCATCCGCCTATCGGTCCGTCGCCAGCTGCCGCAATCCACCCCATTCATGGGGTTGCTCACCTGGAACATCTTCGAAGATGAAATATCCGACCAGCGGGTACGCCTGCTGGCCGACGCCATGGTGGACCTAGGGCTGGAGAAAGCGGGCTACCGATACTTGTGCCTTGACGACCGCTGGGCCACCCACGACCGCACCGCCGACGGCCACCTGAGGGCAGACAGCTCCAAATTCCCGCAGGGGCTGAACACGCTGGCCGACTACCTGCACCAGCGCCGACTGAGGTTTGGCATCTACAGCGATGCGGGCATCCGCACCTGTTCGGGCCAGCAGCCGGGCAGTCTGGGATTTGAGGCAGTGGACGCGCAGGACTTTGCCCGCTGGGGATTTGACCTGCTGAAATACGACTACTGCTATGCTGCTGGCAAGAGTGCCGATACCGCCCAAGCAGCCTACACCGCCATGGCCCGCCAGCTGGCCAAGCACACGAAGCCAGACTTCATCTACTACATGTGCGAATGGGGAGAACGCAGCCCATGGCTTTGGGGTGCCGAAGCCGGGGCCACCTGCTGGCGCGCCACTGCCGACACCCGCGACTGCTGGACAAACCCCACCTACCGCGGAGGGGTGATGGACAACATAGAGGTGTTCAACCGCATCTGGCCCTACAGCGGCATCAACCGATTCAGCGATGCCGACATGCTGATGTGCGGACTGCATGGCAGCGGCAAGAGCAGCAACGCCGGCACGCAAGGCCAGGGAATGACACAACACGAATACCGCACACAAATGATACTATGGTGCATGTGGAGCAGCCCGCTCACCCTGTGCCTGGACATCACCACCCTCTACGACGGCCACAGCCGCTGCGGCACAGGCATATACAATCCATTCTACAAAGAAGACCTGGCACTGATCACCAACCCCCACCTCATTGCCCTGGACCAAGACCCGCTGGGCCTCGCCGCCCGTCCAGCCGAGGCCGACAGCGACCATCTGGTGCTGGTGAAACCGCTGGCGGGAGGCGATGTGGCCATATCCATCACCAACTTGAGCGATGCCGAAGCCGACATCAGTCTGCGCCTTGACCAAATGCCCGAGCTGGACCCCGCCGCCACCTACCGCGCACTGGACCTCATGCAGGGAGAGACCACGCACTGCCTGAGCCCTACCAGCGGTCATCTGGATGCCAGCCTGGCAAGCCATGCCACGCTGGTGTGGCGGCTCACGACCGAGTGAGGCGTGCGACACTTTTTCTCCATTACCAAAATTATTTCGTATCTTTGCATTTTAATATAATACAATAAATACTATGAGCAAAAAATCATTATTCCTAATGCTGGCTGCAGCCCTCACCTGGGCAGCCTGCGAAAAAGACCCTCAACCCGCACCCGACAACAACGACACCACTGGCGGCGAGCAACCCACTGTGGTAGAGAAGAATGTGTACAGCGTGAGTGCCGACAAGCAAGTGACAATGGCCAAAGGCAATCTGCAATACCAAGCCTCCACCAACACATGGCGCATAGCCCCCAACGCATGGGACGCTGCAAAGGATGGCAACTGCCAAACCTCAGCAGTTTATGCTGGCTGGATTGACAATTTTGGCTGGGCCACCAGCGGCTACGACAACTACCACCCCTACCTCACCATCAATTCGGCCAGCCAATACTATACTGGCGGCAACATCGATGGCACAGAATATGACTGGGGTGTGCACAACGCCATCCTCAATGGCGAGACCCTCGACCCCGCCGGCACATGGCGCACCCTTTCGTCACAGGAATGGGAATACCTCGTCAACCACCGCGCCGGCTCCACCCTCAACGGAGTGGAGAATGCCCGCTATTCCATTGCCACCGTCAATGGACAGAAAGGCATCATCTTGTTCCCCGACGTGTTTGCCATGCCCGAGAGCGTTGCGCCTCCCCGCGCAGCATCCATCAACGAACCCGCAACATACGCCACCAATGTCTATTCGGCTGAAGACTGGGCTTTGATGGAAGAAGCCGGCTGCGTGTTCATGCCTTCGGCAGGATGTGTGAACGTGGCCGACAACAGCATGGTGTCTGTTGACTATCTGGGCTGCTACTGGAGCTCCACCTTTGTGGGTGCAGTGGAAGGCATGATCCGCGCTGGCCAGTTGTGGTTCAACCCCTACCAAGTGGAGACCGCCAGCGCCGGTGTGCAGTATCGCCGCTCGGTACGTCTGGCAAAGGACCTCAAATAATGCTACCCGACAATCCTTTATATCGATTTGAATTTTGCCCCATCTGTGGAGCCGCGCACTTCCGCCCCATGGCACACAACGCCAGGCGGTGCGACCAATGCGGATTCACCCTCTACACCAATCCCCGCGGAGCCACAGTGGCCATAATATTGAATGCCCGAGGCGAGCTACTGGCAGGCACGCGCGCCTGCCAGCCCGCCCAAGGCACCCTCGACTTGGTGGGCGGATTCATGGAGATGGACGAAACAGCCGAGGAGGGGCTCTGCCGAGAGGTGAGAGAAGAATCGGGCCTCATCATTCAACCCCAAGACATGCGATACCTCTTCTCGCAACCCAACACCTACCCATTCTCGGGCATGTGCGTGAAAACCATCGACCTATTCTTTGAAGTGAAACTAGACTACTGCCCCACCCCCGAAGGGGCCGACGACATAAGCGGCCTGCGCTGGATACCGCTCAACCAGGTGAAACCAGAACAATTTGGGCTCCACTCCATACGCAAAGGAATGGAACAATACCTGCATAAAATCAATTAACACTCCGCCCTGCGTCAAACGCATACCGCCACGACCTGCCGCTGGCCGAGATGGCTTCTCGGCGATAAGTATAGCCGGCACACCGGCAGATAGCTTGGCAGAGAGATTCATATCGGGCAGCAGAAAGAGAGTCCATGATATGCACCAGCTCACAGGCATACACTATGGGTTTCCCATCCAATTGCATAAAAAGCGTTGGGGGATGCGGGTGAACATTGGGCGCATTGGTATTGGTGTCGATACTCTGCAGCCAAAGAGCCGTGATCCGTTTCCACTCAAACATGCAATTATCCACAGAGGAGAAATAAACGCCACACTCATTATACCGTGCCACGTGGCTCAAAAACAGCCCCTCGTCGCGCACCACCACCACACGCTTTCGACGCGAAGAGGCAAAAGCCAAAGCCGCCACCCCAAACGCAACCGCCACCAAGGCCATCGACACCAAATGAGCCCTCATCTGCTCCATTGCGCTGCTATACCCCAGACAGCCAGCCGCAAAAATCAAGCCTTCCAAGGCCAAAAAGCCGACAATCAAAGGCCAAGAGAGCGCCTTGCCCCTAAAAACATATCCGTTGAAATGACTGTACTGCACGATAGTGGCGGATGCTAATAATTCATTTTACAAAATGCAAAGATACGCTTTTTCCGTAAAGTTTAGAAAAATATCGTTATCTTTGCAAACAATTATGAACCCTCCCCCATCAGGAGAAACAACAGAAACAAACTCAATAGTAATATTTAAAGATGAAAAAACAATTATTCGCTTTCGTGCTGACACTGGCCGCCACCATGGCCATGGCGCAAGTAAAAGTAGATAAAGTGCACCACCGCGGTCCCTACCGAGTGCAGCCGCCCATGCTGATTGACAGCGTGGATGCCTCACAAAAGAAATACAGCAAAGACCTGCTGCTGGACACCCGCATAGCCGCCACCAACCTGGAGAAAGCTCCGCTGATGTCGCTCAGCCAAGCACCCACCACGCAGGACAAGAACAACACCGATATCTATCTGGCCGCCTTCGACTTCCAGGTGAAAGGATATGCCAAAGTGGAAGTTTCGATCAAAGGGCCCAAACTCTACAAAGTGTTTGTGAACGACAAAGCAACCACCGCCGAGCAGCCCTACCAGCCTGGGCAGTACCGCGTGATGGTGAAATATGTGGCCGACACCGCAGCATTGCAGATCGAGCTGAAGACCAAAGACTCGCTCAATGTGGCCCTCAGCCGCCAAGGAGCCAAACGCCCCTTCTCCATGGCCGACAATATGGAGATGAAACACTACTCCGGCGTGTCGCTCTCAGCCTCGGGCAAATATGCCCGCGTGGGCAAAAGCTGGTTCAATCCCGACGGCAGCAGCCACTACGAGGTGGCCGTCAAAGAACTGGCCACAGGCCGCGAGATGGCTATGCACGACTACTACGGCTGGATGCCCCAAAGCGACAAATACCTGTCGGTGCGCAAAGAAGACGGCCGCCGACGACTCTATGCCGTTGACCCCGCCACCAACGCCGCCGACCTGCTTTGTGCCGACCTGCCCGAAGGCTCCTTCACCATGTCGCCCACCGAGGACTTCCTCATCATCAACGAGGAGGTGAAGGGACCCGAAAAAGAGAAAGGTGTGTATGAGATATTGGTGCCCGACGACCGCCAGCCCGGCTTCCGCAACCGCAACAAACTCTCCAAGCTCGACCTCAACACCGGCATCCTCCAGCCCCTCACCTTCGGCAACAAAAACGTGTGGATGTACGACATCTCGCACGACGGCCGCTACATGATTTTCGGCTTCAGCCACGACCGGCTCACCCAGCGCCCCACCACCCTCACCACCGTCTGCCGCATGAACCTGCATACCCTCCAAGTAGATACCCTCATACGCGAAGATGGATTCATCAGCGGCATCGACTATATCCCCGGCACCAACAGACTGCTCATCACAGGTAGTGCCGAAGCCTTCAACCGCCTGGGATGCACCCTGCCCGAGAACCTTACGCCCAACCAGTTCGAGCACCAACTGTTCCTCTACGATATCGACACCAAGAGCACCTGGTCGCTCAGCCGCGACTTCGACCCCTCGCTCAAGAGCGTATATCTCTCCAACAACGGACTTTGCTTCTTCACCGCCGAAAACAAAGATTCCGTAAGCCTCTATCAGCTCAAGCTGGACCGCTACCCCCATTCCATCACCAAGGTTGACCAGCCCTGCGAAGTAATAGGCAGCTGCGCCCTTGCCTCCAATGGTTCAACTATGATTTACTACGGATCGGGCGCCTGCACAGCCGACCGACTCTACCGGCTCGCCATCGGCAAGTCAGGCAAGCTGAGCGTGAGCGAGATTGAAGACCTCAATGCCGAGCGCATGGCACAAATCAATCTGGGCACCTGCCAAGGTTTTGAATTCAAGAGCCGCAATGGCTATCCCATCTCGGGCCACTATTATCTGCCCGCCGACTTCGACGCAAGCAAGAAATACCCCGTCATCGTGCACTACTATGGCGGCTGCAGCCCCACGGCTCGCCGCTTTGGCGGCGGCAGCCATTATCCCGCCCACTACTGGAATGCCAACGGCTACATAGTGCTTATCGTCAACCCCGGCGGCGCCTCCGGCTTTGGACAAGAATGGGGCGCACGCCATGTGAACACCATGGGTGAGGGCATTGCCGAGGACATCATCGAGGCCACCGAGTGGTTTGCCCGAAACAGCTGGGTGAACCAAGACAAGATTGGCTGCGTGAGCGCCTCCTACGGCGGATTCATGACCCAGCTGCTGCTCACCAAAACCGACCTCTTTGCCACCGGCATCAGCCACGCCGGCATCTCCGACCACACCAGCTATTGGGGCGAGGGCTACTGGGGCTACAGCTACAGCGAAGTGTCGGCAGCCAACTCCTACCCCTGGACCCGCAAAGACCTCTTCGTCGATCGCTCACCCCTCTACAACGCCAACAAAATCCACCGTCCGCTGCTCTTCACCCACGGCACCGCCGACACCAATGTGCCCATCGGCGAGAGCATACAGATGTACACCGCACTCAAGCTGCTAGGCGTGCCCACAGCCTTTGTGATGGTGGAAGGCGAAAACCACGGCATCATGGACTTCACCAAACGTCAGCAATGGATCAACACCATGGTGGCCTGGTTCAACCGCTGGCTGCAAGACGACCCCACCTGGTGGAACGCCATCTATTCGCCCAAAGAACTTTAGAAAATAATCAAGCACAACAACATTCAACAATTCACCATGAAAAAAATTTTCAACCTCATTTCCGCACTGCTGATTGTGGCAACCCTAGGCCTGGCCACCAGCTGCCAAAACGCTCCGGCAGAGACACCCCAATCCACCACCGACTCCGTGGCCCAACTCAACATCTCCACCATAGGCATCATAGACTTCGAGGCCATGACCGAAGACGTGCAGAACGGATTCAAGGGTGGCGAAGGCGACGTGGCATTCCGTATTTTCAAAGACGACATGAACAAAGTGATGCGTGTGCGCATGACACCCCACTCCAGCGTAGGCCAGCACAGCCATGAGACCGACAGCGAAATCATCATCGTGCTGCAAGGCAGCGGCAAGATTGTCTTCGACGGCCAAGAACTCCCCATCCGCCAAGGCCAAGTGCACTACTGCCCCAAAGGCCACGGGCACACCATCATCAACGACACCGACCAAGAACTGCACCTCTGCTGCGTAGTGCCGCAACAGTAGTGAACACCTTCGGGGGAAGCTTCTCCGAAGCTTCCCCCCGATGAGAAGAGCCCCCCGCGGTGCTCATGCCGCAAGGCATTCAAGCAAAGCCCCCTCCCCCTTGCAAACACAGTCGAGGTATGAGGTGAAGGGCTGTGGCCACTTCGGTGCAAAGTACTACGACGGCAAGGTGCTGACCATGTGGCTGAGCATTGCCCCCCGATGGCGGACAAGTATCCTGGCCCCCGAAAGAAAAGATAATTAACAATAATGGCAAAAGGAGACAAATTATATTATAAAGCCTTACATCTTGCAGAGCAAGAGGCTTATGATTATCATGATGTTCTTCGTATATTAAACGAATCCATAGAATTAGGCAACAAAAAAGCTTCATATGCTTTGGCAACATGGTATTTGAATGGATTTCATGTGAGAAAGAACTATAAGAAGGGATTTTCGCTTCTTCAGATTTCCGTTCAAGGGGGACAGGAGAATGATTTTATATCGTATAAAGACGCCTTGACGGACATTGCAGTCTGTTACGAATTGGGGAATGGCGTGCAGAAAGATAAACGCAAGGCATATTATTATTATTTCTTGGCAGCCCTAAATGGGGATATGCAAGCAAAGCAGGAACTATCCCGTTGTCTTTATTATGGGATAGGTGTCACGAAGGATGTAGAACTGTCGTCACTGATAGATAAATTTGTGTTGTAATAAACGAGGAGAAGAACATCTGACCGTTCTAAAATGAAACAAGTCAACACATCAAGCACACAATTGCCGCAGAATTCCCCCCAATAGTCGCTTACACCATAAATGGAGAAAATCCAGTTGGTGTTAAGGCTGCAATTATTTTGGGTATAAACATACAAATTATCTCACGATATGCTAGACAGCAAAAACGGACATATCTGTAGATTAAAAGTGCTGAAAAACAGATATTATTCCGGACCGATTGTTTCATTCAAAGGAATATCTTTTTTTTTCGCACTGTATAATCTTTATCTGTTTTCCTTGATTAAGATAAAAAGAATCAATAAGGCACAAGTGTATAAATGCTGTATTTGTGGAAAATATGAGTGGAAGTGCCCCAATTGCAGTTCGGTAGAGGAAATGGACGTCGTACCTCGCTTACATAAATGTAAGGAATGTGATAAGACTTCTTATTTTGATCCATACATTAATTCTTTTATTCACCTCTTTCAAAATGGTAAAAGACCATAGAGATATCTAGGCAGGGAGCAAGACCTGGTCAAAGCGCATATCAAAATAGGGATAACGAGCAAAAAACAAATCTTGGATGAATTTAAAGACTATATTTACCCGTTGGCGGAATCAATATTGAAATAATATGATTAATGATCAATATGATAAGATATCGCAACTCGCACTTTGCCAAGGCAAAGAATCGAGGCAGAAATCCGAGAATGGTTCTGTGAACCTTTTTTTTGGGGGGGGCAATATTGTCAGAAATTTTGCGCACAAAGGACGATTTATAGATATCTCTTTCAGCCCTAATGCTGAGGCTGGCCTCGGCGAGGGTTTGCGCCAAGGACTGATTCTTCAAACGAGTTAAACAAAGCCTGATGAAAAAGTATATTGATTTGTGGTATTGCCTGATTGAGGCATTGACCGATTTGCAGAAAAGAATATATAGGAATCGCTATCGGAAACGCTACGGTAGCGGTTGGGAGAAACCGTTTTTGGATTTTTTAATGCTTGAGGCGAAAAAGAAGTTTGATTTGTTGAGTATAATGTTTTGGTGGTCATTGTCGGCTGATCTGTTATTGATGACTACGGCCCTAGGGGATGCTTATTTGTTTCATCATCATCAGACCAAGGCTTTCTGGGTGGGCTTGATAGTCACAATTATCATTCTTTTGCCATATTATCTATGGAGGAGGAAAAACATTGAATCTATCATAAAAAACTTTAGATATGATTTATCTGCTTCTCATTTTTCGGTTATAAAGAAGGTGGTGGCGCTGCTGGGAATTTTATTTTTTGCATTTTCACCTATGCTGGTATTGGTGTTGTTTGGTCCAATGACGAGATAAAGGTGTGGTGGCTCTAGGTATTGGCTGGCCGTGGGATACTATCGTTGGTTCGCAATATGAAGAAAAGACAAGTCAACCCGAAAAAAGATTAATTTTTCATTGATGATTGCTTGGATGATACCTATTATCTGCGTATTATTTATCACCAAAGAGACAATGGTCGATACCAACAAAAAAAAACGCGTAGTATGATGAAATTGTTCTTGAAATTAAATTTGTTAATTGGGCTTTGCGCTCCGATACTTACGCATGCACAATCGTCAGCAGATGATTTTTGCGAGAAAGCCTTCAAATTTGTCCGCGAATGTCAGCTTTGGGATGTGGCTTATCAGTCTAGTTTGCAATCATTCTATCTTTTGCATGGCAAAGGACCTTCTGATTATTCCGAGCTGCTAACTATCAGCGCAGACCCTAATGTGTTTTTCTGCTCCGATTTGGATTCCTTGTGCTATACCTATAGGGACCGTCTTCGATTCTCCTATCAGAATGACACCATTAAGCTATCTTTTGAAGACTCCCTTCTTGTGTGGAGCATAGTTCCTTATCTTTGTGAAGATTTCTTCACAGCAAGAGCAATTGGCAATGTGTTTATTGACACTTTAGGATATGCCCGCGAGGACGCGCGTTTGGATAGAACAATAAATAATGTCATTCTGCCAACTATATATAACAAGATGAGGCGGATGGGTTGTAAAATGACGTATGGCGAAGGTGTTTACAGCAACGTCCCCTGCAAAATACCATATTACTATGATGTGGCATTAGATGAAGTATCCCCATTCCGTGACTGTGAACAAATGCAGCTGCGCATCAACCGCCATTTCCTGCACCATCTCAAAGAGGAAATAAAGAAATATCCAATTTGCAGATACTCCAAGATCATGATTTTTGCCAATCTGTATATCGAATAGCTCGTTTTTTTTTTACTTGCCCAATGCATTGCACACAAAAAGTATGGTCCCCACTCTCGCACCTGAGCAAAAGTGGGGGGCTTGGCTTGAATGCCTTGCGGCACAAGCACCGCGGGGTGGCCTTTCTCATCGGGGGAGGGCTTCACCGAGCTTCACCCGCTGGGGATTACCTTATATTTTAGAACTGAAGCTGGCCTGCGCGGTGCGGCGGCCACTGGCCACGCATCGCTGTTTCGCAAAACAACTGGCCGTGAGCACAAAGGCGGACTCTCAACGAGCCCGCCTTTTTCCTATATCCAAAGCCACGCCCCGAAACACGGGTAACAACATCCCAAATACGGGTAATTCAGTATTAAATAATAATGAGTAATTTTGCATCGTCAAATAGCAAATCAAAGAAATGTATATTACCCACAATACCAGCATAATAAGCAGCCGATTGAGGCAGCCTGCTAATGTAAAAAAAAATCCTATCAACTCCTTATCATGAAAAAAACATTGTTATCCGCACTCTGCACCCTGATGATTGCCGCATCTCTCAGCGCGCAATCCGTTGTTTACGAAACCCGCAGCATCTCACCCGAAGCGCTGGTGAAAATATATAAAGCCTTGGGGGTGCAAGCCAAAGGTCGTGTCGCCGTCAAAATCAGCACCGGCGAGGGCAGCAACCCCAACTACCTTAAGCCCGAACTCATCAAAGACCTGGTGTTTGAAGTCGATGGCACCATCGTGGAGTGCAACACCGCCTACAGCAGCGGTC